>JBIJBU010000032.1:0-15683 GCA_044345075.1 Candidatus Nanopelagicales bacterium | reverse complement strand
CTCAGGGTGAGAGAAGCCTGAGTGGCCGTGCGCCCTCTTGAATTCCGAGGAGACTTCTTCACAGTGCTCAGGGACTAGACGGAGTTGCGATCTTTGGGCTGAGTGCCCCGCGACGTGTCCTCACAAGTCTTCACCTTTGCACCCCCGTCTGCACCCCCTGGGGATGCAGGATTGCACCTGCATCACCCACTTTCGAGATCATGCAGCAGTATCAGACCAGGGCTTGATCTTCTTTAGCTCAGGAGCAAGCTGCCGCTGGGCAACCTCGATGTCATAAGCAGCCTGGGCACGCAGCCAATAGCCGTCGGAGAGGCCGAAGAACCGGCAGAGGCGAAGGTCCGTGTCAGCGGTGACCGCACGCTTTCCGCTCACGATGTCACCAATGCGCGGAGCGGGCACGCCAATCTCCTTGGCCAGCCGGTAACGAGACAAGCCCATCGGGACCATGAACTCTTCCCAGAGCAACTCCCCCGGCGTAACCGAGTCAAGCAGCACAGAACTCTTCGCCATTGCCCGTCCTCCTTCTAGTGATAGTCCACGATCTCGACGTTGGCAGGCCCCGCCTGAGTCCATCGAAAGCAGACACGCCACCGATCATTGATGCGGATACTCATCTGGCCCTTGCGATTCCCCTTGAGCGCCTCCAGACGATTGCCCGGCGGAACCTTGAGGTCATCGAGTCGGCCAGCAATATCCAACTGCCTCAATTTCCTTCGTGCGATCGACTCGAAGGACGTGAACCTACGAATGCGCTGGCCGGAGGCCAGGCGCTCAGTGTCGCGGTCCGCGAACGAGACGATCACCCGTCAATAGTAATGCATGGCGTTACTACTAGGCAAGACTCAGAAATGACAAATGCCGGCCACCTGGCCGACCTTTCACTTCAGTGACGGGGACAGGAGCCGTCGATTCGCCCCTCGGCGAATCTCCTCCCAAATCCCGACGTGTTTCCCTTACCAATGAGGCCGCGAGTTCGCCACCATGTGCTCAAGAATGTTGGTACACACGCGTCGAAGTGTCTTCGGGCCTTCCGTGACCACCAGGCATCCGCTTGCGGTGATGGAGCTCACGGCGAGGATGAGTCCGCCGCCTGGGGTGGCCGTAACCGCGAGATCGGCTCGAACCTTTGGGTTGGGTGCCCGCCCCGGACCGCCCTCGAAGGTTGCGAAGTGGTCAGGTGTCACGGGCTGTGCCGTCGCCAAAACGGTCGTGCGACCGGGTGCAGCGACCAAGGGATCGAACGAGTCGAACTCATTGCCAACGCCCACGTTGATCCCGTCGCCGCCGAACTCCGTCGTGTTCACTCCTTCGAAGACCCAACTCCACTCCTCTGAGTAACTCGCTTCTGTTCGCACGTACGTGAGGGATGGCCCGGCGCCGAACCCGGCGAATCCCACGCCCACCTGCAGGTTCGGCGGGCGCTTCGCATCCGCCCAGAGCCCGCCGAGGCATTGCTCGTACTGATGAGGCCGATCCGCTTCCTCGACGGACCATGTCTGTGAGCCTCCCCAGCGACGCACCTCCATCAGGTGCGGTTTGGTGGGGTGCAGGGATGTCACCCAGTACAGTCCGTTTCCGCCCAGATAGACAACACTGCCGCCGTCTTCAACGAACCGGTCTAGTGCGTCGAGCATGGCGCTCGTCCAGTACTCCGGATGGGCAGAGAGCACGAGAACGCGAACGCCGTCAAGAGCTGAGTAGCCGCGCGCGTGCAGTTCGCGATCGTCCATGACCGCGGGGCTGAATCCGCCTTCCGTCAGCCAGTGCCATGCATAGAGATCGGCCATCAGCAGGTGCGCCACCACACCAGTGCCCTCAGCGAATCCGTCACCGCCGTCTACCTCCAATCGGGCCTGCGGCTCAAGCGTTGGGCAGGGGCGGAGCGCCGTGTTGACCAAGACCGGCGAGCCATCCGCGTGGAGTGAATATAGAGAGCGACCCGGCCATGTATCGGGGTCACGGCCAAGGTTTCCGTACGCCTGCCAGGTGAGGGTTGGGGCAAGGAGCATGACTGCGGACCGTCCGGCAACGACGAAGGGGACCTCCGTGGCTCCCGCACCATCAACGAGGCGGGCCGTGTAGATGCCGGATGGCGTCTCAGGCGGTACATCGATCGTGTGAACGACGGGCCATCCGCAGTCCTCGACATCATCGGTGTGAAAGTGAATCGACCCCGGTGTCGTCACCCGCTGACCGTTCGAGCTGATCGGCGGCGGCACCTGAGTGCTCCACGCCGGGGCGTTGTACAGCGCAAGTGCTGGCGTGGCCGCCCCCAACGGCGCCACATGGTCTGGATCCTCGCGGATGCTCATGTCCCAGCGGTGCCGCGCCTCGGGCCCCACTCCGTTCATGACATCCATCAAGGCGACGATGTCGAGAGCCTCTTGGTGAATCGATACGCCGGCGACCACCCCATCCAAGTCGCCGCTCCTCCCGTCCGCCGGCGCTCCTATCCACAGAGCCGAACTCGCCGTGTCCGCTTGGACCGCAGGGGTGACCTCCTCCACGAAGGGTCCACCCGTGCGCCCCCAGTGACCCGCCGCCAAGGTCACTGGACTGCTGGACTCAGACACGTCGGGCACCGCGACGGCCAGGAAGGTCCACTGCCGTGGCCGCACGCGAAGGGACGAGACGGTGTCCCCACCTTCTCCACGGAGTGCGAGCCGTCCCCCGTCAATGATGAGCGACCACGAGGAACTGCTTCCTCTCCACGACAACACAGTGGACGTCTCTGCCTCGGAAGTGCTCAGCAGCCACAGACTGACGGTGAACGGCCCGGTTCTAGGTAGGGCGGCTTCCGTGTAGGCGAACGACCCCTTCGCGGTCTCCTCGGGGCCGGCGTCGATCACGCCAGCCCCCCAGTCACAGTCAGTGACAAGCACTCCCGGCCCGCGCGGGTTTGGGTCCGAGTGCTGCCAACCTCGGATCGTGAGCGTGGCTCTGCCTGACCCGGTCGCGTGCAGGGCCAACGCTGCGCCTGGTTCCACCGACTGTCTGTCGAGGTACGCCTTCACCACCCGTTCAGTGTAGTGGGCTCGGCTCCCCGAAGACAAGCGCTTGTTTCAAGCTGTGGGAGCCGCCACGGACGCTCGTCGCACCAGTTTCGGTGCAGGATCTTGCACCTTGACCAGCATCGGACCGGGCTTTCCAAGAATGCGATCGTGCAGCATCAAGACCGCCTGGCGCCCAAGTTCGTTCAAGGGCATCGCGATCGTCGTCAGCGGCGGCGCCAGGTAGTTCGCCAGCGGCGCGTCATGGAACGCGACCAACGAAAGGTCCCGGGGGATCTCGAGCCCCGCGTCGCGCACGGCCGCCATCGCCCCGACCGCCGAAACAAGTGATGCGACAGCCACTGCTGTAGGCCGTGGTTGCCGGTCCAGCAGTGCCTGCATTCCTCGGTACCCGTCTACCTCATCGAACCCTGCGTGCACGATCACGCCGGAAGGGATCGGCAGGCCGGCATCCCGCATCGCTCGGCGGTACCCCTGGATGCGCCGGCGGGACGTGTCCACGTCAGGTGGACCGGCGAGGAAGGCGATCCGGCGGTGGCCGTGCGCGATGAGCTCCCGGGTGCCAAGGAGCATGCCCATCTCGTCGTCCTCGATGATTCGCGGTCCACGCCTTCCGATCTGGCGGTTGAGGACCACGACATTGCTGCTTTCACCCACCAGGCTCTGAGCTGCTTCGTCAGTGACCACTCCACTCGCCAAGAGCATGCCGTCGACCCTGCCCTCAAGCACGAGTCGTCGGATGGCCTCGCTCGCATGGCCCAGCTCGGAAGCATCGGCGACAACGAGGACGTAGCCGAGTTCACGAGCGGCGTCGCTGGCCCCTCGAATGATGTCCGCGTAGACGAAACCCGCCACGTTCGGGATGAGAAGCCCGATGGTTGACGTGCTCCTGACAGCAAGGCTCCGGGCCGTCGCGTTGGGGACATAGCCCAATTTGGATGCAGCCAGACGAATGCGCTTGCGGGTCTCGGGTGTCGCTTTGGTGCGCGGATCATCGCGGAGCACACGGGACACCGTCGACTGATCCACTCCGGCCGCCTTAGCAACGTCAGAGAGAGTGACCCCCCTGCGAAGTCCGCCGGCCGCTGTCCGCCTCGTCACGCCTCTACCATAGCGAAGGCAGAACAACCGATTGCGCCAGACGCCAGTGGGACTCAGTCCTACTACTGCGGCTTCCAGCCGAGGTCGTCATAGAGGGGATAGAGATCCCCGCGCTGTGGCTCGAACCCCAAGAGGTCTTTGTTCCACGCCCAGACGTCGTCCGGCGTCAAGAGTGGGACGTAGGGGAGGGTCTCGGCGAAGCGCGTTTGAACGTCGATGGCCGCCGCGGTGAGTTCAGCGTGTGTCTGAGCACGTGTGAACCTGTCGAACGCCGAGTCCAAGGCATGAACAGAAGATCGCTGCCAGTTCGGGAATGGAATGGTCGTGGTGTCACAGAATCCGCGGAGGGCTTCCACGGTGTCAGGCCACAGCCACTTCGAGATCGCGGCCGCCGGATGCAGCGAGACGTCAAAATAGAAGGGCGCGAACGGTCGCGAGTAGCGAAGTCGAAGTTCCACCCCGATCTCCGCGAGATCATCTGCGACGCACTCGGCGACGGCCCTGAAGGTCTCGTCGTCCTGGACCACGCACTCGAACGAGAACTCGACGCCGTCTCGCTCGCAGACTCCACGTGGGCCGACTGTCCAGCCATGTGTTCGCAGGAGTGAACGGGCCTGCTCCGGGTCTCGAACGCTGTTACTCGCAGCCCGTGGCTCGTGGAACTCCAGGCCCGGTGGCAGCGGGCCTGACGCTTCAGTCGCCATTCCTCCTAGCGCTTTCTGAACGATTCGCTCACGATCGATAGCAAGACTCAGCGCCCGTCGGACTTCGACCTGGTCGAAGGTCAACTCGGCGCGCGCCCAGTCGAGCGTCAAGTACATGCTTGAAGGCTGGGGATACCGTGCAACCTTGAACCGGGAATCTCCATCGAGAAGACGTAAGGCCGCCGCATCAAGCGCGTGCACACAGTCCACCTCGCCCGCAAGAAGCGCCGCAAGCCGATCACTGGCCGACGGCAGGGCGATCCATGCAGCCCGCGATGCGACCCCCTGCTTGCCATCCGCCCGAGCAAGGTCCACGCGATCCTCACTCCACTTGTCAAACCGATAGGGACCCGTTCCATCAGCGTGCAGGATTCCGAACTCGTCTGGACTCCGTAGGCGAGCGTCCTCGTTGTGGATGGCGGTGTGCGTGCCCCACAGGAGCGTGTACAGCCGTGGGTACGGGTAGAGAAGGTGGAATCGCAGCGTGGTGTCGTCGAGAGCCTCGACACGGTCCACCGGGTCCCAGTACCACAGTTGCCGTCCACTTGGCAGTACCTGCATCTCCGAGCGCAAGGCGTTCAGAGTCCGCAGAACCGCCGGTGCATCACAAGGCGCACCAGAGTGGAAGAGGCGGCCCGGCTGCAGTTTCACGTCCCACATGAGGCCCGACTCGTGCACGCGCCACGACTCCGCCAGGCGTGGTATCGGTTCGCCGGCTGGCCCTCGCGCTAAGAGGGTCTCATACAGGGCTACCGCTGGTGGATCAACATGTGCCGACTGGGGATCGAGTCGAGAGAAGCTGTACTCGAACCCTTCTCGATAGCCTCTTGCGTTCGCCATCATGCTGAATCCCTTTCAGAGTGCCGACCGCCGTGACCGGTCGTGCGAACATTGACTAGTCGCCAGAAGTCGCGGGAGTCTCGGGAGTCGCGTCGACCACCACTCGGATGATCGACTCCAAGTCGGCGAAGGTCGCCGTGTGTGCCCGAAGTCGGCGGGCCGCGTCCGTGCTGAGGGCGTCGTTGAGCGCGGCTTCGTCCACGAAGTCCAGCTGGCCGATGCCGTCGAAGTCACCTTGCTCCGCGACTGTGGGGTGGAAGGCGACGTGAAGGACTCCGGGCAGCCTCCAGGCCATGGCCTGGTGCTCGCCCAGCCACATGTGCAGGAACCGTTCACGATCAACTCCATCTGCCCGGCGCAGCAGAACCGTGTAGCGGATCACGCTCGGCTCGACAACATTGGCGCAGGCGCCCCCGCCAGGAGGTGGCCGCTACGCGACACGAGTTGACCCTTCATCCAGACCAAGGCAGGCCGACGCACGGCTGCAATATCGGTGGTGACATCGCCCTCAAGGAGAAGCAGATCTGCCCGGGCATCCGCCTGAATCACGCCCAAGCGCTCGCCGCGTCCAAAGACCTCCGCCGGGTACTTCGTGCCACTCAACAGCGCTTCGCCTAGTGGAATGCCGACCTCGCGGTGAAGAGCAATAATCGCTCGACCAACTTCGCCGTGATGCACTCCCGGAACCCCACCGTCGGTTCCCGCGAGGACAGTGACGCCGGCCTCGTGCATCCGGCGGAACAGCGGCAGCATGGCCGTGCGCTGATCGTTCCGACGCTGGACTGCAGGATCCGCAGTCGTCTCTCCCTCTAGGTCTCCGACCGTGATCGTCGCATCCACACTGGTGCCGGCCACCGTCAACGCGGCGACGGTGTCGGCTGACAAGGCCACCTTCCCCTCCGCATCCTGACAGGATGCGTGCGCGATCACAGTTGCTGCGCATCGTGCGGCAAGCGATACCGCGTGCTCACTGTGCGCGTGCACCACCAGGGGCTTGCCCAAGCGCTGACACTCCGCGCCGAGGGCCGCGATAGTCGCATCTGGATACTGAAGCTGCTTCGGGTTACTCCCCGCAGTGATGTTCCCTCCGGTCAGCATCACCTTGATGAAGTCGACCCCGTCCTGAACCAGCTGCCGGGCAAGTCTGATGACCTCGTCCGTCGTGTCGGCGACGCCACCAATCCAGTGACAGTGCCCAGCCGTTGTCGTGATCGGCGCACCACTCACCAGAACCGTGGGGCTGACAATGAGACCGCTCTCGCTTGCCTGACGGACCGTAAGCATGACCTCGGTGCGTCCACCGCAGTCCACGACCGTGGTGACGCCCTTCGTGAGCGCCAACTGGGCGTTGCCAAACGCACGAGCAACCTGCCGGTGAGGGGAATCTCCGATCGCGTTGCTTACCACTTCGCCATCTGCGCTGAAGGTTAGGTGGGTATGCGAGTCAATGAGGCCAGGGAGCAAGGTGCCCTTCGGCCAGTGAAGTACGTCCTCGTGTGGAACACCACTCTCCCCCGAACCGACGACACCTACGATGGAGTCACCGAGGACAACAATGTCGAGTCCACCTGCAAGTTCGCCCGTGGGCAGCAGCACGTTGCGTGGGCGAATCGCCCACGCTCCCTGCGCGCACCCATGAAGTAGGCGAGACTCGATGAAGCCACTGGTGTCCAGAGCATCTCCCCACTGACGTGTCACAGAAGACTCGGCGGAAGCCCGATGCGATTGAACTGGTCCGCGGCAAACTGGACATGCCGCCGTCCGTTCTCCAGAGAGAAGTTGAGGTGGCCGGGCATGAGCGCACCGAACTCATACTCCAAGAGACGGTTCATCGACTTCGCGTACTCCTGGACGCTCGAGTCGGCCACGTTCTGCAGAATGATCTTGCCGCCCCAGAACACATGATCCCCAGTGAACAGGTAGCTCTTCCCGTCCCCCGTAACGAGGAAGTTCATGTGCCCATTGCAGTGGCCATCGGTCTCGATCGCCGTGATCTCGAAGTCCCCGCTCCGCACGGACTGGTTGTGGGTGAGTTCAACGTCGATGTCGCAGGGCTCCCACACGAAGTCGCTGGGGTAGAAGCCGAACGACTTCGCCCATGTCAGGCCAATCGTGTCCTCGTCCCCCGCTCGGACTGTGGCAGCAGCTCGCTCCGAGATCCCGATCTGCAGATGGTCTCCCAGTCGCTTTCTCATGAAGGCCAACGCACCCGCATGGTCAGCGTGGTAGTGCGTGACAAAGAGCCGAGTGATGTTTGCCGGGTCAAGGCCGTCGGCCTTGATGTTAGCGAGGACGCGGTCACCGCCGTCGAAGCCAGCGTCGATCAGCCACAGTTCCTCCCCCGTGTCGACAACGTAACTGTTGCTGTCCAACTTGTTCGACAGGTTGTACCCGTAGTCACCGCCGCCGACGATGTACATGTGCTCATTGATTCTCACTTGGTAGTCAACTCCTCAGGTATCGAGTAACTGTGTGCACGCAGCCCTCCGTCGACGATCAGGTTCTGACCGGTGACGTAGGCGGCATCGTCTGAAGCTAGGTAGGCAAACGCGGCGGCGATCTCTTCCGGCTTCCCGAGGCGCCCCATGGGGACCAACGGCCAGTGTGCGCGAGCGCGCTCCATAGCCTCGTCGCTGCCGAGAACGTCGCGCGACTGCGGTGTGTCTAGGGGCCCGGGGCTGACCGAGTTGACTCGGATGCCGTAGTCGACGAGCTCAATGGCCATCGTCTGGGTCAGGTTGACGATCCCAGCCTTCGCAGCCCCATAGTGCGCGTACTGCTTGGATGCGCCGAGGGCCGAGACTGACGCGGTGTAGAGGATTGACCCGCCATTGCCACGATCGACCATGGCCCTTGCGGCGAGCTGTCCGAGCACGAAACTCGCCCGCAGCATGACTCCCATCAAGATGTCCCAGTCGTCGCGCTGCAGCTCCAGGAATGGCGCCGACGTGTGGGCCGGAGCGTTGCTGACGAGCACGTCGAGTCTCCCAAACTGCTCGACGGCGGTTGCTACGAAGCGCTCGCAGTCAGCGTCGATGGACACATCGCCGTTCACGCCGATGACCTGGGCACTTCCGACCGCTGACACTTCCTCCACGACGGCTGGAAGCGCGTCGCTGTTCCGGTCGACCATGATCACAACCTCCGCCCCCTCCTGCGCGAATCGTCGGGCCGTGGATCGACCCACGCCACTTGCAGCTCCGGTGATGAGGGTGACCTTGCCTGTCAACCTGGTGCAACTCATGAGACTTTCTCCTTCAGTAGAGACAGAACGCCCGCAACAATGCGGTCGGCGGTGGGAAGCACTGCGGATGACAGCACTGGTGACGATGGCATCGGAACTGGCTCGCTACCGATGCGGAGGGCGCCCTTCAAATCGGAGCCCAGTTCCTCGAATGCGACGCTCACGATCTCGGCGCCGAAGCCGCTGACTCTGTTGGCTTCGTGAACCACCACGAGGTGACCGGTTCTCGACGCCGACGCCAGGACCGCAGCGCGATCCCACGGAGAGATCCAGCGCAGGTCCAGCACATCACATGAGATCCCCGAAGCCGCGAGCTGCTCAGCAGCCTCCTTGCTCCAGTTCAGGGCTGTACCCCACGCGACAACGGTTACGTCGGTACCGGAGCGAACCAGGTCCGCCTGACCCATGCGGCTGAACCCCGTTTCCGTCCGAACGGAACCCTTGATCGGGTACAGGCGCCGCGATTCGAAGACCATCATTGGATCGTCAATCAGGGCGGCATCGCGGAGGACGGCGAAGGCGTCCTGCGGCGTCGCTGGTACTGCAATTCGTAGGCCGGGCACGTGCGCGAACATCGATTCAAGGCTTTGGCTGTGCTGAGCACAGGAACCTGGCGTACTGCCCTGCTGAGTCCGGATGACCAACGGGGCACCGAGTCGACCCCTCGAGACGTAACGCGAGTTGGCGACCTGGTTGACGATCTGGTCCATGGCGACCAGCAGGAAATCTGCATACATGATCTCGACGATGGGCCTCAGCCCACCCATGGCAGCTCCCAGGGCGGCGCCGACCATCGCTGATTCCGAGATGGGGGTGTCGAAGACCCGATCGCCATACTTGGCGTGCAGTCCCTTGGTGGCGCCGAACGGACCGTTGGGTATCGCAACGTCTTCGCCGTAGACCACGACACGGCGGTCGGACTGCAGCAGTTCGTCCAGGGCCAGGTTGACCGCGCGGATGTAACTCAGCTCGAGCGGGTCACTCAGCGAAGACATGGGTCATCACCTTCTGGGGGTCTGGTTGGGGCATGAGTTCGGCTTGAGCGAACGCCGCTGCCACGACAGCGCGGGCCTCGCTCTCGGCGCGGGCGGAGGCCTCCGGGGATAACTTGGAGTGCGCTTGCTCCAGCGGGTCTGTCAGCCTCCACTCGTCTATCTCACCCGCAGGACGGTACTGCTGAGCGTCCCCGGAGTAGTGGCCACCCAGCCGACGTGTGTGTGCCTCAACCAGTACTGGTCGTGACCCGGCCAGGGCTCGCCTGCGGGCATCTGAGACCGCGTCGCGGACTGCTTCCGGATCGTTTCCGTCAACCTCGAGAGCCTCGATGGCGTACGCACTAGCGCGACTTGCGGCCGGTACGGCGGTGAGCGTGCTCGACGGGGTCATTTCGACGTAGCCGTTGTTCTCGACAACGACGATCATCGGGAGATTCAGGACCGAAGACATGTTGAGGGACTCGTGCACGTTCCCCTGGTTCATGGCGCCGTCACCGATAGAGACAAGCGGCAAGCGGTCGGCATCGGTGCGTGAACAGGCCAAGGCCAAGCCGAGGGCCACTGGCACCCCCGCGCCCACGATCGAGTTCTCCCCGAAGAAGCCGTACTGCGGCGCTGACAGGTAGGCCGAGCCGGCTCGGCCCCCGTTGAGGTCCGAATCGCGGCCGAAGATCTCCCCGATCAACTGATCGGGTGGCACTCCACGTGAAAGCGCCCAACCATGCCCGCGATACGTGGCGATGACTGGGTCGGTCGCGCCCAGGGCCGCACAGGCCCCCACGGGGATGGCCTCCTGTCCGATGCACAAGTGCGTGGATCCGATGACCCGGCCGTCGTTCACGGCGAGAAGGAGCTCCTCCTCGATAAGCCTGATCTCCAGCATCTGTTGGTACATGTGCTGAAGCGTGGATGCACTACTCACGCGCAGTCCTCTCTACGGGTCGCCTGACCTGCACGCCATAAGGCAGCCTGCTCAGCGATGAACGCGGCGGCGGCGTTTGCCGCCTGCAGCGGCCAGGACGGTTGCCCACTCCTCAGGGCCCCCGCATTGTGCGCGAACACGTGCCCGTCGTTGGCTCTGGTTCGTCGACTCACCATCAAGGCGACGTTCTCGGCTTCGTGGTCGTGCGGATCAAGGATGCTGAGTGACGGAATCCGGCTCCAGGCGGTCTCCGCGAACTGCTCCTCAGTCATGCTGCTTCGCGGGGAGAGCAGGATGTAGCTGGACACCGAACCTAGAGGTTGGGTGCGCAGAAGCGTGTCCACAGATCGTCCCTCCGCCACGACCGCCACCGGTAGCACCTCTCTCTCGGCGTACACAAAGGCAGATTCGATGGCCGCCATCGAGTCGGTGTCTTCGTCTTCGGAACTGAGTCCGTGGCCGGGCAGGTCGAGCAGCATGGGACAGATGGAGTACCGCTCGAGCGGGTTGGCGAACTGCCTCATGCGATCCAGGTCGGCATGTCGGTCGTGGAGAAGAACGCAGATCGCCTGAGGCTGCTGAACAATGCCGGCCAGGCACACCGCCCCCGACTCAAGGGCGTGCTCGCTGAGATTCGCTTGGAGTCCCTTGAACTGGCCGCCCATCAGTCACTCCCGAGTCTTGTCGCGGGGCCGGAGCCGTTTCTGAACTCAGTGTTGGACATGAGTTAAAACTAGGGCAAGCGCTTGTTCTCGTCAAGCATTTGTGTGAGATTCTGCAGAGCCTCATCAAGTTGGAGCGAGCCCCGTAGCTGAGCCTGCACACGAAGGACGCCAGCCGAGCCAAGACCCCGTCGAGTCCGTAAAGGAGCGACAGTGACAAGTAACCGCGCTGTCACCTATGTGGCGCGCGGCATCCCAAACCATCGCTCGCCGCTCTCACGTAAAGCAAAGGACTCGGGAGATGTCCCGGGTCCTTTGGTTTAGGCCCTGGGACAGGAGCCGTCGATTCGCCCCGCGACGAATCTCCTCCCAAATCCTGGCCAATCTCCTCCACTAAAGGAAAGAACCCAGGGGTTCACCCTGGGTTCTTTCCTTTAGTAGCGGGGACAGGATTTGAACCTGTGACCTCTGGGTTATGAGCCCAGCGAGCTACCGAGCTGCTCCACCCCGCGTCGCTTTGTGCTCCCCAAGGATACGGCGGGGGCTGGTTTCGTCCAAATCGGCTCTTAACCCCTTCCTTCCCTCGTGGCGAGGTGCGCGGCTCCCCCGCACGGTGGACACTGGACTCATGAGCAACGAGAGCCTGTACGACCTGAGCTTCACCGACAACCATGGCCAGCAGGTCAGCCTGGATCAGTACCGGGGCAAGCCGGTGCTGGTGGTGAACACGGCGAGCAAGTGCGGTTTCACGCCGCAGTACGAAGGCCTGCAGAAGCTCTACGCCGATCTCGGGCCGCAGGGCCTGGTCGTGCTCGGCTTCCCGTGCGATCAGTTCATGAACCAGGAGCCGGGCAACGACTCTGATATCGAGGGCTTCTGCCAAATGAACTACGGCGTCACCTTCCCGCTGTCGACCAAGGTCGACGTGAATGGGAAGTCAGAGCACCCGGTGTTCCGCTTCTTGAAGTCACGTAGCGGTGGTCTGCTCGGTTCGCGAATCAAGTGGAACTTCACCAAGTTCCTGGTCTCGCCCGACGGCACCACGGTCAAGCGGTTTGCGCCCACCACGAAGCCCGAGGCACTCGAGGCTGACGTGAAGGCCATGCTTCCTTCCTGATGCACTCCGGATCTATTGCGCCCGCTGATGGGCTGACCGCTGCTGCCGAGATCATCGGCCGCGGCGGGGTCGTGGTGCTGAGCGGCGCCGGCCTGTCGACGGAGTCAGGAATACCTGACTATCGCGGGCCAGGCGGCGCCTACTCCCGCAATCACACCCCGATCACGTATCAGCTCTTCCGCGATGACCCGCGAGGTCGACACCGCTACTGGGCGCGTAGCTACATCGGCTGGCCGATGATGCGAGACATGCAGCCCAATGCGGGGCACCTTTCCGTTGCGGCACTGGAATCCGCAGGGCTGGTCACGGGGGTGATCACCCAGAACGTCGATTCACTGCATCACAAGGCGGGCAGCGCAGCGGTGATCGATCTGCACGGCCGGCTCGACACGGTGATGTGCATGGCGTGCGGGCTGCGCGGGTCACGCGTTGCGCTGCATGATCGCATCGCCTCGATGAATGCGGGTTGGGAAGGCGCTGCCACGCGCATCAACCCCGATGGCGATGTGGATCTGCCCGAGACCTCTGTCGATGCGTTTGTCATGGTCGACTGCACTGCGTGCGGAGGGCCACTGAAGCCTGACGTCGTGTACTTCGGTGAGAGCGTGCCGCCTGCACGGGTTACGGGTTCCTACGCGATGGTCGATTCGGCCTCGTCGCTACTCGTGCTTGGGTCGTCATTACACGTGTACTCCGGCCGCCGCTTCGTCACTCATGCCCACAAGCTCGAGCTACCAATCATCATCGTCAACCAAGGCGAGACCAAGGCCGATGACCTGGCTTCGGTTCGCATTAATGCAGCGTTGGGCGAGACCTTGACGGCTCTCACCGACATCTGCTCAGCGCAGGTTCACTGAGCCTTACGCGTTGGCTTTCTCGTCGGCTGAAGGCGGCCATTGCTTTCAGACCGCGATTTTGCTGTTCGGGAAGAACTTGCGCATCAGCTTGTCGATGAGCAACAGCAAGTAGCCGAGAATTATCGCGAAGATCACTATCTGGGCGACGAATGCAAGGACTGAAGCCATGCCATTGGCGTTGACATCCAGGAAGTCATACGGGTAAGCACCGGTGACCGAACCGCGAATGAGGGCATAGACCAGCCAGAGAATCGGCAGGATCAATGACGCAAAGATCGTGCGCGAGGAGATCCATCCGCGAGGGCCGCAGATCACGAACACGATGAAGACCAAGAGCGGACCCCAGATGTGCTGGATGCCATTGCTCCAGAAATCCCAGCCCTCATGACCGCCGGTGTTGAGCAGGACGTTGTAGACGATGCCGGTGACGATCATCATCACGATCGCATCAAGATGCAGCACGCGGAAGAGCGAACTCGTGCGGTTCGGATTGATGGCGAGCATCGTGAAGATGATCGCGGCCAGGAGATTGCTCCAGATCGTGAAGTAACTGAAGTGATCGATCTCGCGGCCGATGAATCCGGCGGCACCGAGTGGGTTGTTGCCGTAGAGGCCGGGCTCAGTGGTGTTCACCGGGTAGTAATCGAAGGCATTCAAGATCGCCGACAGGACCTGCCCGATCCACAGCACTGCAGCGGTAATGGCGAAGAGCACGCGTGCGGTCATGGCGACACGCTAGACCTCAACGAGCGAGAAGATGCGGAACTTCGCCTGACTTAGGCGCTTGCGCCTGTGTCTTCCAGCCGAGCCTGCGCCTCGAGAGCCCTCGCGAGAGCGGCCTCGAGGTTCTTTTGAGCCCGGTCGTACGCAGTGAAGTCCTGAACTCTCAGGGCATCTTGACCGGCCTGGAAGGCAGCATCGGCCGCAGCAAGAGCCCTGGCCAGGTCAGCCGCCGGATCCGCCGTTGTCGGTGCCTCAGGTTCCGGGGTCACTGGCGGGGTCGGGGTCGGGTTAGTGCCCGGCTCAGCATCGGGATCCTGGTTGTCACCCGGTTGCGCTTCGGGAGTCGGGATCGCGCCAATGTTGAACACCTGTGCAAGCGCTTGATCAAGGGTGTCCTCGAGGGCGACATTAGAGCCGTAACCGACGAGCACCTTGCGCAGCAGCGGGTAGCCATCGGTCGCAGCGCGAATGTAAACCGGCTCTACGTAGAGCAGTCCGTCATTGAACGGCAGCGAGAGCAGATTTCCGAGCTCGACCTCGGAGCCGCCGCGTCGGAGCAGTGAGAGTTGCGAGCTGACTGTCGGGTCCGACTCGAAATTGTTCTGCACCTGCTGCGGGCCGGGAATCGTGGTGTTACTCGGCAGCTGCAGTACCTGCATCTTGCCGTAGTTCTCCCCCGGATCAGAGTTCACCTGCATGAATGCAGCCAGCGTCTGGCGCCGCTGCGGAGCGAAGGCCGTGGTCAGCGAGAACTCGGGCGTGGTGTCGCCAGGCATCTGCAAGGTCAGGTAGTACGGCGGCTGGAATACCTGCGCCGGGTTGAGCGTCGGATCGAAGGGAACGATCCACACGTCGGTGCCGTTGTAGAAGGTGGCGGCATCCGTCACGTGATAGCGACTCATGATCGTGCGCTGCACCTTGAAGATGTCCTGCGGGTAGCGCACGTGCTCGAGAAGCTCCGGCGACATCTTGTCGACGGGGGCCACGATGTCGGGGAAGGCCTTCATCCAGGTCTGGAGGACCGGATCCTGCTTATCCCACTGGTAGAGAGTGACGGTGCCGTCGTATGCATCGACAACTGCCTTGACCGAGTTGCGCATGTAGTTGAGCTGATCCTGCGGCTGCAGGCCCGGCGGCAGGTTCCGCGGGGAGCTCGAATCGCTCGTCGCATCCGCAAGCGAGACACGACTTGAGTACGGGTAGTCGTTCGAGGTCGTGTAGGCATCGATAATCCACTTGATGCGTCCGTCGACGACGACCGGGTACGGATCCTGGTCAACCGTCAAGAACGGAGCGACCTTCTCCACACGCAATGCCGGGTTGCGATCCCACAGGATGCGCGACTCGGAGTTCACGAGATCGGACAGCAGGATGTTCGAATCCTGGAACTTGGTGGCGAATACGAGTCGGTTGAACAGCGAACCCATCGCCACGCCGCCGGAGCCGTCATAGGTGTTGGTCTTCTGTCCGGTGGGGCTTGCATCATCGGGGTAGTCGAGCTCGACAG
>JBIJBU010000145.1:0-4668 GCA_044345075.1 Candidatus Nanopelagicales bacterium | reverse complement strand
ATGATCGCGTAGTCGCTCGTGGCGCACTCGCCGATGTACACGGAGCGACCGCATGATCGCGCTGACGGTCGCCGACATCTGCGATGCGACGCATGGCGTCTTTCACCACCTGACAGCCGACGACATGATCACCGACGTGCGTGTCGACTCGCGCGACATCACGCCGGGGTGCCTGTTCGTCGCCATCAAGGGTGAGCGTGCTGATGGGCACGACTTTGCCGCAGAAGTGATCGCTGCCGGCGCGGCTGCCGTGCTCTCCGATCGCGTGCTCGATCAGCCATGCATCGTCGTCGACGACCCGGTGATGGCCCTCGGCCGACTCGCGCATTGGGTCCGGTCGACTCTTCTCACCTGCACGGTCATCGGCATCACGGGCTCGAGTGGAAAGACCAGCACGAAGGAGCTCATTGCGGGCCTTCTTGCCGTCGACGGCCCGACCGTGTGCCCCGAGGGCTCCTTCAACACTGAGGTCGGAGTTCCGCTGACCATCCTGCGGGCCGATGAGAGCACCAAGTACCTCGTGCTGGAGATGGGCATGCGCGGCGAAGGCCAGATTCGGTATCTCGCCGAGATTGCGCGCCCAACGATCGGCGTGCTTGTCAACGTCGGCACGGCGCATCTTGAGTTGCTCGGCAGCCGCGAGGCCATTGCTCGCGCGAAGGGTGAGCTCATCGAGGAGCTTCCGCCTGAGGGCTTCGCCATCCTCAATGGTGATGATCCGCTCATCTTGGCCAAGGCTGACGACACGAAGGCGAGTGTCGTCACCTTCGGCAGGTCGGTGGGCTGTGATGTACGCGCCACAGATGTAAGGCTGGATGCTGCCGCGCGGCCGTCGTTCACCCTCACCTACGACAACGGGTCAGAGCCCATCACGCTGAAGGTGCACGGTGAACACTTCGTGCAGAACGCCCTGGCTGCGGCATCTGTTGCTCTTGCCCTCGGGATCAAGCTGGACGTTGTCGCTGCCGGTCTGCGCATTGCCGGGCTCGACAGCAAGTGGCGCATGGAAGTGCGCGAACTTGGAAACAACATCACACTCGTCAACGACACTTACAACGCCAACCCTGAGTCGATGCGTGCCGCACTCGCTGCCACTGCATCGATGGCCGCCGGTCGTCGCAGCTGGGCAGTGCTCGGCGAGATGCGCGAACTGGGGGAGTCCTCGCGCGAGGAGCACGCATCCTTGGGGCGTGCGGCCGCGTCAATGGGCATCGATCGACTTGTCTGTATTGGTGAGGCTCTGATTCCCACGCACGAGGCTGCTCTCGCTGCAGGCTTGAAGTCAGTCCTCGTCACCTCAATCGAGGACGCCGTGAGCATCGTCACGAACGAGGCCATCACCGGTGACGTCATCGTGGTCAAGGCGTCTCGGGGAATAGCCTTGGAGCGAGTTGCCGATGCCCTGTCGGCCTGGAATGGCGGTGTGGCATGAGGCTTGTGGTCATTGCCGCCGGTATCGCCACCTTGTTCTCCCTGATCGGCACCCCGATCCTGATTCGCCTGCTGGCTCGCCGTAACTACGCGCAGGCCATTCGCGTCTCGACCGACACTGAGGCCTACCCCGAGCATTCGGGTAAGAAGGGCACGCCCTCGATGGGCGGCATCGCCATCATCCTGGCGGTGGTCGCCGGCTATTTCGGTACGCATTTGCTCGCCTGGAGACCGCTTACTGCCTCAGGACTGCTTGTTGTTTACCTGATGGTTGGACTCGGGCTTGTCGGGCTTGCCGACGATTACCTCAAGGTCTTCAAGCAGCGCAGCACCGGACTGCGTGCGCGTACCAAGCTCATCGGCCAGGCCGTCGTCGCTTTCAGTTTCGCGTGGATGTCGATCACCATTACCGACAGCATGGGTGAGACCCCGGCGTCGCAGGCAATCTCCTTCGTGCGCGATACCTCGATCGTGCTGCCCGTTGGTCTGTTCTTGCTGTGGGTGTGGTTCCTGATCACGGCAACGACCAATGGCGTGAACCTCACCGACGGTCTCGACGGCCTCGCCATCGGTGCCTCGATCATGAGCTTCCTGGCGTATGTGCTCATCAGTATCTGGCAGTACGGCCAGAACTGCGGCTTCCTCGATACCGCTCAGTGTTACAACACCACTGATCCACTTGATCTCGCATTAGTCGCTGCAGCCGCGGCTGGCGCGAGCTTTGGCTTCTTGTGGTGGAACACCTCGCCCGCTCGCATCTTCATGGGCGACACCGGCTCACTGGCCCTAGGCGGCGGCATTGCCGGCCTCGCGATCCTCTCGCGCACTGAATTGCTGCTTCCGTTCATCGCTGGCCTGTTCCTCATCACCACGCTGAGCGTGATCGGCCAGGTGGGCTCCTTCAAGCTCACCGGTCGCCGCATCTTCCGAATGGCCCCGCTTCATCATCACTTCGAGATGGTCGGCTGGCCCGAGGTGCAGATCGTCGTGCGCTTCTGGATCATTCACGGCCTGTTCATCGGCATCGGCCTGACCTTGTTCTACGCCGAATGGGTGCGCGCGTGAGCTCGAGCATCAACGAGGCTCACCGGCTCTCCGACTGGTCGCAGTGGCGGGTCACCGTTGCCGGCATCGGCATCGCGGGCTTCTCGTGCGCTGACGCACTCATGCAACTCGGAGCCACGGTCATCGTCATTGATTCTGGTGATGGCGAGAAGCAGCGTGAACGCGCCGAGATCCTGCAGACCCTCGATGCCGAGGTTCTCCTGGGCTACGACGGCATGGCCCCCGAGTGCGATCTGCTCGTCGTGTCACCCGGTCTTCGCCCGAATGCCCCCGTCATCGTCGATGCACTTGATCGCGGTATTCCGGTGTGGGGAGAGCTTGAGCTGGCCTGGCGCCTGCGTCACCCCGACAACGCCGCAGCCTGGCTGACCGTCACCGGCACGAATGGCAAGACGACCACGACGTTGATGCTCGAGTCGATGCTGCGCGCCGCGGGCTACCGCACAACCTCGGCGGGCAATATTGGCAACTCGCTTGTCGATGTCGTCATGCACGACGATCTCGACGTGATCGCCATTGAAGTCGGTGCTCCGCAGTTGCCCTTCATTCACACCATTAGTGCCGTCGCGTCGGTGTGCCTGAACATTGCCGATGATCACATCGATCATTTCGGCACGATGGAGGCGTACGTCGCCGCCAAGGCACGAGTGTTCGAGCGCACGCAAGAGGCCGTGGTCTTCAACGTCGAGGACTCTGTGACACTCGAGATGGTCGAGAACGCCGACGTCATCGAAGGCTGCCGAGCAATTGGCTTCACCCTCGGCGCCCCGGCGATCTCCATGCTTGGTGTTGTCGACGAGTATCTGGTCGACCGCGCGTTCATCGAGGAGCGCCGAACTACGGCCCAAGAACTCGCTCTCGTCGCGGACGTTCAGCCCGCTGCTCCGCATAACGTCGCCAACGCCCTCGCTGCTGCCGCCCTCGCCAGGGCCTTCGGCGTGCCGGCCACGGCTGTGCAGCAGGGCCTGCAGGATTTCGTGCCTGCCGCCCACCGCATTGCCCATGTCGGCGAGATCGGGGGAGTCACCTTCATCGATGATTCGAAGGCCACCAATGCTCACGCCGCCCAGACCTCCTTGCTGGCGTACCCCAGCATCATCTGGATTGCCGGGGGCATGGCGAAGGGCCAAGAATTCGACGATCTGGTGCAGCGGACCGCCTCACACCTTCGAGGAGTCGTTCTCCTGGGGGTCGATCGGCAGGTGATTGCCGACGCATTGGCCCGACACGCCCCGAACGTCCCGCGAGTCGACCTCGATCGCATCGACACTGGGGCAATGGAATTGGCAGTACGCGAGGCGATGGCCATGGCCCGCCCCGGCGATACCGTGCTGCTCGCCCCTGGCTGCGCCTCATGGGACATGTTCCGCGACTACACCCACCGTGGCACCGAATTCGCTGAGGCTGTCGCCCGCTTGGCCGAGGAGCCGGGCGCATGAGTCGCACAGAGAAGGACGCCCCGGTCAACGCGAACCGCAAGGACGCCTCACGAGGCAGGCGAACTAGCAAGTCGGGCCAGCCCAAGGTGGCCGGACAAAGCAGGGAAACCCCGACCAACCGCGTCTACTTGCTCTTCAATCACCCGCTGAGCACCTATTACCTGTTGCTCGGTGCCACCTTGCTGCTGCTCACCCTCGGTTTGATCATGGTGCTGTCGGCCTCGAGTATCGAGAGCCTCAAGATCTTTGGGTCCAGCTACACCCTTTTCACGCGCCAGCTGATGTTTGCCGTGATCGGCGTGATCGGCATGTTTATCTTGGCCAGGCGAACCTCCATCCAGTTCTGGCGCGGCATCTCACTCGGCCTGCTGCTGTTCGCCGCTGTCGCCCTTGTCGCGGTGCTCGTGATCGGTGTCTCGGTGAACGGCCAGCGCAACTGGATCGAACTTTTCGGTCCGTTCCGCTTCCAGCCCTCGGAGTTCGCCAAGATCGCGCTTGTTGTCTGGGGCGCGGATCAACTGGCTCGAAATCTCCGCGATCGCTACAGCTGGAAGAGCCTGCTCATTCCTGTGCTTCCTGTCGCATTGGCGTTCATGGTGCTGGTCGTGCTCGAGGGTGACGTCGGCAACACCTTCCTGCTCGGCGTGATCTTCCTCGGCATGATGTTCGCGGCCGGCGCGCCGATGCGACTGTTCGTGTACGCCGCAGGTGCCGCAGCGGTGGGCATGCTCAT
>JBIJBU010000144.1:0-4681 GCA_044345075.1 Candidatus Nanopelagicales bacterium | reverse complement strand
CATTGACCTCCGCTACGAGGGTGAGCGTGAAGCCTTCCCGCTGCCGGCGTTCATCACCGACTATTTGCACGCGCCGATCCTGCCGGGGCATTGGAAGTCTGATGCAGAAGCTCGGAAGCTTCCGCCCGCCGAGTACCTGGCGAGCGTGTATGGAGAGATGCTCGCACTCGGTGGTCCGGCTATTTGCGACATCCTCGATGCCCTGGCCTTCGGTGATTCCTACCCCGCGGTCTTTTTCTGCATGGCGGGCAAGGACCGCACCGGCATCGTGGCGGCGATCTTGCTGTCCTTGCTCGGGGTCAGTGAGAGCGACATTGCTGATGATTTCGCTCTGAGCGGTGACGAGGTAGTCGCCATGGTGAATGATTTGCGCGGGCGCGAAAACTTCGAGAATCACCCGATGATGAACCAACGGGAAGAACTACTCCGAGTGCCGCGCACCGCAATGGAACTCTTGCTCGCTGAGGCTGAGGAGACATACGGCGGCCTGCCGGCGTATGTCGCTCAGCTCAACGTTCCCGCCGCAACGCTAGAAGCATTGAGGGAACGACTTCTCGACTAGGGATGCATTAGCCACACTCGCACCACGGCACGACCCAACTGAAGTGAAGACGAAGGCACTGGAGGAATCATGATCAACCGCGACGCCCTGTACATCGACGGACAGTGGATCAAGCCGGCCACCGGCGATGTCATCGAGGTCGACGAGGCAGCAACCGAGGAGATCATCGGTACCGTTCCCGCGGGCGACGCCGCGGATGCGGAGCGCGCGATTCTCGCTGCTCGCCGCGCCTTCGACTCCTGGTCAGAGACTCCGATCAACGAGCGTGCCGATGTCGTGCAGGCACTTGCCGATGGCCTGCGTGCGAATGAGGCAAAGCTCGCCAAGATCATGGCCCAGGAGGTTGGCTCGCCGATTGCTATCGCTGAGCGCGTGCAGGTGGGTTTGGCGGCAACTGTGTTCGAAACCATGGCCGAGGCTGCCCGCGAAATGCCCGCTGAGGAGCGCATCGCCAACTCAATGGTCATCCGTGCCGCAGTCGGCGTCGTGGGTGCCATCACTCCCTGGAACTACCCGCTTTACCAGCTGGCCGCGAAGGTCGGCCCGGCGCTCGCGGCCGGCTGCACCATTGTCGTCAAGCCGAGCTCTGTTGCTCCGCTGGCGACCTTCGTCCTCGCCGACCTCGTTCACGAGCTCGGGCTTCCGTCGGGTGTCTTCAATCTCGTCTCCGGTCGCGGCGCACTCGTCGGCGAACTCCTGTCGTCTCACAAGGAGATCGACATGGTGAGCATCACCGGCTCGACAGGTGCCGGCGTGCGTGTGTCGCAGGCCGCGGCTCCCACCATCAAGAAGGTAGCCCTCGAGCTCGGCGGCAAGTCGGCGTTCCTCATCGCTCCCGGAGCCGACCTTGATGAGGCGGTGCCGAATGCCGTGCGAGGGGCCTTCGTGAACAACGGCCAGACGTGTGCGGCTACCACGCGACTGATCGTTTCGAATGCGGTCATCGACGAGGTCGAGCAGCGCGTGGCCGCGATGGTCAAGGCCTTCGTCATCGGTAACCCGCTCGATCCGTCAGTCACGATGGGCCCAGTGGCCTCCGTCGGCCAGTTCAAGACCGTGAAGAACTACATCGACATCGGCATGACAGAAGGCACCTTGATCGCAGGTGGCCCCGGTGCTGTCGACGGTTTCGATCGCGGCTACTTCGTCAAGCCGACCGTGTTCAGCCGCCTGTCGCCCAAGGCGCGCGTGGTACAGGAGGAGATCTTCGGCCCCGTACTCGTCATCCTCGGCTACGACACCCTTGAGGAAGGTATCGCGATCGCGAACGACAGTGAGTTCGGCCTTTCGGGTGCGGTATTCGCTGCTGATATCCCCGAGGCGGTGCGCATCTCCAAGCGCCTGCGCACCGGTCAGGTGTCTGTCAATGGCGGTCGCTTCAATGCGAAGGCACCGTTCGGTGGTTACAAGACCTCCGGTATCGGACGCGAGCTCGGTCATCACGGACTGATGGAGTACTTCGAGCTGCAGAGCCTGCAGTTCCCCTCAGCCGACGAGCTCGGCAACTTCGGCACCGCAGTCTGATCACGCCCTGATGGCAACTGAGCAAGAGCTCGGCATAGCGGAGCCGTGCGAGATCCTTCTCGTGCGTCATGCAGTACCGCAACCTGACGGCTCGATGAATCCAGGGCTAGGTGAGGAGGGCATTGCTCAGTCGCTGAGTCTCGTCGCTCATCTTCGGCCCGAGCGCATTGATGCGATCTACTCCAGCCATCTCATTCGAGCAGTGCAGACTGTCGAGCCGCTGGCCGCTGACCGCGGGCTCGAGATCACCATCGATGAAAAGCTGCGCGAATGGGTGTCAGGCGCCACCGCCTACACCGGCACCGATGGCATGGCCGATAAGTCGCGCATCAAGGCCTTCCTCGAGGGCAGGTTCGAGGAGGGCTTCATGCCCGTCCATAACGATGCTGAACTGCGCGAGAACATGGTGAGCGTCATGCGTGAGATCGGCCTGGCGCATCAGGGGCAGAAGGTCGTGGCCGCAAGCCATGGGGGAGCCTCGAACTCCTTTCTCGCCCACGTGCTCGACAGCCCGCACAAGTTCTTCTTCAATCCCGGCTATGCCTCGATCTCCCGTGTCCAGGTCTGGCCCGATGGCCGGTTCGTGCTGCTGTGCCTCAATGAGCTGACCCATGAGCGCGATCGCGGATCAGGCATTTTGCCGATCGGTTAGGCGTGGGGGAGTCCTAGGGGGGATTCGTCTGTGCCCACAGGCAATTACCCCAGGATCTAGTAGTCGTCTAGACAAGTTGATACGCTCAGGGGACCCGCCTGACTAGGAGTTCACGTGAGCGAGACCGCCCAGACCGAAGCCGTCGTTCCGGCCTATCTGCCCAGCGACATCCTCAATGGCGCGGCTCGCGATGAAGCGATCTCGATGATGCGCCGCCTGATCGCCCACACCAAGAACAAGACCACCGATCAGGCCGCGGCACCGTACCTCGAGCCGGCCGCGAACTACCTCGACGAGGAGATCTTCAAGAACGAGATCGAGCTCATCTTCAAGCGCATCCCGCTGCCGCTGGCACTCTCCTGCGAACTGCCGAAGAAGAACTCGTACAAGGCCATCGAGGTCGTGGGTGTTCCGGTGGTGATCACCCGCGACTCCAAAGGCGAGGTGCACGCGATGCTGAACGTGTGCCGCCACCGCGGCGCACTGATCTGCGAGGCCGGCCATGGCGAGTCACGCGCGCTGACCTGCCGCTACCACGCCTGGTCGTACGGCATGGACGGCGAACTCAAGGGTATTTACGGCGAGAGCACTTTCGGTGACTTCGACAAGTCGGAGCGCAACCTCATCACTCTTCCGGTCGTCGAGAAGCACGGCGTGGTGTTCGTCTGCCTGACTCCAGGCCTCGAGATCGATATCGACTCGTGGCTCGGTGATTTCGCCCCGATCCTGGAGAGCCTGAAGCTCGCTGACTGCCACCTGTTCAGCTCGCGCATGATGCCCGGCCCGAACTGGAAGGTCGCGATTGAGGGTTACCTCGAGGGCTACCACTTCGCGTCACTGCATGCGAACACCGTCTTCAAGACCAACTTGTCGAATACTGCGATCTTCGATGGTTACGGTGCGCATGAGCGCGTGTCCTTCGCCCTGCGCGAGATCGAGAACCACCTCGATGATCCCGAGGAGACCTGGGATCCCACGGCGAATGTCGGCACGATCAACTGGCTGTTCCCCGGTTTCTCGATCGCTGGCGGCTGGCGCCAGCGCATGGCCATCGGATTCCCGCTGCCGACCACCAATGTGAACGAGTCTGTGACCGAGCAGCGCATCTTGGCGCGCACGCCTATCCCAGAGGACGAAGCAGGGCGCCACGAGCTCGAGGTCATGCGCGACTGGTTCTACGACGTCACCTACGGCGAGGACTACATCACCGGCTACGGGGTGCAAAAGGGCGTGGCGGTCACCACCGACAAGACCCAGATCTTCGGCCGCAACGAGCCGGGCGTGCAGTACGTGCACCGCACGATCAACCGCCTGGCCAAGGAGGGCGCTGAGGCCGTCTACGGCGATGCCTCGAAGGTGAAGCTGCCCGTGGTGCTCCAGGACTGAGCGTCCCGGACATTGCAGGACGACCAACTTTCCAGTTTCCATTGACTCACTCCAGTAACTGGTGTGAGATGACCGCACAACACTTTGGCGGCCCAGATCGGGTCCGCCTTGATCATCAGGAGTTCACATGGGCACTCTCGAGGGCCGCGTAGCGGTCATCACCGCCGGCAGCACCGGCATCGGTTTCGGCATCGCGGAGGCATTCATCGCCGAGGGGGCCTCGGTTGTGCTGGGCAATCGCGATGAGAAGAAGGGTGCGTTTGCCCTCGAGCGGCTGGCCGCCGGTGACCGCGCAAGTTTCAAGAAGACCGATGCTCTCGAGCGCGAACAGGTCGATGCGCTTGTCGACTTCGCCGCCGAGAAGTACGGACAGCTCGACATCATCGTCAACTGCGCAGGTGGCTGCGATGGCTGGGCACCGATCGGCGAGCTCAGCGACGAGGCATGGCTCAAGGGTCTCGAGTGGAACGCCAGCACCGCGTTCTGGGGTACCCGCCGTGCACTGAAGTACATGCTGCCCGCCGGTTACGGCCGCATCATCAACATTGCTTCCATCG
>JBIJBU010000143.1:0-4690 GCA_044345075.1 Candidatus Nanopelagicales bacterium | reverse complement strand
GGGTAAAGGTGATCGCGTCGATCACGGTGATCCTCCGACCACGTGCTGCCTCGACGGAGTCCAGCAGGCTCGTGAGGCCTTCCGTGCAGGAAGCAGCATCGACGATGACCGGCAGTCGGGCCCGGTCGGTGGCATGCCACAGCCACGACTGCATTCGATCGCGCATCTGAGCGTAGGCATCGGTTATGCCCTTGGAGGCAAAAGGCGTGCCGCAGCACGCATCCGCAATGCCTTCGGGTACCAGAATCTTTACCCCGGCCTTCTCGCACAAGGTCAGCAACGCCGCTGCCGCCCCGGGGTAGCCGGGTTCGGGCCCGAACATCGACCCGACACAGGCGGGCATGAACACCGCCACCGCATCATCGGCTGGTCGCGGTGTGCGTCGGCGGCCGCCGGCAGGAAGCCTTGAATCCCACAAGGGCACCGTGTCGGTGCCGACGATGCGGCGAGCAGCGCGACTAGCGGCGTGACTTAGGCGCGGCAGTCGCTTCGCGATGGTCAGCGCCCGGGATGCCGTGGATGTCGTACGACCCCAGTGCCGAGCAGCAGTCGACCACGCGCGGGTGTGTGACCGCGTGAGCGTCTCAGCGCGCAGTCGCTTGACCAGCGCCCCCGTGTCAATGCCAACCGGGCATGCGGTCGCGCACATGCCGTCTGCCGCGCACGTCTGCATGACCTCGTACTCGGCGGCGGAATCGAGTTCGCGCACAAGGGCGAGATCGCCAGCATGCTCGGCGCGAGCGCGTTCGCGACGTACGGCGATCCGCTGGCGGGGCGTGAGAGTGAGATCCTTGCTCGGGCATACCGGCTCGCAGAACCCGCAGTCCACGCACCGGTCGACTTCCGGCTCGACTGTCGGAGTGGTCTTCAAGTGCTGCAGGTGGATCATCGGGTCATCGCTGATGATCACGCCCGGATTGAGCACTCCTGCCGGGTCGAACAAGAGTTTGATCTCGCGCATCACGTCATACAGCTCATCGCCGTACTGTCGGCGCACGAAAGGCGCCATCATCCGACCGGTGCCGTGCTCAGCCTTCAGCGTTCCGCCCGCACCGAGCACCAACTCGACCATGTCTTCAGTGAACGCCGTGAACCTGGTGAGCAACTCAGGTCGATCGAAGCGCTCGTTGAGCAAGAAGTGAATGTTCCCGTCCTTCGCGTGACCGAAGATCACCGACTCCTCATACCCGTGCCGGTCGAACAACACGGTCAGGGCTTCACAGGTGCCCGCTAGTTCCGACACGGGAACTGCCACGTCTTCAAGAAGGGCAGTCGTGCCCGACGGACGCGCACCCGCAACCGCCGCATACAGGCCCTTGCGCACATGCCACAGATCCGCCCGCGTGCTCGCCACCTGAGTCAATTCCGCCGGAAGCACTAGCGGCAGTCCTGCCAGCAGATCGCGTGCACCGTCCAACCGCTGCGCAAGCGCCTGCTCAGTGACTTCCTGAAACTCCACCAACAATCCAGCCTGGCGATCCACCGCAAGCCCGGGCAGCGCACGCCCACCGATCGGATCCAGCTGTGCAACACGTAGCGCCGTAGAGTCCAGCACCTCGATCGCCGCGAGCCCCGACGCCACCAACTCAGGCAGAAAGCCCGTGGCCCGCTCGATCGAGTCGAACACCAAGAAACCCGTCGCGACATGCGGGAGCACCGGCACCGTGCGAAACGTCGCCTCCGCGATGAAACCCAAGGTCCCCTCGGAACCCACCATGAGGTGCGTGAGTATGTCGATCGGGCGCGTGAAGTCCACGAACGCGTTTACCGAGTACCCCATCGTGTTCTTCATCGCGAACAGATGCTCGATCCGTCGCACCGAATCCTGATTCCCCCGCACTCGATCACGTAACCGGATCAAGCCTTCATAGAGAGCGGGCTCCGTCACCCGCAGCCGGTAGTCCGCATCACCCGCACCGGTATCGATCACAGTGCCGCTGGGCAGCACGACCACGAGCGAGTCAAGGGTTCGGTACGAGTTGAACTCAGTTCCGCACAACATTCCCGACGAATTGTTGGCGAGCACCCCGCCGACCGTCGCCGCCGACTCACTAGCCGGATCCGGGCCCAGCCGAAAACCGTAGGGTGCCAGTCGCACATTCACCGACCGCACTGTCGCTCCAGGCTGCACGCGAACTCGCGCACCATCGCCGAGAACCTCGACCGCCCGAAAACCTCGACGCGTATCCACCAGCATTGACGCCGACTGCGCCTGCCCGCTCAAACTCGTTCCACCCGATCTGAAGGTGATTGACCGACCTTGCGCGGCAGCCTCCGCAATCAACACGCCAATGTCTTTTGCGGATTCTGCATTCGCTATCTCTTCGGGAAACATGAGGAAGTGGGAAGCGTCGTGGGCGAGCACCACTCGCTCAAGCACGTCGAGTCGCGGAAGGAATGGCGCGGAAGTACTGATGATGTGTTCCCGGTGGCGCTAGCGGCCAGTCGATGTTTGTGATGAGCGCGAGCTCCAAGCGAAACGATTTACGACAGACACAGTGAACAGGGACTGTGCGCCGAATGCGCCAGAACTACGCATCGAGCTCAGCCAGCGCGAGCTCCCACGTTTCCTTCGGCGCGCGGATGTAGTGGACCTTCGCGTATTGCTCGAAACTCGGCACTCCCTTGCCTGGCAAGTTCTCGCACACAAGGGCTAGCGGTCGGTCGCGAGTCACTCCTCCCTCGGGCAAGTGGCTCAACAACTCAGCATGGTCATTGGCGTCGATCCTGACCGCGTCGAAACCGAATGCCTCGAATTTGGCTGGGACGGGTTCGACTGTCATGACTTCAGCAGTGTTCCCATCGGCCTGCATCCCGTTGTTGTCCACCAGGACCACGAGGTTGCCCAGTCGGTAGTGGCCTGCACTCATGGCCGCTTCCCAAACCTGTCCCTCCTGAAGTTCCCCATCAGAGAGCAGGCAGTAGATCGTGGTGTCCTCGCCACGCATACGAGCTGCCAGGGCCATGCCGATCGCCTGAGAGAGCCCCTGCCCTAGGGAACCTCCCGTGATCTCGAATCCTGGAATGCCCTCCAATGGGCTTTCCTCTATCCGAGACCCCGGCATGCCGTAAGTCAGGAGCTCCTCCTCGGAGTAGACGCCGAGTTGCCCGAGCGTCGCAAAGAGTGCGATTGCGCTGTGCCCGGTGGAGAGCACGAATCGGTCCTTGAAATCCCCGTCATCCGTAGGACGCATGGCCCGGAAGTAGAGGTGCGCCATGAGATCGGCGAGGGCGAGCCCCTGACCGGCGTAGCCCTGACCACGGCACATGCACATGCGAACACATCGCTTGCGGATTTCTAGTGCGACGGTCTCGAGATCGCGGGGAGCGCTCACGTCGCGCCCCTTTGCGTCGGAGGTTTTCACAGTCACGCGGTCCTCATCTCCCTAATCGCGTTCGAAACCGTCAAGGCCAGACCTTCCGGGTCCAGATTCAGGCGAGATCGGATGTAGTCCAGAGGTCCGGCATCTGCCCATTGGTCACCTACGCCCAGCCTGTGAAGCACAGTGGCCAACCCGCGCTCGGCCAGTACCTCACTGACGGCAGATCCCAAAGCTCCGTTGACGCCGTGGTTTTCCACCGTCGCTATGGCCAGGAAGCGGGATGCGAAGTGAGCGATTGCTTCGCTGTCGAGGGGCTTGATGGTAGGCACGTGCAGAACCGCTGCTTCGATGCCCTGTCGAGCGAGAATCTCTCGTGCCTCCAGTGCCCACTGCGTGCCTAGACCGGTACCGATGAGCCCGACATGCGATCCGCCGACCAGCTCGTAGGCCTTTCCGATCACGAAGGGGTAGCGCGCTGGATCGATGATTTGCCTGACCATGCCTCTAAGCCCACGCAGGTAGACAGGACCAGGAACTTCAACGGCCGCGCGGATGCTCAGGGTCATGTCGGTGGCGTCCGCCGGGTCGATGACGGTCATGCCGGGGACATTCCGCATGATGGCAAGGTCGTCCGTCGCCTGATGAGTTGCCGTAAAGGGCGTACTGATGCCCGGCAAAAAGGCAACCACCACGGCGGTGTTGCCAGGACCGGTGGACAGAGCCATCTGGATCTGCTCGCCTGCTCTGCGGGTGGCGAAGACACCGTATGTCACTGCAATGGGAGTGAACCCCGATTTGGCTAGGCCACCTGCGATACCCATCATGTTCTGCTCCGCCATGCCCACCTGGATGAATCGATCAGGAAAGGTCTCTGCGAAGGGCAGCACGTCGGTGTACTTGGATAGGTCCGCAGACAAGACCACAATGTCGGGGCGCTCCCGGCCCAAACGCACCAACTCCTGCGCAAACGGTGCGTCGATTTCCGGTCCGCCGATGTCCGTGAGGTTCATCAAATCACTTTCGTAGGGGTTATCTGATCGATGCGCGTGTCCTGCTAGATCAGGCTGCCGCCATTGACCCGCAAGACTTCTCCGGTGACCCACGCTGCTCCCGGGCTGAGGAGATAGCTGACGCCGTTGGCGATGTCGCTGGGCTGGCCCATCCGACCCAGGAGAGTGCGACCTGCAGCAACGGAAGTGTCGTGGTCAGCTGACTTCTTGAATCCAGTCGTGTCCGTGGGTCCTGGAGAGATCACGTTCACGCGCACATTGAATGGGCCATACTCACGCGCGAGTCCCTTGGACAAGCCGATGACACCCGCTTTAGCGGCGGCATAGAGCGCCGCCGGCCGAATGCTCCCGAATTCT
>JBIJBU010000031.1:0-15940 GCA_044345075.1 Candidatus Nanopelagicales bacterium | reverse complement strand
TTCGCTGGCCGCTTGTTCACCATGATCGAGAACGCGCGCTGCGCCCCATCGTCACTCGAGGTCACTCCGGAGAGCGTGATCGTGTCGAAGAGGGTGCCTGTCTTCGCACGGACCTTGCCTACTGCGCACTTGCTGGCCTTGGTCACGTATCGGCCATAACCGGCCTTCAGAGTGCCTGTCTGACCCGACACCGGCATTGACCTCTCGGCATACATCTCGGCGAATCGCGCCGGGTCTCCGACCGTGGTGAGCGCGATCAACTGAGTGAGCGCACTCGCGGTGAGGCGATCTCGACGCGAGACCCCACTGCCGTCGTAGATGGCCAGGCCGGCGGGGTCGACTCCCAGTTCGCGCAGGGAATCCTCCGCTGCCTGCTTACTTCCGGCCCAGTCAGCCGGCAAACCGCGTTTGACGGCCACCTGTCGAAAGAGTGCTTCCGCGACATTGTTCTCGGAGTCGAGCAGCATCAGGCGAACGGCCGAGGCAACGGTGTGCTTGGCATTCTCTGCAACCAGGGTTGCATCAGCAGGAGTTACGACGTCTTCGCCGCGGGTCACGGTGAAGCCGAGTGACCTCAGCTTCTTGATGTAGACGTCGGCCGCGTTGGAAGTCGTGTCCTTCGAGTAGTCGTGCAAGCGCGCGAGCGCGCGCACGGGCGCTACGACATAGGGCGTGTAGCCAGAAGTCCAGCCCGGAGCGTTCGTGGGTGCCGGAAACAGTGAGGCGTCCACGTGCACCGTGATCGGCACGGTGACGTCGCGGCCCACAGCGGTATCGACGGCCAGGTTTTCCAGGCTCTTGGTCGAGAGCATCGGATCACCCCCGCCCTTGAGATAAATCTGAGTGGGGTCGGCTGTGGTCAGTACCTGCGTGCGAAATGCGTAATCAGGGCCAAGTTGGCTCAGAGCGGTGACAGCCGTGATGACCTTCATGTTTGAGGCCGGGCGCTGTGGAGCATTCGGATCCTGGCTGAACACGGTGGTGCCTGCCGTCAGATTCGTGACGTTGACGACGACATCGCGGCCCAGTCGTGGATTTCCGAGTTTCTTGGCCAGCACTGTGGCGATACGGGCGTCCTCAGCGGCATAGGCCGCTGGATCGACGGCATCGGCCGCTTGGGCCATGGGGGCGACAGCGATAGGGGAAACGACGAAGGAAGCAGCAAGAACGAGAGGAAGGATCAGTCTGCGCATTAGTCCATCATGCGACAGGCCGTCCTGATGGGTGTGTAGGGGGTAGTGCGCGTCATGACGCACAATGGAGTTACCCCCTGATGTTTGGAGTGTCATCGTGCGTCGCCTTCTCACCGCCCTTGTCAGTCTGAGCGTGTGCGCAGGTGCTCTCACCGTGGCGGTAGCTCCGGCGGCCCAGGCTGCGCCGAAGAAGATCGTGACCGGCTGGATTCCCTATTGGATGGCCACACCAGGCAATCCCCAAGGCGTGAACAGCGCCGTGGCGAATGCCGATCTCTTCACTGAAGTATCGCCCTTCATCTACTCCGCTCTCTCGGCTGGCTCCAAGGGCGTGCGTGTCGCGCTGAACCCGAACTTCTCGAATGGCGCGTCTAACGCGGCGTGGGCAACAAATGCGCTGCGCGGCGCCGGCATTCCTGTCATTCCGTCCATCGCCGATGGTTCGGGCAAGGGAGTCATGGCCAAGACTCTCGCCGATCCCGTGAAGCGCACCGCGCATGTGCAGGACATCGTCTCGCTCGTGGTGAACAACGGATACGACGGCATCGATCTTGACTACGAGATCTTCGCCTTCACCGACGGCAGTTCATCTTGGGCAGCAACCCAGCCGAACTGGACAGCCTTTGTCACCGAACTCGGTGCCGCCCTGCGCGGACAGGGAAAGAAGCTCATCGTCACGATTCCCGGCCCCTGCGGTACTTCGAATAAGTGCGGTGGCAAAAACGGCTACTGGGTATACGACATGGCCGGCATCGCGCCCGCGGTCGATCGCATTCGGATCATGGCCTATGACTTCAGCGTGAGCCGTCCAGGCCCTATCGCGCCAATCAGCTGGGTCAACGCGATCGTGCAGTACTCCGTCACGGTGATGGACCCTGCGAAGCTCCAGATCGGCGTTCCCAACTACGGCCGCAGTTGGACGAAGAGGAGTGCCAGCGGAAAGTATCAGCTGAGCGGCAACTGCCCGACTTCCTCGCAGGATTCCAAGGCCTACAGCGCATTGACCTCAAAGTCGGCTGTCAATGACGCCGATATCGCCAAGGTTCTTGCAGCGAACAACGTGCCGGCCACCGAGATCAAGTGGGATGACGCCACGCAGGAGAACTACGTGGAGTACGACAAGGTCGTGAACTGGAGTGGCGGTACGTGCGCGGCACGCCGCATCATGTGGTTCGTCGGGCCGCAGGCCGTTCTCGTCCGCACTCAGCTGGTGGGCACCTACGGCATCAGTGCCGCCGCCTACTGGACAGTCGGTGGCGAGGATCCCGCTCAGTGGCCGCTGATCCGTGGATACGCGGACTCCCTCGGCACGCTGGACACCTCGGTCACCGTGAATGCGCCCCCGAATGCGATCGCGGGCGCTGCCATCCCGATCACTGTCACGGTCTCCTCTAACGGCGCCCCGTTGGCCGGAATCGCCGCGACCCTGAGATTCAAGGCAGCCGGTGCTGCCGACTTCGTCGATGTCTCCTCCGCTCCGACAGGAGCCGACGGTGCAGTGGCCTTCGCTCCGATAGCCACGGTCCCTGGCGAATGGGCGGTATTCATCGCCGGCGCTGAGGGGCGCGCGGAGAAGCTCAGCGATCCGGTAGCGATCACCGTCACGTCCGCGGTCGCTGTGACGTCGTCGCCGAAGAAGAGGGTCAAGGCGCGCAGTGTCGTGCCGATTGCGGTGACCGCTCTACCGGCCCTCGATGGTCAGTCGATCGTGATCCAGATGCAGAAAGCCGGCGCATGGATCAACGCGCGGTCGAGCAAGGCCGATGCCTCCGGCAACGCGATTGTGCAGTTGAAGGTGCTCAAGAAGGGCTCCTATACCTACCGCGCGGTCGCAGTGGGCAAGGCCGGATTCTTAACCGGGGCGAGCGCTCCCTTCCGCATTCGGGTTAAGTAGGCCCGTGAGCTCTCAGCTGGATGTCGCGCTGCCGGAGACCGTGGCCGATGTCGATCGCCCTTGGATCACGCTGGTCTGGAATGACCCGATCAACTTGATGTCCTATGTGACCTTCGTGTTCATGGAGTACTTCAAGTACGACCGGGCCAAGGCTGAGCTCCTCATGCTCGATGTCCACGAGAAGGGGCGAGCAGTCGTCTCGAACGGCACTCGCGAGGAGATGGAACGAGATGTCGCGGCCATGCACGGCTACGGACTCTGGGCAACGCTGAAAAAGGACGACTGAGATGGGCGGCTTCAGCAAGTCCCTCACTGGCCGAGTCATCCTGCGCGTCGACGAGGTCGAAAAGGGCCTCCTCGTGCAGCTCGCTGATCAGGTGTGCGAATTCGTCATCCCCGAGCCCCGTGAGCACGTTGACCCGCTTGCCGCCATTGTCGGCATCGACATGGATGCCGAGTTCCCGGACGACCCGGCCATGGCTCGACTGTTCCCTGATGCGTACCCCGATGATCCCGAGGCGTCCCTGGACTTTCGGCGCTTCACTCAGCGCTCACTGCAGGAGGCAAAACTCGCCCATGCGCGCACGGTGCTGCAGACCTTGTCGAAGTCGGGGGAGAAGGTAACCCTCGGCTCCGGCGACATTCCCTCGTGGCTGGGCTTCCTCAACGACGCACGCCTGGCGATCGGTACGCGCATCGACATCACCGAGGAAAATCACCAGGAGCTCGCAGACCTGCCCGAGGATGACCCGCGCCACGGCATGTTCCACGTCTACGACTGGCTCACCTACTTGCAGGAGTCACTCGTGCAGTTGCTGCTTCCGCACAAATAAAAAGTGGTGGCGGCCCGAGGGCCACCACCACTTTTCATGTGCGATCAGCCTGAGGAGGGTGCTGCCTTGATCTCCTGCTCAGCAAATGCCGGATCGTCGTTGAAGCTCTTCTCGCGTGCGATCTTGAAGATCAGCAGTGCGAAGAGGCACTTGGCGAGAACGTCGGCGACCGAGTAACCCACCTGGCGGTACACGAACGCATCCGCGCCGTTGAGACCGAACATCGGGAACATGTACGAGATCGGGTAGACGCCCCACGTGGCCAGAAGCAGCCAGCGCAGACCATTGAGATCCTTGCCCACCTGAACCGGCTGAGTCTTGGAAGCGCGCGAGAGCTCCACGAACAGCACGTACAGGATGTAGAGGAACGGAATGGTGGAGAGTGCTCCCCAGATGCCCTTGGCCATGTTGTCGGTGGCAAGTTCGCCGGGGTAGCCCAGGATGATCATCAGCGCCGAGGCGGGGATGAGCTTGAGCATCAGCGACTTGCGCACTGCCTGCGGAAGCGCCAGAACCGCAATTGCTTCGAAGAGCAGCAGCGGAACAGTCAGCAGCCAGTCGACATAGCGGTAGCCCTCGTTGAAGCCCTCGCCGCCGACCAGAACGAAACTTGCCGCACCTGCTGCGGCGACCGGTGATCCTGCATCCGTGGCGACGTAGGCCTCAGTGAAGGAATTGAAGATCCGGAAGTAGTGGTAGGCAGCGATCACGCACACGATGGCCGACACGACCAATGCGAGACGGTAGCGCGGCAGAACCCGGCCGGTAACGGCCAGCAGGAAAACGACCGTGGCGATCATCGATGCCAGGGCGAAAGAAAGAACGTTGAACACTGTCTGGTACTGCGTGTTAGTTAATTCAAGAACCGATTCCACGTAATCCTCCTCAGATAAGGCGGACCATCCGCCTTGTCGTGGCGTCGGGCGACCGAAGTCGCGAGGCGTCGAGACAGTGTCTACCCGTTTTCGCTTCTTCGCATGTCCAAATAGCCGCGAATCGCCGTAGGGCGCCGCACTATAGAACTGGGGTCTAGATAAGGGTTCAATCGACCCAACCCCGCGTCTCGGCTCAGCGTGCCAGCCGTCCCCTACGATCTGGCCATGCTGACCATCTCCCAGGAGCTCGTCGACGCGGTCGTCGCCCACGCCCGCGCCGACCATCCCGATGAGGCTTGCGGAGTCATCGCGGGGCCGGCCGGAACGGATCAGCCCATCCGTTTCATCCCGATGGTCAATGCCGCCAGGTCGCCCACCTTCTATGAGTTCGACTCGGTCGATCTCCTGAAGCTCTACCGAGAGATGGACGACAACGACGAGATTCCGGTCGTGATCTACCATTCCCACACCCACACCGAGGCCTATCCCTCACGCACCGACATCTCGCTGGCGGGGGAGCCCGAGGCCCATTACGTATTGGTCTCCACCCGCGAGACAGGCCCTGAGGATGGCCCCTACGAGTTCCGCTCGTATCGAATCGTCGACGGCGAGGTCACCGAGGAACCCGTCACCATCGCGTGATGACTCACGAGGGCAGTCGAGGAAGGGCCTTCTGCAAACCCTTTGCAAGTGACACCCTCAAACTGGCGGTTTGTCCCTATCCTCCGTAACCTTTCTCGGGCACGTCGCGGTTCGCGGCGCTCATAGGTTCGGAGAAGTCATGGCAGTCGAGGTTCGTATCCCTACGATCCTGCGCTCGTTCACCGGGGGCGAGAAGGCAGTCAGCGCTGAGGGCGCCTCACTTCAGGCCGTCATCACCAGCCTCGATGCCTCGTACCCGGGCATCGGCGACCGCCTCCTCGATGACAGTGGCCTGCGCCGCTTCATCAACGTGTACCTGAACGACGAGGATGTTCGCTTCCTCGACGGGCTCTCGACTCCTGTTGGCGACAACGACTCGATCACGATCCTGCCGGCCGTCGCCGGCGGCTGAGGTGCGCTTCGACTCACTGCTCGACTCCGTCGGGCACACCCCGCTCGTGGGGCTTCCGCGACTCTCGCCGTCACCTGATGTTCGCCTGTGGGCCAAGCTCGAGGATCGCAATCCGACTGGCTCCATTAAGGATCGCGCCGCGCTCGCCATGATCGCGCAGGCCGAAGCTGACGGGCTCATCAAGCCAGGCGACACCTTGCTCGAACCGACCTCCGGTAACACCGGAATCTCACTCGCAATGGTGGCCAAGCAGCGAGGTTACAAGCTCATCTGCGTCATGCCCGAGAACACCTCGTCGGAGCGCACCCAGTTGCTGCTCATGTGGGGCGCCGAGATCATCTATTCACCGGCGGCGGGTGGATCCAATGAGGCCGTGCGCGTGGCCAAGGGCCTAGCGGCTGAGCACCCCGACTGGGTGATGCTCTACCAGTACGGCAACCCCGCGAATGCCCAGGCGCATTACGACAGCACCGGCCCCGAACTGCTTGCAGATCTGCCGACGATCACTCACTTCGTTGCCGGGCTCGGCACGACCGGCACCTTGATGGGCGTGGGTCGCTACTTCCGCGAGCACAAGCCTGATGTCGAGATCATCGCGGCCGAGCCGCGCTACGGAGAGCTCGTGTACGGCCTGCGCAATATCGATGAGGGATTCATCCCCGAGCTCTATGACGCCGATCTACTAACCTCGCGGTTCTCCGTGGGCCCGCGTGATGCGGTGAAGCGAATGCGTGAACTTCTCGAGGTCGAGGGCATCTTCGCCGGTGTCTCGACTGGTGCGATCTTGCAGGCGGCAATTGGCACGGCCAATAAGTGCGTGAAGGCCGGTGTCCCCGCAGACATCGCATTCATCGTGTGCGATGGCGGGTGGAAGTACCTGTCTACGGGCGCGTATGAGGGCACCCTCGATGATGCTGAGGATGCCCTCGACGGCCAGCTGTGGGCTTAGTTCCTGGGTTCGGAACAACGCCCGGCTGAATCAGACGTTCTGGGTGAACCAGGCCTTCGCTGATGCGGTGTTGATCATCAGCAGGATGATCAGGTTGATGATGATGCTGATGAAGCCGCCGCGGCCGAGGGCGAACAGGCCGAAGATGATGTTCAGCACTGCGAGCAGTGAGATCAGCATGTGTGCCGTGGCGCTGCCGAGGAACGTGAGCTTGGAGAGCCAGAAGTAGATCAGGCCCAGGAAGATCATGAGGGCGCCGTTGAACCACAGGTAGAAGGTGCTCACGGTCTGGGTGTTGCCGAATGCGTCGGTCCACTCCGGGTTTTCGCCGAAGGCTGCGAAGAACAGCCAGACGCCCATGAAGATGTTGAAGACGGCGGCAAGGATGATCAGGAAGCCGACAACGGTGACGCCACCGGGACGCTTCATCGTGGGCATATTCATTTCTACGGACATGACTCTCCTCCGGGGAAGTACTTTTCATTCCTCGGCCGGTCGGCCGACGACTAGAAGACTAGGGAACCGTGAGGGGGATGAGGGGGACGCGCGCCGTAGGCTGGGGCCGTGATGGCTGATGCACCCGTGGGAATCATGGACTCAGGGGTCGGTGGACTCACTGTCGCCCGTGCGATCCTCGATCAACTGCCCCACGAGCCTGTCCTCTATGTAGGTGACACCGCTCGCGGCCCGTATGGCCCCCGCCCGCTCGCCGAGGTGCGCGAATTCGCGATCGAGATCATGGATCGCCTAGTCGACGATGGAGTCAAGGCCCTCGTCATCGCCTGCAACTCCGCGAGCGCCGCGACCCTGCGCGATGCGCGAGAGCGCTACGACGTTCCCGTGATCGAGGTCGTGCACCCTGCAGTTCGACGAGCTGCAGCAGCCACGCGAAATGGCCGTGTCGGCGTGATCGGCACGTCAATGACCATCACCAGCGCGGCCTACGAAGACGCCTTCGCCGCGGCGCCTGACATCGACGTCATCTCCGTGGCGTGCCCGCGCTTCGTCGAATTCGTCGAAGCCGGCATTACGAGCGGCCCCGATCTCCTTGCTAACGCCCGTGAATATCTGGCACCCCTTCAGGATGCCGATATCGACACACTCGTGCTTGGCTGCACGCACTACCCGCTGCTCACCGGCGTGCTCTCGTACGTGATGGGTGAGAACGTCACGCTTGTCTCGAGCGCTGAGGAGACAGCCAAGGATGTCTACCGCACCCTCGTGGCGCGCGATCTGATCCGTGATGCATCGCTGCCCGAGCCTGTCCATCACTTCATGGCCACCGGTGACCCGGCCGAATTCCAGCGCCTCGGCCGCCGCTTCCTTGGCCCGGAGATCGGCACCGTCGAATCCTTGATCTGACTGCTCATCTAGGGTTCGAGCATGACTCGTACCGATGGCCGTACCAATGATCAGCTTCGCCCCGTCACCTTCGAGCGCAACTGGCTCGATCAGGCCGAAGGGTCAGTGCTCGTTTCCTTCGGTCGCACGCGCGTGCTGTGCGTCGCGTCGTTTACGGAGGGCGTGCCGCGCTGGCTCAAGGGCTCAGGCAAGGGCTGGGTCACTGCCGAGTACGCGATGCTGCCGCGCTCGACCAATACCCGCAATGATCGCGAGAGTGTCAAGGGCAAGGTCGGCGGCCGCACCCAGGAGATCTCGCGACTGATTGGCCGCTCGCTTCGCGCAGTAGTCGATATGGACGCTCTTGGTGAGAACACCATCGTCATCGACTGTGACGTCCTGCAGGCCGACGGAGGCACGCGCACCGCGGCGATCACCGGCGCCTACGTCGCACTCGCCGACGCGATCGACTGGGCTATCGCCAAGGGCATCATGAAGAGCTCGCCGCTCAAGGACACTGTCGCCGCTGTCAGTGTTGGCATCATCGACGGAGAGCCCCGTCTCGATCTTCACTACGACGATGACGTGCGCGCTGAGACCGACATGAACGTCGTAATGACCGGTGATGGCCGCTTCATCGAGATTCAGGGCACAGCCGAGGGCGAGCCGTTCGATCGCGCACTGCTCGATCAGCTGCTCGCGCTCGCTGGCGATGGCTGTACCACCCTTACGGCCATGCAGGCCGCTGCCCGGGCCTGACATGCGCGTAGTGCTCGCCACGCAGAATGCGCACAAGCTCGTCGAGATGCGACGCATCCTCGATGAGGCAGGGCTCGACATCGAACTCGTGGGCACTGATCAATTCCCTGATCTCACTGATGTCGTCGAGAACGGCTCGACTTTCGCGGCCAACGCACTTTTGAAGGCACGATCGGTGTGTGCTGAGACCGGCTTGCCGGCGATCGCCGATGATTCGGGCCTTAGTGTCGATGCGCTCAACGGCATGCCCGGTATCTTCTCTGCTCGCTGGTCAGGTAGCCACGGAGATGACCTCGCGAATCTGAACCTGTTGCTCGGTCAGCTCACTGATGTGCCCGATGCGCGTCGTGGCGCCGCCTTCCATTGCGCTGCAGCGGTTGTTCTGCCGGACGGCACCGAGCGATTGGTCGAGGGCACCATTGACGGTACCTTGATCCGTGAACCACGAGGCACCAATGGGTTCGGCTACGACCCGATCTTCGTGCCCTTGGGCGAGAGCCGCACTACCGCCGAGATGAGCGCCGAGGAGAAGGACGCCATCAGTCACAGAGGTCGTGCGATGCGCGCCTTGGTTCCGGTTCTGCGAGAGTTGTTTACCCCCCACGCGGAGGATTCATCGTGAGAGCACTTCAGGCACATGAGTATGGCGAGCCCACCGATGTCCTCACCGTCGGTGAGGTGGAGGTGCCGTTGCCCGGGCAGCTCGAGGTGCTGGTTCGAGTCCGTGCGACCACGCTGAACTTCCCTGATCTACTCATGGTCCGAGGTGGCTACCAGGTGAAGGCACAGATGCCCTTTACTCCCGGTGTCGAGCTCTGCGGAGAGATCGTCAGCCTTGGCTCTGAAGTCAGTGGCTGGCAGGTGGGTGACCGAGTGCTCGGTGGCTCAGTCCTGCCATATGGCGGCTTTGCGGAAATGGCGATGATGGACGCGGGGGACATCTACCTGGCCCCGGCAGTACTTGATGATGGCGAAGCTGCGGCACTGCAGTACGCCTACCAGACTGGCTGGTACGCGTTGCACCGACGGGCGCAGATCAAGTCCGGCGAGACGCTTCTGGTTCACGCAGCTGCAGGCGGTGTCGGAAGTGCGGCGGTCCAGCTCGGCAAGGCCGCAGGTGCCTTCGTAATCGGCGTAGTGGGTGGCTCGGAGAAAGTCGCGGTCGCACACGCAATGGGTGCTGACATCGTGGTTGATCGCCGGACCGAGGATTTTGTTCAAGTCGTCAAGGATGTTACCGACGGACGCTGCGCCGATGTGGTGTTCGATCCAGTGGGTGGCGATGCCTATCGCGGTTCGACGAAGTGCATCGCGTTCGAGGGGCGCATCGTGCTGATCGGTTTCGCCGGCGGTGAGATCCAGTCTGCGGCGCTCAATCATGCGTTGATCAAGAACTACTCGATACTCGGCCTCCAATGGGGTGTCTACCGCACGAAGGATCCTCAAGGCGTGCAGGCCTGCCATAACGAGCTCGCCAGGCTGGCGGACGCCGGGCTCATCCGTCCGCTCATCAGTGAGCGAATCGCATTGAACGAAGTCGCGGACGGACTGAAGCGCCTGGGGGCAGGACGCACGATCGGAAGGGTGTCTTACCAGCCCTAAGTGACGGCTACAGATGCGTGTTCGCGCGCGCGAGGTCGTCTTCGAAGTCAACCTCGACGGCGAACAGGTCGCTGATGTCGAGCGGAACGACCTTCATGCCGACCCGCTCGATTGCGATCTCGATGCCGCGCTCGAAGTAGTCAGTGTCAGCACATGCCTCAAGGCCCGCGATGAGGTTCGCGCGATCTGCGGCACTGATGTAGTTGATGCCGACTGACTCGCCGAGTGCATTATCGACAGTCTTGGAGAGCAGCGCCACGTAACCGTCGGCGTTTACCGTGTACTTGACTTCCTCCTCGGCCGTGGCGGAAGTGTTCACGCAGATGAACGAGGTGCCGGAGTCCATGAGCGGCTTCGCGCGCTCAAGTACGGCTGGGTCGAACACGACATCGCCATTCATCCAGAGCACGCCACCATCGCTGGCAATGCGCAGTGCCTTCAGCAGGCTGCGGTTGGTGTTGGTCTGGTCGTAGTTCTCGTTGTAGACGTAGGCAACGTTCGGGAACGCCTCGATGATGAGCTCGAGCTTGAAACCGATAACGGTCATGACGCGAAGATCAGCGCCGAATGCCTTGTCGAGGTTATCCATCTGCTGACGCATGATCGTGCGGCCGTCAACAAGGGGAGTGAGCGGCTTGGGCCAGGGCTTGCCGAGGCGTGTTCCCATGCCCGCAGCAAGGATGACTGCTTGCACGTTCATATTCGCTCCCGTTGCCTAGCCGTGTCGCGCGGAGCAGCCCGTGTGCCTGTGCTCAGCCTTGGGGCGAGCGTGGTGTCTGGGTGTTCCTCTGGATGGTCGGTATCGTAGCGGGGTGCATGTCATCTGGGAGCACCGCCAAGTGCTCCGAATGCTGGTCCTTCGTGACCTGCAGAAGACCTACACCAAATTGCGTCTGGGTTACCTCTGGACCCTTCTTGAGCCCCTCGGCATGTCAATCGTGCTGTGGCTGGTGTTCTCGGTTCTTCTCTCACGCAATATCGGCCAGCAGCCTTATGCACTGTTCATCACCGTCGGCATCCTGCCGTGGTGGTGGTTCACCAAAGGCATCGCGCAGACCACCAGGTCGTTCAAGCGAAATGCGAACGCGATCCGCATCAGCCTGCTGCCCACCCAGATCTGGGTGCTGCGTGTAGTGCTCGTGTCGATGATCGAGTTCATCTTTTCGCTGCCCATCATCGTGTTCGCGATGATTCTCACGCGCACCTTTCCCGGGCCACTGATCCTGCTGTTCCCCGTAGCCATGCTTGTGCAGTTCCTGCTGATGTACGGGCTTGGTCTTCTGGTGGCATCCGGTGTGGCTGTCATTCCTGACCTTGCGCGCATCGTGCGCATCGTCATGCGTGCGCTTTTCTACCTTTCGCCGGTGCTCTACTCGATCACCAAGATCCCCGAGCACATCCAGCCGTTTGCCTCACTCAATCCCATGGTGGCGATCCTTGGTCTCTACCGAATCGGTTTCTGGCCGTCGGAGATCGAGACACCCTGGCACTACGCGCTCTCCTTCGGCGTGATCGTCGTGATCATCACGATCGGCTTCCTCGTGTTCAAGCGACTCGAGCCGCGCATCCTGAAGGGAGCATGAGATGGCACGTATCCACCTCACTCCCGATCTGAGCTCGATGCTCGAGTTCGCGAATGTTGGTTCCTCCGTGACTCGGCAGCATCGACGAGGCGGCGGTGGCCGTAAGCATGCGATTCGGCGCATGGCAGGCGAATTCCAGAACGAGATCGAGTGGACCCTGCGCGATATCTCGACTTCGGTGCAGGTGGGTGAATGCGTGGCCCTCATCGGTCTGCCCGATGACGGCCGCGAAGAGTTCCTCCGACTTGCTGCGGGCACGTTGTTCCCCGACGAGGGAACCGTGCGTCGCAAGGAGGTCATCATTCCGATGATCGGTGTGGTGCCCGCACTCGATCGCTCGTACACCGTGCGCCAGAACATCTACATCGTCGGCGGGCTACTGGGTATGACCCCCGACGAGGTTGAGTCCAAAGTCGATCTCATCGCCGAGCAGGCCGAGATCGAGGGCCGGCTCGACAAGTATCTCGGCGTCGCACGGCCCATCGTGCGCCAAAAGCTCGCATGGTCGATCTGTATGGCAATCGAGACACGTGCATATGCGATCGATCAGCTGCTCGTGGTTGGCGATGGCGAGTATCGCGATCATTGCTGGGCCACCTTGGATCGCAAGCGGGCCGAGGGCGTGACCTTCCTGGTCTCCAGCGATACCGATGAGCACCTGACACGATTCTGCGATCGCGCCATCGTCATCTCCCAGGGCGCCATCATCGCCGAGACCTCCGTGGAAGAAGGGATCGAGATCCGCAACGCGATGATTCCTGATTCGAAGCGCAAGCGTGAGAGGGCTCGATCCGAGGAAGAGGACGAGGAAGACTACGAGGATCTGTGATCGGGCACTCGATAGGCTTATGGGGATGTTGACCGGTGGATGCGAGGCGGTGTCATGAGTGAGCGCCCGGCGCGACCGACCGTCGCCGAGATCCGCGAGGTATGCCAGCCGCCCGCGATTCGCGGCCGCAAGAACTCTGAGCACTGGGTCGCCGATGTGTATCTGCGCGATATCTCGCCCTACCTGACCAAGCTGCTACTGCGCACGCCGATCAGTGCCAACCAGGTCACCTGGCTGATGATCCTCACGGGGGCGAGCGCCGGCCTCGCTGTGCTGATCCCGGGAGTTATCGGCGGCCTGCTCGCCATGCTGCTCGGTCAGATGCAGATGCTCTGGGACTGCTGTGATGGCGAGGTTGCCCGATGGCGGCAGAAGTCCTCGCCGCTCGGTGTCTTCCTCGATCGCGTCGGCCACTACACGACCGAGGGGATCATCCCGATTGCCCTGGGTTTGCGTGCTGCCGGTTTCCCGAATGCCGGCTGGATGGATTCTCCCTGGCCGCTGATCGGCGCACTACTCGCGGTGATGATCCTGTACAACAAGGCTCTCAACGACATGGTGCATGTCTCCCGCGCATACAACGACATGCCCAAGCTCGCTGATCGCGCTGATGTAGGAGTTCCGAAGGCTGCGGGCCTGCGCAATCTTCGATCCTTCGCGCGCTTCGTCCCCTTCCATCGCTCGTACCACTCGGTTGAGCTCACGATCTTGATCTTCCTGGCGTCGATCGGCGACGCGATCGCAGGCGACCTCACCGTCACCCGCTATCTACTGGCATTCCTCGCGATCTTCGGCGTGATCACCATCGTCGGTCACCTTGCCTCGATCCTGAGTTCGAGCAAGCTGCGCTCGTGAAGCCGACCTACGGCGTGGTCGTGCTCACCATGGGCAAGCGGCCTGATGAACTCCAGGCCGGTGTTGCCTCGATCCTTGCCCAGCGCGATGTTGATATTGATGTCGTGGTCGTCGGCAACGGTTGGATCCCGACCGGGTTGCCCTCGCAGGTCAGGACCCTGGCCCTTCCTGAGAATCTCGGTATTCCTGCCGGACGCAATGCCGGCGTGCCCGAGGTCGATGGTGAGTACCTGTTCTTCCTCGACGACGACGCTTGTCTCGCCGACGAAGGCTTTCTCGCCGATCTCGCCCGCAGATTTGCGGCTGATCCGACTCTGGGGCTGATTCAGCCGCGCGTCGTTGATCCAACCGGCGCGATCGCCCCAGGCCGTTGGGTACCGCGACTTCGCCCGGGCAATCACGCGACACCTGGCCCGGCCACCGCGCTGTGGGAGGGCGCCGTCGCCATGCGCCGCGATCTGTTCGACTCGATCGGCGGTTGGCCGGACCCGTTCTTCTATGCACATGAGGGCATCGAACTCGTCTGGCGCGTGTGGGATGCCGGCTTCACAGCCTGGTACGCAGGTGATGTCAGCGTGCATCATCCGGTGATTGATCCGGCGCGCCATGAGGTCTACTACCGACTCAATGCGCGCAATCGCGTGTGGCTTGCTCGTCGCAATTTGCCGGTCGTACTCGAACCGATCTACGTCGGTACCTGGGTGGGCATCACCGTTCTGCGCATGCGCGACAAGGACGCCCTGAAGGCGTGGTTCGGTGGTTTGCGCGAGGGCATGACTGAGAACCCTGGTGGGCGTCGAGCCATGAAGTGGCGCACGGTGTGGGAAATGACGAAGGCCGGACGACCGCCGGTTATCTAGCTTCAGAAGCCAAGTGCGCTACTTCGCGCAGAAACTCTCGTCGCCGGAGTTCACGTTCGCGGTGAGATCCTTCATCGCACTGGCGATCTGCACCGGCTTCACGCTCGTGTAGTCGGAACCGATCACGAGATCCATGGCCTGTCCCTGGCCCTTCTTGGCCACGCCTTCAGCCGATGTTGCGTAGATCAAGGTCTTCGCCGAGACGTCGTAATCGGGGTCGTAGTTCACGGTCGTGGTCGTGACTGTCGAGGTATCCCAGTTGCCGGTATCGCGCACGAGGTAACCCTCGGCCTTTAGCTGGCGGGCAACCTTCTTTGCGAGGCCCTTAGTCGCGGTGCCGTTGTAGACATTGACGCGAATGCCGGAAGGCTCGGCCTTCAGCAGCGGCTGATCGCCCGCGGGAGCAGGCGGCCAGGTGGTGTCGGCAGCGATCGCCTTCCAGATCGGCTTGGCCTTCTTCTTATTCAGCAGCACGGTTGCGCCATCGCCGCTGGGGTACCAAGGCATTGTCGTGAAGGTGACCTTGCTTGGCTTGAGATCCTTCAGGCTGAGTGCGATCTCCTTGAGGTTGTCGACATTCGCGAGAGTCGGATCAGCGGTGAGCGACTCGGTAGCGGCGTTGAGAACTCCGAGCATCTTTGCCGGGTTCAGCAGCGTTCCGCTGGAAAGGGTCTTGCGCATCAGCGAGGAGAGGAATGCCTGCTGGCGACGAATTCGCGAGGTATCGGAGCCGTCACCGAGGCCCTTGCGGGTGCGGACGAAAGCCAGTGCCTCTTCGCCGTTGACGACGTGCAGGCCCTTCTTCATCACCAGGCCGCTTTGCTTGTCGTTGACATCTTCGGTCAGGCAGATCTCAACGCCGTCAAGGGCGTTCACGATCTTCTTGAAACCACCGAAGTCGACGAGCATGAAGTTGTTGATGTCGAGACCGGTCATCTCCTCGACCGCCTTGATGGTGCAGCCCGGTCCGCCGATCTCAATCGCGGAGTTAAAGCGCGCCTGGTACCCGCCGACGGTGCTGCCGTCGGACTTCTTGCACTCGGGCAAGGTGATCAAGGTGTCGCGCGGAATGCTCACGGCGATAGCGCTTTGGCGATCGGCGCTGACGTGCAACAAGATCGTGGTGTCGGAGCGGGCGCCGGTGATGACCCCGGCCTTGCCGTAGCCCTTATTGCCCTTGCCCTGCCGGGTATCGCTGCCCATCAGCAAGATATTCAGTGGCGTGTAGCTGCCGGTCTCTTCGTCGACCAGGGCCGGAGCCGCGGTTTCGCCGGTCTGGTCGCTGATGTCGATCGCGGTGATATTGCCCGAGA
>JBIJBU010000142.1:0-4720 GCA_044345075.1 Candidatus Nanopelagicales bacterium | reverse complement strand
GACCTGAGCCGAGAGACCGATCAGTGATCGGGCGAGCGTGGTCTTCCCGGATCCACTCTCTCCGACGAGCGCCAGGCACTCACCTCGACCGATGCTGAGGGAAGTGCCGTGCACGACCTCGCGGCCGTTGTAGCCCGCCCTGATCTCCTCGGCCTGGAGGATCGGGACTTCATGTGCAAGCACCAGCTCGGAGCGCACGGTGAGCGGGCTGCGCCTGGTCGTGACGTCGGCGGCGAACCAGCAGGCCGCCTCGTGCCCTGGCCCGACCATTACCTGCGCGGGAATCTCCTCGCGGCATCGGTCCGCAGCCTGCGAGCAACGGTCGGCAAAGGCGCAACCGGGCGGGCGGTGACCGACGCGCGGAGCGACGCCGGGGATCGGCTGCAGCTCAAGGCGGGTGCGGACATCGGGTGTTGTCGCCATCAGTGCGCGCGAGTACGGATGCGCTGAATTGTGGAACACCGTCCGCACAGGCCCCTGCTCCACAATGCGACCTGCATACATGACGATGAGCCGGTCAGCGAGATCCTCCACGACGGCAAGGTCATGAGTGACATAGAGCATGGCGACGTCATGCTCCTTGGCAAGTCGGCGCACGGAGGCAAGGATGTGAGCCTGCGTCGTGACATCGAGGCCGGTCGTCGGTTCATCGAGAACGACGCAAGCGGGCTTGCAGGCGAATGCCATCGCGATGCACACCCGCTGCCGCTGACCACCGGAGAGCTCGTGCGGGTACCGGTCGAGCAGCCCGTCGATGTCGTCGAGTCCGGCATCTTGAAGCAGCTCCGCGAGTCGCGCAGCCCAATCGATACCGGCTGTCGATTCATGCGCCTTCACGGCCTCGCGCAGGTGTCGACCGACGGTCATGCATGGGTCGAGCGCGGCAGCCGGATCCTGCGGAACATAGGAGATCACCCGGCCTCGCGCGGAGCGGAGCGCTCCCCCGGTCAGACCCAGAATGTCGACGCCGTCGATGGTGACGCTGCCATGAACGATCTCGGCACCCTTGCGCGTGTGTCCGAGCATCGCTGTGGCCACCGTGGTCTTGCCCGACCCAGACTCACCCACCAGACCCACGATCTCACCTGAGCCGATAGTGAAATTCGCGTCCGTGACGACATCGGCCTTCGAGCTGGTGAGCGCCACTTGAAGTCCGCTGACGACGACCCGACTCATTGGCCCACCCGCTCATCGACGCCGGAGACTGCGCGAGCAATGCCGTCGCCGACCAAGCTGACGCCCACGGCCAAGATCGCCACCAGGAATACAGGTGCGAGCACCGACCAGGGCTGTACCACCAACCCGATCCGGTTCTCATTGATCATCAGGCCCCAGTCCGGGAATGGCGGTTGCACGCCAAAGCCCACGAAGGATAGGGCCGCGATGATGGCAACGGACCAGGCAAGTCGAATCGTGGCCTCGACCGCCAGTGGAGTCGTGAGGTTCGGTAGTACCTCGCGAATCAGGATCCGAGATTTCGGAGTAGCGATCGCCTCGGCGGCCTCGATGTATTCCTGGCGTACGCAGTCTGCGGTGAGACTACGTGTCAGTCTCGCGACGCGAGGGATGTGCGTGAGCGCCACGACAAGGACGATCAGCCAGGGAAGAGGTCCGAGCATGGACACGAACACGACAGCGAGAACGATTTGCGGGAAGGCGAGGATGACATCCATGAGCCACATGAGCGAACCATCGACACGACGACGGCTGTAGCCGGCGATCATTCCGATAGCGAGTCCGATGAGCACGCCAAGGATCGTGGCGGTCAAGGACATCCACAGCAGGGTGCGGCCACCGTGCAGCACTCGCTGAAGAACGTCCTGTCCGAGGAAGTCGGTGCCCAGGAGAGCCTCTCCGGAGGGGCCAATGAAGGGGGCGCCAACAAATTCATTGGGGTCACTGCGACTGAGGAGCGGTCCGAAGAGCGCTAGTGCGATGACGAACCCACTGAGGACGAGGCCGACACGCGTTCGGGGCTGCCGAAGAGCAGTGCGCCAAGTAACCGACCATGCGGAACGGGGCCGTTGCTCGGCCTGCGCATTCGCTTGTGCGGATGTCATGCTCCCACCCCCCTCAGTCGTGGCGTAAGGCGTACGACGAGAAGGTCGGCGATCAGATTCACCACGACGTACACGGCAGCAAGGAACAGCGCCGTCGCCTGGATGAGAGGAAGGTCGCGGGCCGACACGGCCTCGAGTAGAAGCCCGCCGAGTCCGGGGAAGCGGAAGACGTACTCGATAACCACGATGCCACCGGCGAGATAGGCGAGCATCAGTGCGGTGCCATGCACCACAGGAACCATGGAGTTGCGCAGCGCGTGATTGACCAGGATGCGTCGCTCGGGGATCCCGCGCAGGCGGGCGGTCAGCACGTACTCGGAGTCCAGGGCATCGATAAGCGAGGCCCGGACCAGCCTGATGAGGTACGGCGAGATTGCCAGTACGAGAGCAAAGGCCGGGAGGACAAGGGCTGCGGGATTGGAGAAGGCAGACTCCTCCGGCGGGAAGATCGACACCGCCGGGAAGATCTTCATCACGCTGGTGGCGAAGAGCACGACGAGGCCCAGGCCGATCACGAATTCCGGCAGGGCGTTGAAGGTCAGGCTCGTGACCGAGATCCCCTGGTCGAGGGGTCCGTCACGCCGGGCGGCGGAGATGCTGCCGAGCAGGATGCTCAGCGGAAGTGCGATGACAATGGCGCAGAGCGCGAGCGCGATGGTGTTCATGGCGCGCGGAACAAGGAGTTCCTCGACCGACCGATTGTTCACGAGCGACAGGCCGAAGTCACCGGTCACGAAATTGCGCGCCCAGTCCAGGTACTGCTCGAGCGCAGGGCGGTTCAGCCCGAGCTGGGCCCGCAGTGCCTCGAGTTTCTCCGGCGTCGCATCGCGCCCAAGGATCGACTTCGCCGCATCACCAGGAAGTACCTGGGTTGCCAGGAAGATGAGGATTGACACCGCGAACAACGTGAGGAACCCCCCGCCGATACGCCGCACCCACCAGGGAACGACGCGACGGCGAGGGGATCCCTCGACTGGATTCGAGATCGAGTTCGTACGTTCGGAAAGGCCAGATTCAGCAGATGTCACGACATCCAGGCCCGCGCGAAGTCGTACGAGGTGAGCGGCAGTCCGTACTTGTCGGGCACGAAGCCATTCACGCCCGGCGCCACCGCGTCGACGACTGTTGCGTAGGTCCAGATGAGATTGCCACCGCGATCAAACTCGATCTTCTGCATCTGATCTGCGATGTCCTTGCGCTTTGCCTCGTCAAGCTCTGCAACGCCCTTCTTGTACAGGGAGTTGTACTCCGCATCGTTGAAGTGCGTGATGTTGTAGGTACTCGTCGGGAGCTGGTTGAGGCCGACCTGAATGAAGTACTCATTCGCGTTGAAGAAGTCGCCCGAAAATGGCCACTTGCCGTAGCCCTCGAAGTAGGCGGGGAGATCCATCTTCTTGAGATTGACCGTGACACCTGCCTCCTTAGCCTGCTGGACAAGAACCTGCGACGCCTCGACGGTGCCCGCGATGTAGGGAGCGGTGGCCAGCTCGACGGTGAGATTGGACTGCCCGGCGGACTTCAGCAGGCTCTTTGCCTCCTCGATGTTCTGCTCGCGGACGAGCGCCGAGTCGTACATCGGGTCGTACTTGTTGAACAGGTCGTTACCGACCTGTCCGTAGCCGGCCAGTGCCTGGTCGATCATCTGCTGGCGATCGACCAGCAGGCGCATGGCCTGTCGGACGCGCACATCAGTGAAGGGCTCCTCGTCGACCGCCATGGCGAAGAATCGGGTGGCACCGCTCAGCGACTCGATGATCTGCATCATGCCGTCGGCCTGAACCGCCGCGATCTGTCCGGGCGGGAGTGCCTCGGTGGCCTGGATCTGGCCTGCCAGGAGGGCGTTGATGCGCGGCGCATCGTCGTTGAAGGAGACGAAGTCCAGCTCATCGAGCCACACATCACCGAAGTAGTTCTCGAATCGCTTCATCGACGTGAGCTCGCCCGGGGTGAAGGACTTGAGCTCGAACGGACCGGAACCGACCGGCTTTGCCGGGTCGTAACCCATCGGAACGATGCCTGAGGCGATCATTGCAAAGGGCTCGGTGAAGATAGCCGTGGGCGACTTCAGGTTGAACTGGACGGTGCGGGCATCAAGTGCCTTCATCCCGGCCGGATCAACCCAAGGCATGAGCTCGGCAACGGCGCCCTTCATCTCGAAGATGCGCTGCACGGTGAAGATGAGATCCTCGGCGGTGATGGACTTCCCGTTGTGGAACTCGGCTCCATCTACGAGTCGAACCGTCCAGGTCTTGCCCGAGCTGTCCGGCTCCGCTGATTCGGCAAGGCTCGGCAGGAGGTTGAGGGTCTCGGGGTCGCGCTTGAAGAGAGTGGCATAGAGATTCAGCGAGCGTGCGAGATCAGAGTTGGCCAGGATGCCGACGTGCGCATCAGCCGTTTCCATCGGACCGCCGCCACCTAGTCCGACGCGCAGGAGTCCACCGCGCTTCGGGGTCCCTGCGGCAAGAGTCGCACTTGCCATCGCGCTGGCGCCCGCGGCTGCACTCCCCGAGGAGCTCCCGCAGGCCGCGAGCAGCGGCACAGCTGCCGCAGCGCCACCCACGGCGATTGATGCCGCGAGGAATGAGCGACGGTCCAGTGGAAGCTTGGTCATGTGCAACTCGCCTTCTCTTGGGGTACATACGGTTGGTAGCCGGTGAATA
>JBIJBU010000141.1:0-4736 GCA_044345075.1 Candidatus Nanopelagicales bacterium | reverse complement strand
TCCTCGGTGAGCACGCATATTGCCGAGGCTGAGACTGTGCCGGTTTCTGCACTCATGGTCTGAGCGTGCGCCTGACCGATTTCTGGGAGCGCATGGAGGAAGTCCTCGGCCCCAGTTATGCCTACTCGTGGGCCCGTGACGTCGTCCTACCCGATCTTGGCCTGTGCGCCCAAGGTGCCATCGATGCCGGGATCGACACCAAGGAGATATGGCGCGCGGTGTGCAACACCGTCGAGGTTCCCTCCACGTTGACCTAATTCGCTCACCGAGTGCGTGCCCATTCGCGGCTAGGCTCAATTCATGCGACGAAAGCCCCTGCGGTATCTCACCGTGGTGACCTATGGGCGCACCGGCAGCACCGCGATCCAGGCCACGCTCAACGCGCTGCCCGGAGTCATGGTGCGTGGCGAGAACTACAACGCCTTCCGCGGACTGCACGACTATGTGCAATCGATTGCCGAGACTTCTGATCGTCACACCTCAGGTCGGCCCAACAACCCCTGGTACGGCTCGGCCAAGCTCAGCCCGACCGACGTGGTCGATGATCTGCGTCGGCACGTGGTCGAGACCGTGCTGCGACCGGGCAAGGACACCACGGTCGTGGGGTTCAAGGAGGTTCGTTACGAGCCCGGGCACTTCGCCGATTACGACCTCTTGCTCGATTACCTGCTCTTCCTGAACAAGCTGATGCCAGGCATCGTCTACTTGTTCAACATCCGCGACGCGGCCGAAGCTGCTCGCAGTGGCTGGTGGCCGGGCAATGAGTCGGCTGAATCGGTGATCGCCACGACCAATGAGTGGCTCATCCAGGCAGCTGATGACCTCAACCGACTCCTGGGCCCGGGCCGGGCTGCCGTGCTCGAGTACGGGGCCTGGAATGACGATCCGAAGCTGCTGATCGAGGCCTACGCGGCCGTGGGGCTGCCTCGAGATGACGCTGCTGTGCGGGCCGCCGTGGGGGAGCGTCTGGACCACGGACCCCATTCCGGCTGAGGCCAATCCCATGTCGCCTGAGGCCAATCCCTCGTGGGAAGCGCCCGACACGCGGATATCGGCGTGTCGCTTCCATTCGAACGCCTGTTCGATATAGGTTCTGGGTTGTGAGACCGGGTGACCGGCGATCCCCAGCCGGGAATTGCAGGTCACCAGTGTCAGAGGGTCCGTTTAGGTTCCGAAGACACGACGTCAACCGCGACATCACGACGAACAGGAGCCACCATGGCAAGCACCGCCAATGACCGCGAGAAGGCCCTCGAGACCGCACTCGCCCAGATCGAGCGCGCCTTCGGCAAGGGCTCGGTCATGCGCCTCGGCGAAGACGGCCGCGCGCCCGTCGAGGTCATCCCGACCGGCTCCATCGCCCTTGATCTCGCCCTCGGCATTGGTGGCTACCCCCGTGGCCGCATCGTCGAGGTCTACGGACCCGAGTCCTCGGGCAAGACCACGGTGGCCCTGCACGCCATCGCCAATGTTCAGGCAGCCGGCGGCCTCGCAGCCTTCATTGATGCCGAGCATGCGCTCGACCCCGACTACGCCTCCAAGCTCGGCGTCGATCTCGACAACCTCTACGTGGCCCAGCCCGATACGGGTGAGCAGGCCCTGGAGATTGCCGACACCCTGGTGCGCTCCGGTGCCATCGACCTCATCGTCATCGACTCGGTGGCCGCACTCGTGCCGCGTGCCGAGATCGAGGGCGAGATGGGCGATAGTCACATGGGCCTTCAGGCACGTCTGATGAGCCAGGCGCTGCGCAAGATGGCCGGTGCCCTCAGCAACACCAACACCACCGCGATCTTCATCAACCAGTTGCGCGACAAGATCGGCGTGATGTTCGGTTCACCCGAAACCACCACCGGTGGCAAGGCGCTGAAGTTCTACGCGTCGGTTCGCCTAGATGTCCGTCGCATTGAGACCCTCAAGGGTGGCACTGAGGCCGTGGGTAACCGCACCCGCGTCAAGGTCGTCAAGAACAAGGTTGCTCCGCCGTTCAAGCAGGCTGAGTTCGACATCCTGTACGGCGAGGGAATCTCACGCGAAGGTTCGCTTATCGATCTCGGCGTCGATCAGGGCATCGTGAAGAAGTCGGGTGCCTGGTACACCTACGAAGGCGATCAGCTCGGTCAGGGCAAGGAGAATGCCCGCACCTTCCTCAAGGACAACCCCGATCTCGCTGCAGATATCGAGCGTCGACTCAAGGAGCAGATGGGCATCGGTGTTCCCAAGGCCGTCGAGGCCACTGCCGTTGCTGAGGTTGTCGATGTCGATGCACCGATCGAGCTCAAGCCGATCGACGCATAGTTAGTACTTCTGACACTTGCCCCCATGTCTAGGAGAACCCGATCAGCGAGTGAGCCCGCACCGGGCTCACTCGCTGATCTGCAGGCACATTCAGATCCTGCGCAGGCTGCGCGCGAAAGTGTGCTGCGTCGGCTCGCGGCGGCGCCACGCACCTACGCACAATTGCGCGATGGTCTACTCGACCGTGGCTTCGAGATGCATGTGATCACCGCAGTTCTTGATCGCTACGTTGAAGTCGGTCTGATCAACGATACCGAATTCGCCGAGATGTGGGTGCGCTCGCGACATTCCATCCGCGGTAATGCTCGGTCGGTACTGCGTCGCGAATTGCGCGACAAGGGAGTACCAGCCGAGGAGGCCGAAAGCGCTCTTGCCACCATCACCGACGAGGCGGAGCGCGAACGGGCGGGTGATCTCGTGCGACGAAAAATTGTCTCGACTGCCCGCCTTGAACCTCAGGCTCGAGTGCGCCGGCTGACCTCAATGCTGGCCCGCCGGGGCTATCCGCCGGGTATATGTTTCGCAGTCGTCGGCGAGGTGCTCGCAGACCCCGACACACGGGAAGTTCTGGATTTGCACAACGTTCAGATCGAGGGGTAAATTGCTGTCATTACCTCACTGATGCGGAGATTTTTATGCCCGGGTTATCCGGTTGGGCCGTTCGTCGTCCTGTCATGGCACTCGTGTCCTGGTTCATCGCAGTTATCGCGATCTTCGGCGTCGGCGGTGCATTCGCCGGGACGCTAAACGATTCCTTCGATCTGCCGAATACTGAGTCAAAGACGGCAACCGACTTGCTCGCGTCCTCTGGCGCGAACACGGGCTCGTACGAGGCCGGCGCGACCATCGTGTGGTCGCCGACCACCGGAAGTGCCGTTGATCCGGCCGTCCTCGCTGAAATCACCCCCACTTTGCAAAAGATCGCTGATCTGTCAGCGGTTGGCTGCGTCACCCTGCCCACCGGTCAGGGCCTGGGCACTGCCTGCCCGCCGGCCCCGCAGCCGATGCCGCAGGCCGAGATGGCCAAGTTGACCCCTGAGCAGCAAGCGGCGCTGAAGGCCAGCATGACTCCGCAGGGCATTAGCCCTGATGGCCGCGTTGCCATCGCCACTGTGACCTTCGCGAGCGCTGATCCGTCCGCTGTGCCGACGGCAGCCGCAAAGGAGATCATCGCTGACGTCAAGGCTGCGAACACGGCAACGCTGCGTGTGGGTGCCAATGGCCAGGTTCTCGACTTCGCCGGCCAGGAGCCCCCGAGCAGTGAACTCATCGGCATCATCGCCGCACTTCTCATCTTGCTGATCGCCTTCGGTTCCGTCGTGGCCGCGGGCTTGCCGATTGTTGTCGCAGGTCTGGGTGTCGCGTTGGGCGTCACTCTCGTCACCTTGCTTGCGCGCTTCATGGACGTTGCGACCTTCGCGCCGACCCTGGCCGCGATGATCGGCCTCGGCGTCGGCATCGACTACGGCCTGTTCGTGCTGAACCGATTCCGCTCGGCCATCTTGCTCGGCCGTGACAAGAAGGCAGCAGCGCTCGAGGCAGTGAATACCGCAGGTCGCGCGGTGCTCTTCGCCGGCAGCACGGTGATCATCGCTTTGCTCGGTCTGTTCGTCCTGGGCATCAACTTCTTCAACGGCCTCGCCCTCGCTGCAGGTTTGACCGTGCTCATGGTCATGCTCTCGGCGCTGTGGTTCCTGCCAGCGCTGCTGTCACTGCTGGGCACCAAGACCTTGGCCATTCGCCTGCCCTGGGGCAAGAAGCCCGGCTCGGGCCATGTCGATGGTCACCGTTGGGCGGCTTATGGCGCCTTCTTGCAGCGTCGCCCGTGGCTGTGGGCAGTGCTATCGCTCGCCTTTGTCATCATCTTGGCCATTCCGGTCCTCTCGCTGCGTCAAGGCTTCTCTGACGACTCAGGCAAGCCGGTCGGTTCCATCTCCCGCACTGCCTACGACCTGCGCGCTGAGGGCTTCGGCCCCGGCTCCAATGGCCCGTTCCTTGTCGTTGCGCAGCTGCCGTCGGCCGGCGACACCGAGGCCTACAAGACCATCGTCACCGAACTTGCTGCAGCACCCGGTGTGGCCGGAACGAACCCGAGCGTGGCGATGCTCCCGCTCGTTGACGTGTTCCCGCAAGAGTTCGGCCTGACAGGTGATGTCGCTGTCATTGGTGTTGTGCCGAGCAGCGCTCCGCAGGATCAAGCGACTACTGACCTGCTGACCGAGCTTCGTGAGACGGTTGACCCGAAGATCGAGGCGGCTACCGGTGCCAAGCTCTACGTGGGCGGCACGCAGGCCATCACCAGCGACTTCACCACGGTGTTGAAGGACGCTCTGCCGATCTTCTTGCTCGTGGTGATCGGTCTTGGCTTCCTGGCGCTGGTGCTGCTCTTCCGCAGCATCATTGTTCCTGCGACGGCAGCCATCACCAGTTTGCTGAGC
>JBIJBU010000140.1:0-4765 GCA_044345075.1 Candidatus Nanopelagicales bacterium | reverse complement strand
GAGGGCTCATCTATGTGCCTCCACGTTCATCACGATGGTGTCCATTCCGTAGTCCGTCACAGTGCTAGTACTTGAGAAGATTCGGCTCGTCGATTGAGACCGAGCGTCGAGTGCGGAAGATCTGCACGATGATCGCCAGGCCGACAACGACCTCAGCAGCGGCAACCACCATCACGAAGAAGGCGATGACCTGGCCGTTGAGGTTGCCATTCATCTTGGAGAACGCCACGAAGGCCAGGTTCGCGGCATTGAGCATGAGCTCGACGCACATGAAGACGACGATCGCATTGCGGCGCACCAGCACGCCGATTGCCCCGATGCTGAAGAGCACCGCGGAGAGAATGACGTAGTTCGCCGGATTCATGACTGGCTCCCTTCATCGATGCTCTTGATTTCGTCCATCTCCATGTGATCGACGGGGCGAACATCACCGCGGGCCTTGAGCGGGCCCGGAATGGAGATGTCAGAGACCGAGCCATCAGGCAGGAGTGCAGGAGTGTCGACCGCGTTGTGGCGGGCGTAGACACCCGGAGCAGGAAGGTTGCCCGGGTGAACGGAGCCGGCGAAGCGGGCCTTGGACATCTCGGGCTGCGTGGGCTTGGGCAGCCAACGCTCGCGATGGGCCAGGACCATGGCACCCAGCGCTGCGGTGATCAGCAATGCCGAGGTGACTTCGAAGGGCACGAGGTACGTGGTGAAGATCAGTCGTGCAATGCCTTGCACGTTGCCGCCATCAGCGCTGTTGGCCTCATCGAGGCTGCCCGGGCCGACACCGGCGAGCGAACTACCGATGCCCCAGATGAGCAGGATCGCCAGGCCGAGGCCGAGCAGGATCGCCGCGAGGCGCTGACCCTTGATGGTCTCGATGAGGGAGTCCGACGAATCAACGCCCACCACCATGAGCACGAAGAGGAACAGCATCATGACCGCGCCGGTGTACACGACGATCTGCACCATGCCCAGGAACGGAGCCTGGTTGGCCACGTAGAGAACAGCGAGGCTGATCATGGTCAGTGCCATCCAGAGCGCACTGTGAACTGCCTTCTTGGAGAAGATGAGCCCGAGTGCGCCGAGCACTGCGAAGATTCCGCAGACCCAGAAGACGATGGTCTCGCCGAGGTTCACTGCCGTATCCATCAACTCACCACCGTCTGCTCGGGTGAGGCGCCCTTGATCTTGTTCGAGTAGTAGTCCTGCTCGGTCGTGCCGGGAACCATCGCATGCGGCGGGGCGATCATGCCCGGCAGCAACGGTGCGAGGAGATCCTTCTTCTCGTAGATGAGATCGGCACGGTTGTCGTCGGCCAGCTCGAACTCGTTGGTCATCGTGAGCGCGCGAGTCGGGCATGCCTCGATGCACAGACCGCAGAAGATGCAGCGCAGGTAATTGATCTGGTACACGCGGCCGTAACGCTCACCCGGGGAGAAGCGCTCCTGCTCGGTGTTGCCAGCGCCTTCAACGAAGATCGCATCGGCCGGGCAGGCCCATGCGCACAGCTCGCAGCCGACACACTTCTCGAGACCATCGGCCCAGCGGTTGAGCTGGTGACGACCATGGAAGCGGGGCTTCGGCGGATACTTCGATGCATCCTCCGGGTACTGCTCCGTGACCACCTTCTTGAACATCGTGATGAAGGTGACCCCGAAGCCGCGTACGGCCTGGGGCAGCTCAGCCATCGGGATTCTCCTGCTCACTCGTGAGTGTTTCGGTTACCGCGCGGTCGGCGACGATCGTGGTGCTCGCTGCCATTGACCGGCGGGTGGTGATGGTGACTTCCTGGCCGGGCATCGGCGGCACGGGGTATCCGCCGGCTGCTGCCTCGAAGACCACCTCGGCCTCGGCAGCAGCTGCGGCATCAAGTGCAGCCTGCTTGCGATCCGAGCGAACCTGGAAGGCCCAGGACACGAGAAGCAGCAGGACGATCACGGCCGCGCCGACGAGAAGCAGACTTTGATTGCTGAAGTCGACATCGTTGCGGAGTACGCGAGCGATCGCGACGACGATGATCCAGACGATCGAGACCGGGATCAGCAGCTTCCAGCCGAACTTCATGAACTGGTCGTAGCGCAGGCGAGGCAGCGTGCCGCGCAGCCAGATGAAGCCGAAGATGAAGATCTGCACCTTGATCAACCACCACAGCATCGGCCACCAGCCGCTGTTCGCGCCGTCCCACAGGGACAACGGCCACGGGGCCATCCAGCCACCGAGGAACAGCGTGGTCGCGAGCGCCGAGACGGTGACCATGTTGATGTACTCGGCGAGGAAGAACAGTGCGAACTTTAGCGAGGAGTACTCGGTATGGAAGCCACCGACGAGCTCGCCCTCGGCCTCGGGAAGGTCGAAGGGGGCGCGGTTGGTCTCGCCGGTCATTGCGGTGATGTAGATCAGGAAGGACGGAAGCAAGATCACGCCGAACCAGACAGAGGCCTGAGCGGAAACAATCTCCGAGGTCGACATCGAACCGGCGTACAGGAAGACGGCGACGAACGACAGGCCCATGGCGATCTCGTAGGAGATCATCTGGGCGCTGGAGCGAAGACCGCCGAGCAGCGGATAGGTCGAGCCCGATGACCAGCCGGCGAGCACGATGCCGTAGATGCCAATCGAGGCAATGGCCAGCACGTAGAGCACCGAGACCGGGAAGTCAGTGAGCTGCAGCGGAGTTTCGACACCGAAGATGGAGACGGTCGGGCCGAACGGGATGACCGCGAAGGCGAGGAATGCCATCGTCGCCGAAATGACCGGTGCGATCCAGTAGACCGCGAGGTGCGCGGACTTGGGGATGATTTCTTCCTTGAGCGCGAGCTTGATGCCGTCCATCAGTGACTGCAGCAGGCCCTGCGGGCCCACGCGGTTCGGGCCGATGCGGTTCTGCATGCGGGAGACAACGCGGCGCTCCCACCAGATGGTGAACAAGGTGAGCAGCACGAGGATCACGAAGATCGCGACGACCTTCAAGATCACCAGCCACCATGGGTCGACGCCGAAGACGCCGAACTGCGAGTTGGTCATGCCGCACCTCCTGCGCGCAGTGAGACCTGTTCGCCGTAGCCGGCTCCCAGATCGCGGGCGACCACGCAGCCGGCCGAGTTCATCGGCAGGACGACGGCGTTGTCGACGACATTGCCGACCTCGAGCGGAAGTGCGATCGCACCCGCCGGGCCGGAGATGATGACCTCAGCCGGATTGCCGAGTGATGCGGCGGTCGCGGCTGACACGATTGCGGCGGCCGTACGCGCGGTGGCGGCCAAGTGCGGCTCATCGGCTTGCAGCGAGCCTTCATCAAGCAAGTAGCGCCAGGTCGCGAGTGCGACTCCCCCGGCTGCTGCCGCTGGTGCCACCGACGGAGCGGATTCACGTGCACCCTGCCAGGTACCGAGCGATGCCATCTGCCTGCGCAGAGCAGGAACGTCAGATGCTCCGACATTCGCACCAAGACTCTGGGCCACGAGCCCGAGCACTGCGGCATCGGACATCATGAGCGCATCGCGCAGCACCTCGCCGAATGGGCGGGGACGACCCTCCCAGTTGATGAACGTGCCCGACTTCTCGGTGACGACAGCAACGGGGAGAACGACATCGGCAATCGCGGTGACGCTGGAGTGATGGTTCTCGAGGGACAGCACGAAGCCGGTGCTCTCGAATGCCTCACGAGCGAGTGCGGGATTCGCGAAGTCACCGAGATCAACACCGCCGGAGATGATCGCGCGAATCGTGCGCGCCTTCGCGGCCAGCAGGAGCTGCTCGCCGGACAGACCCGCCTGAGTCGGAAGTGAGTCAGCGGAAACACCCCATGCCGCGGCAACCTCGCTCCGTGCAGCCGCATCAGTGAGCGGACGACCGAGCGGAAGCAGACCGGCAAGTGCGCCGGCATCGAGTGCACCGCGCTCGCCTGCGCGACGCGGGACCCATGCGAGTGCGGCACCAGTTGATGTAGCAAGTGCCTGCACTGCGGATGCGCCACCGGCGATGGAGGCAATGCGCTCGCCCACCAAGATGACCGCGCCGGGCTGGCGCAGCTGATCGAGAACACCTGCATCGAGTGAACCGAGTGCAGTGGCCTCAGTGCCCGGGGCTGCCTGGATCCAGGTGCCCTTCATCTTCTCGAGCCCGCGAGTAGCGGTGGCAGCGACGCTCAGCACCTTGGTGCGAGCGGCAGCGGCCTTGCGCAGACGCAGGAACACGATCGGGGATTCGTCTTCGGGCTCGAAGGCCACCAGCAGAACCGCCGGTGCGCTCTCGAGATCGGAGTAAGTGGTGCGCACGGGTGCGCCAGCCACTGCCGACTTCAAGAAGGCAGCCTCTTCATCAGAGTTCGCGCGCACGCGGAAGTCGAGGTGATCGGAGCCGAGTGCCACGCGAGCAAAGCGCTGGTATGCGTAAGCATCCTCGACAGTGGCACGACCGCCGACGAGCACGCCGACTGCAGTGCCGGCCTTGCGTAGACCCTCGGCCGCAACGTTCAGGGCCTCGGGCCACGAGGCCACGCGCAGTTCGCCGTTCTCGCGAATCATCGGAGCCGCAATGCGACCCTCGGTCTGGTACTGGAAGGCGAAACGGCCCTTGTCGCAGTTCCACTCTTCATTGACCTCGGGGTCATCCCAGGCCAGACGACGAGTGACCACGCCACGGCGGTAATCGGTGCGCAGTGAGCAGCCCGACGCGCAGTGCTCGCACGTGGTGGGAACCGACACGAGATCGAATGGACGCGAGCGGAAGCGGTACGCCGAACTCGTGAGGGCACCAACCGGGCAGATCTGCACGG
>JBIJBU010000139.1:0-4802 GCA_044345075.1 Candidatus Nanopelagicales bacterium | reverse complement strand
TGTCGAGGGCGAGGCCCTGTCGACTCTCGTCGTGAACAAGATCCGCGGCACCTTCCGCTCGGTCTGCGTCAAGGCACCGGGCTTCGGCGATCGCCGCAAGGCAATGCTGCAGGACATCGCGATCCTCACCGGCGGCCAGGTCATCTCCGAGGAGGTCGGTCTCAAGCTCGAGAACACCTCACTCGACCTGCTCGGCCGCGCACGCAAGGTTGTCGTCTCCAAGGATGAGACCACCATCGTCGAGGGTTCGGGTGACCAGGAGCAGATTGCGGGTCGCGTGAACCAGATCCGCGCCGAGATCGAGAAGTCCGACAGCGACTACGACCGCGAGAAGCTGCAGGAGCGCCTGGCCAAGCTGGCCGGTGGCGTTGCAGTCATCAAGGTCGGCGCAGCCACCGAGGTTGAGCTCAAGGAGCGCAAGCACCGCATCGAAGACGCAGTGCGCAACGCCAAGGCAGCAGTCGAAGAGGGCATCGTCGCCGGTGGCGGCGTCGCACTCATCCAGGCGATGAAGGCAGCCGGCCCGAAGATCGACGCACTCGGCCTCACCGATGAGCAGGCAGTCGGCGCGAACATCGTTCGCGTTGCCGTCAGCGCACCGCTGAAGCAGATCGCCGAGAACGCCGGCCTCGAGGGCGGCGTCGTGGCAGAGAAGGTTCGCGAGCTCACCCCGGGTCACGGCCTCGATGCCAGCAATGGCGAGTACGTCGACATGATCGCCAAGGGCATCATCGACCCGGCCAAGGTCACCCGCTCGGCACTGCAGAACGCAGCGTCGATCGCAGGCCTGTTCCTCACCACCGAGGTTGTCGTGGCCGACAAGCCCGAGAAGTCAGCACCGGCAATGCCCGGTGGCGACATGGGCGGCATGGACTTCTAAGAAGTCCAGCTTCACCTTTTCGAAGGGCGGTTCCCTTACGGGGGAGCCGCCCTTCGCTTGTGCTTCGAAATGCTTATCCCGCCAGTGCATTCGCGTCCTTGGTGAGACCGTCGGTGAGACGGGGTGGGCGAATGTCTGCAGTCGAATGCATTCATCTCACACGACTAGGCCATAGTTCTCCCATGCAGGGCACTTGGAACATTCCGTCAGCTCGTGGAGCAGAGGTTCGGCTGAAGAGCGGAAGCCTCGGGTTGATGTCGGCCGAGGCGAATGCGCCGGTGCGACACGGCTCGCTGACCATCGATGACTCCGGCGTAATCCTCGATCTCGTGATCGCTCTCGAGAAAATGAAGATGAGCAACTTCCTGCTTCAGGCAGCTGCACGCAGCATGATCACGATGCACAAGGTGCACGACCTGACCTATCGAGGTCTCGGTCAGTCACTCGGCAGTGTCAATGGAATAGCGCGAGCCGGAGACATCGAGATTCCGCTCGCCCTCTCACTGACGATCACCGGCATGCAGCTTGAGTTCATCGGAAGCGCGAACATCGGCACGGTGCACATCCCACTGCCGGGCATGGGCAAGATCGATGACTTCTCCTTCGACGTCGATGCGAAGGTCGTGCTCGAACCGCGGTAAGGCCCTACGCCTCGAAGCTATGCAGGTCGTCGGCGTCGAGGATCTTGTAGGCGTAGCCCTGCTCGGCCAAGAAGCGCTGGCGATGCTGGGCGAAGTCGGCGTCGACTGTGTCGCGGGTGACGATCGAGTAGAAGTGAGCCGTACGGCCATCGGCCTTGGGGCGCAGAATTCTGCCGAGACGCTGTGCTTCCTCCTGGCGTGAGCCGAAGGTTCCGCTGACCTGGATCGCCACTGACGCCTCAGGAAGGTCGACACTGAAGTTGGCCACCTTGCTCACGACGAGCACGCGGATCATGCCGTGCCGGAAGTCGCTGAATAGTCGCTCGCGTTCCTTGACGCTCGACGCTCCGGTGATGATTGGCGCGTCGAGGTGCTCGCCGAGCTCTGCGAGTTGATCGAGGTACTGGCCGATCACGAGTATCTGGTCATCCGGGTGCTTGTTGACGAGTTCTTCGACGAGCCGGATTTTCTCGTGCGCGCAGGAAGCCAGGCGGTACTTATCCTCTGGCTCGGCCATCGCATACGTCATGCGATCGGAGTCGGGAAGGCTGACGCGCACCTCAACGCAATTCGCCGGGGCGATGTAACCCTGGGTTTCGATGTCCTTCCACGGAGCGTCGTAGCGCTTCGGGCCGATCAGCGAGAACACCTCGCCTTCCTGGCCGTCCTCGCGCACGAGGGTTGCGGTGAGACCGAGGCGACGACGTGACTGGATATCTGCGGTGAAGCGGAAGATTGGCGCGGGAAGAAGATGCACCTCGTCATAGATGATCAAGCCCCAGTCGCGGGAGTCGAAGACTTCGAGGTGCGGATAAATGCCCTGACGCTTGGTGGTCATCACCTGGTAAGTAGCGATGGTGACCGGGCGAATCTCCTTGCGGGCACCGCTGTACTCGCCGATCTCGTCGGGAGTCAATGTCGTGCGTCGCAGGAGTTCCTCACGCCACTGGCGTGCGCTCACCGTGTTGGTGACGAGGATCAGGGTTGTCGCTTGCGCAAGTGCCATGGCGAGCGCGCCGACGATGGTCTTGCCCGCGCCACACGGGAGCACGACAACACCGGAGCCGCCGTGCCAAAAGCCCTCGGCTGCCTCGGTCTGGTAAGGCCGTGGCTGCCAATCAGTGGCGTCAAGCCCGATGGCGTGACGCTCGCCGTCGACATAACCGGCAATGTCCTCCGCCGGCCAGCCGAGCTTCACGAGCGCCTGCTTCACGTGACCGCGTTCGCTGGCGTGGACGCCGATCGTGGTGTCATCGAAGCGGGTGCCGAGCAGCGGCGCGATCTTCTTACTGCGAATGACCTCTTCGAGCACAGCGGTGTCGATGGCCTGCAACACCAGGCCGTGCACCGGATGGTTGGCCAGCTGCAGGCGGCCGTAGCGCGACATCGTGTCAGCGACGTCGATCAAGAGCGCATGCGGAACGGGGTAACGCGAGTACCGAATGAGGGTGTCGATGACCTGCTCGGCATCGTGGCCTGCGGCTCGCGCATTCCACAGGCCCAGGGGAGTCAGGCGGTAAGTGTGAATGTGCTCGGGAGCACGCTCGAGCTCGGCGAACGGGGCGATGGCGCGACGACAGTCAGCAGCCTGCGCATGGTCGACCTCGAGCAGCAGCGTCTTGTCGCTCTGCACGATCAGGGGGCCGTCGGCCACGCTCTCACTCCTTAGTCGGCGCCGAATGCGAATCGGCGACCCTCCAGGTTACCGCTACGGTGGAGACATGCCGAATGCGCTGAATTCCGCCCTCGTGCAGGCGCAGGCAGATGCCGATGCCGCGGGCGTGCGGGTCGCCCTGATCGACGGAAATGACGGCTACGGCGATGTCCGGCATGTGTTCGACGCTGTCTGGGGCGACTACGACGGTACCCAGGTGCAACCCGATGTGCTGCGCGCGATCACCTTCGCCGGAGGCTATGCCTGCGTTGCTTACGCGGGCGATCAGGCAGTGGGCTCCTGTTTCGGGGTCGTCGGTCGATCGCAGGTAGGCGGCCACTGGCACGACCACCTGCACTCGCATTCGGCCGCGGTGATCGATGAGTACCGCAATCGCAGTGTCGGCAAGGCGATGAAGAGCCATCAACGTGCATGGGCTCTCAGCCAGGGTCTTGACTCGATTCAGTGGACCTTCGACCCGCTGATGCGGCGTAATGCGCGGTTGAACCTGCTCAAGCTCGGCGCCCAGGCCATCGCCTACGAAGTGAATATGTACGGATCGCTTGGTGATCTCGTCAATCTTGATGATCCGACTGATCGACTCCTGCTGAACTGGGATCTCCCGAGTGATCGCGCCGCTTCGGCGCTGCGTGCCGAGCTTGAACCTTTGTCACTCGATGACTTTCCGGACGCCACCTTGATCGAGACACCCGAGGACATTGCCGCCCTGCGTGCGAGCGATTCGAGTGCCGCGCATGAATGGCGCTTGCGAATGCGCGAGCAGATGCTCGACGCGTTCGGTCGAGGCATGACTATGCAGGGCATTACCGAAACAGGAACGTACGTCTTTACTGAAGGAGCAGCATGACCAGCATCGATCTCATCCGTCTGCATCGCATGGCATTGCCGCTGATCAAGCCCTTCCGCACTTCGATGGCGATCGAGACCCATCGCGATCTCTATCTCGTCGAGGCCGTGACCGATTCAGGTGTCAGCGGCTGGGGCGAGTGCGTATCGATGGACTGGCCCGGTTACACGCACGAGTACACCGATGGTGCCTGGGACGTCACCCTCGAATTCCTGCTGCCGCGACTGGCTGAGGTTCGTCATGATCCGAACCCCGAGGCCGTGCGGCGCAAGCTCGAAGAGGTCAAGGGCAATGAGATGGCTCGCACCGCGATCTCGACAGCAGTTCTTGATGCGTGGCTGCGTGAGCAGGGCCGCTCACTCGGTGACTTCCTGGGCGCAAACAAGCCAGCGGTCGATGCAGGAGTCTCGGTGGGCATTCCCGAGCACGAGACCATCGATGAATTGCTCGAGGAAGTTTCGGGCTATGTCGACGCCGGCTACAAGCGCATCAAGTTGAAGATCCAGCCCGGCTGGGATCTCGAGCCGATCCGCGCCGTTCATTCCGCCTGGCCGAACATGCCGTTGCAGGTCGATGCGAATCAGGCCTACGAGCGCAGCGATGTTCGCCACCTGCAGTCATTCGATGAATTCGGCATGCTGCTCATCGAGCAGCCGTTGCCTGAGTACGACTGGGTCGGTCACGTGGAGATCGCCGCAGCGTGCGACACCCCTATCTGTCTTGATGAGTCGATTTTGTCGCTTGGTCACACCGAAGCCG
>JBIJBU010000030.1:0-16496 GCA_044345075.1 Candidatus Nanopelagicales bacterium | reverse complement strand
ATTCGATATCGAACTGAGCGAGCTGAAGGCGTTCGCCTTCCTTGACGATGGTGGTGTCACCCTTGATGCGATGCTCGCGGAGCTTGGCCTCGAGCAGAGCCAAGGTGAGCTGCGAGCCATAGATCGGGATACCAGGCGCATTGCGCAGCAGATACGGTACGGCGCCGATGTGATCCTCGTGCCCGTGGGTCAGCACCACTGCCACGACATCATCGAGGCGATCGGCGATCGGGGTGAAGTCAGGCAGGATCAGATCGATACCCGGCTGGGAATCCTCGGGGAACAGCACGCCGCAGTCGACGATGAGCAGCTTGCCCGCAAATTCGAAGACGGTCATATTGCGACCGATCTCGCCGAGACCGCCGAGTGCGAACATGCGCAGGCCGCCGTCTGGCAGCGCCGGAGGCGTAGGAAGCTCGTTGTGAATCATGCGGTGAATCCGCTGACCAGGCCCGCGGCCAGGTCTGCGCGCAACTGCGCCTTCTGCGCATCAGTTGCATCGACGAGCGGCAAGCGCACCGGGCCACTCGGCAGCCCCTGCATCGCGAGCGCAGCCTTCGTCAAGATCACGCCTTGAGTGCGGAACAAGCCGGTGTAGACCGGAAGCAGCGAGGCGTTGATTTCGCGTGCGGTTTCAATGTCGCCGGCAGCGTAGGCAGTAGCCATGGCCTTGAGTCGATCACCGACGAGGTGACCGACAACTGAAATCATGCCGGCGCCGCCGATAGCGATCATCGGAAGATTCAAGATGTCGTCGCCGCAGTACCAGGCGAGATCAGTGCGCGCCATGCCCCACTGCGCTGAGTCAAGATCGCCCTTCGCATCCTTGTTCGCGACGATGCGCGGATGCTCGGCAATACGCACGATGGTTTCGGTCTCGATTGCGGTGCCGGTGCGCTTGGGAATGTCGTAGGTGAGCATCGGAAGATCCGTGGCATCAGCGATCGCGTGGAAGTGGGCGATGATGCCCTCCTGCGGCGGCCGGTTGTAATACGGCGTGACAGCCATGACTCCGTGCGCACCGGCGGCAGCGGCGGTCTTCGCGCTGGCAACCGAGTGAGCAGTGTCATTGGTGCCGACACCGGCAAGGATCGTCGCGCGATCGCCGACGGCTTCGAGCACGGCCTTGAGCACCGCGAGATCCTCAGCATCGGTCTTGGTGGCTGACTCGCCGGTGGTGCCGTTGATGACCAGGCCGTCGTGGGCCAGGTTGTCGACGAGGTGAGTCGCAAGCGCAGCGGCACCATCAAGATCGACGGAACCGTCAGCGTTGAACGGCGTGATCATCGCCGTGAGCATGACTCCGAACGGGGCCTGAGCAGAAGTGGGACCTGGCATGGCTCAAGGCTAGCGTGAGGCGGCCTCACGGCCACCATTGCTCCGGGCAGGCAGGCTACGGGGCTACGCGGCCGTTCTTGATGAAGGAAGCGTGGGTGAGCGGCATGTGCTCGGCCCAGAGCTCCTCGTAGCGCTCGGCGACCATCTCGATCTCGCGCTGCGGGTACGACGGGAAGTGCGAGCCCTCGGCCTTGCGGCGCAGCGACAGGAAGTTCATCAGGGCACGGGCATTCATGGTGACGTAAGCCGCTGAGTAGATCGAGACAGGCAGCACCATGCGAGCGACCTCGCGGGCGATGCCGGCATCGAGCATCTGCAGATAGGCGTCGTAGGACTTCGCGCAGGCACTCTTCATCTGGTCGTCGATGAGGTCGTACTGCTCATCGGTACCTGGAAGGAACTCATACGAACCCGTTTTGCCGACCTGAATGAGCGCACGCTCTCGGTTGGGCACGTAGAACACCGGCTCGAGCTGACGGTAGCGACCTGACTCTTCGTTGTAGCTGGCGATGCGGTGACGCATGTGCTCGCGCCACACGAAGATCGGGGCCTGGACGAAGAAGGTCATCGAGGTGTGCTCGAAGGGGCTGCCGTGGCGCTCGCGCATGAGGTAGTTGATGAGCCCTGCAGACGCAGCAGGGTCAGCATTGACGTCTTCGAGTGACTGCTCTCCGGCGGTCGAGACGCGAGCCGCGAAGACGACATCAGCATCGCTCGCGCTGGCGCGCACGAGTTCGACGGTCACATCGCTGCGAAAGGTGATCGGGGTCTGCTGGGCTGCGTCACTCACCCCCGAACCCTATCGAGGCAGTGCTCACGAGCATGCCGCGGCGCGAGCACTCTCCCCCGCAGCGCGGAGGAACTCCCTGCGGCAGACTGGCCCCATGTCATCCTCCGGTGCACGACTTGCCCGAACTCCCGATGTCGATGACATCGCCCGCATTCAGGTAGCAGCCTGGCGCTCCGCGGCGCTTCTTCCCGAGGCAGCCCTCAACGCCCTCGAAGCCGACGATCTCTCGATGGTCTGGGCTGGCGCAATCTTGAACCCGCCTACTCCCGGACACCAGTTGCTGGTCGCGGTCGATGGAGTGCCCGGCGAGGTTGTCGGCTACGCGGCCATCGGCCCGTGCGCTGACCCCGACGCCGACGCTGTCACCGGCGAGCTGCTTGCCCTGGAAATCGACCCGGCGCTGACCCGGCAGGGGCACGGCTCGCGGCTGATGGCTGCTGCAGCCGATCATGCGCGCGCCGCAGGCATCTCGACCTGGGTGACCTGGTGCCCGCTAGCCGACGAGGCTCGCCGCGCATTCTTGCAGGCCTCCGGCTGGGGGCCCGATAGTGCCTACCGCGATATCCAGGTGGGCTGGGAACGTGCCGAGGGTGGTTCGAACGGGGAACCGATCGTGGTGCGCGAGGTGCGCATGGTCACTGATCTCTCAGCTGAGGCCTGAAGCACGAAACTCCACCGCATGACTGCGATGGAGCTCCTGAACGTGTGCTCATGTGCCGGCGGATCCCCCGTGCCCGCCGGTCCACTGTCGCCCCCAACTCGCAGGGCTTGATTTCACCGTTTCGAGTCCCCATTGGCGGAGACTAGGAGAAAAGCCTAGCAGTCGGGCTTCAGCAGGCTATCGCGACGAGACACAAGTGGATTGATGTGCATGACCTGCGCCCGGCAGGTATCAGTTGCTGAGGTCGAGGTAGGAATCGAGCCCGATGGTGAGCCCCGGCCTTGACGCGACCTTGCTTACCGCCAGCAGCACGCCAGGCATGAAGGAAGTGCGGTCGATGGAATCCTGGCGAATGGTCAAGGTCTCGCCCTGACCGCCGAGAAGCACCTCTTGATGTGCCACCAATCCACGCACGCGCACCGAGTGCACTGAGATGCCGTCAATATGCGCGCCACGCGCGTGGTCGGTCTCGTGAACCGTGGCGTCTGGGGCGGGACCAATACCCGCGCGCTCACGGGCGGCAGCGATTCGACTCGCAGTGTGCGCAGCTGTGCCCGACGGGGCGTCGACCTTGTCGGGGTGATGCAGCTCGATGATCTCGACAGATTCGAAGTACGGAGCGGCGATCTCAGCGAAGTGCATCATCAGCACCGCGCCGATTCCGAAGTTCGGGGCGATAAGTACGCCGACCTTGGGGTTCGCCGCGCACCACGCCTTTACCTGGGCCAGGCGAGTCTCGTCGAAGCCAGTGGTTCCCACGACACAGTGGATGCCGGCCTTGATGCAGTACTCGAGGGTTGCCATGACGGCGTCAGGGGTAGTGAAGTCGACGATGACATCAGAGCCATCGAGCTCACTGGGGCCATCGCCTTGATCGATGGCAACCACAAGGGTGCACTCGGGCGAGGCGTTGACCGCATCGACCACAGCACGACCCATACGCCCACAGGCCCCGACAACTCCTACGCGAATAGTCACAGGCTCATCTAAGCAGCCAGGCTGCTAGACCATGGCCGAGAAGCGCGTGGACTCGCTGAACGGGCCGATCAAGGCCAGGGAGGGATCAGTATCGAGCAGGTCGCGGGCAAGCTCGCGAATATCGTCGGAGGTGACCTCATCGACTCGATCGAGCAACTGGCCGATGCTGAGCAGGGGCTCCTGATGCAATTCGGACTTCGCGATGCGAGTCATGCGCGCACCCGTATCTTCCTGGCCGAGCACAGTCGCGCCGCGCACCTGGCCCTTGGCCCGGCGGATCTCGTCATCGGTCAGACCGTCACTGACGAGCGAGTTGAGCTCATCGCGGCAGACCTGCAGCACCGACTCGACCTTGCCCGGCAGGCAGCCGACGTAGATGCCGAACATGCCGTTGTCGGCATAACTCTGTGAGTACGAGTACACCGAGTACGCCATGCCGCGCTTCTCGCGGATCTCTTGGAAGAGCCGGCTGCTCATGCCGCCACCGAAGGCAGTGGAGAGCACACTCATCGCGTAGCGACGCTTATCGCCGCGAGCGAGACCCGGCATGCCCATCACGAGATGTGCCTGCTCGGTCGGACGCTCGACAATGCGAATGCCGGTCGCAGAGCCACGCGAGTTACCGCCCTTGCGCACCGGAGCTATCTCAGCGGAGTCGTCGAGCACCGGCGCGAATGCCTTGCGGACGAGCTTCACGACAGTGTCGTGATCAAGTGAGCCCGCGACGGAGACAACCATGGAGGACGGCTTGTAGCGCGAGCGATAGAACCGATTAATGGAGGCGCGTGGAATTGCCTCGATGGTGTCAATGGTTCCGAGGATCGGTCGGCCCAGCGGTGAGTCGCCGAAAAGAACGGAAGCGAACTCATCGTGCACGACATCACTTGGGTCGTCATCGTGCATGGCGATCTCTTCAAGGATCACGCCACGCTCGGACTCGACGTCAGCGGCGCGAATGAGCGCATCGGTGACGACATCGCTGACCACCTCGATGGCCAGCGGAAGATCGTTATCAAGTACGCGTGCGTAATAGCACGTGTACTCCTTGGTGGTGAAGGCATTCAGATCGCCGCCGACCGCTTCGATCGACGCGGAGATCTCCAGCGCATCGCGCTTATGCGTGCCCTTGAACAGCAGGTGCTCGAGGTAGTGGGCCGAGCCCATCGTGGCCGGAGTCTCATCGCGTGAGCCGACGCCTACCCAGACACCGAAGGCCACCGAGCGAACGCCCGGTACCTGCTCGGTGATGATGCGCAAACCGCCAGGGAGGACGGTACGGCGGACTAGGCCGCCGTCGCCCTCCCTGAGCAGTGTGCGAGTTGTTACCTTCGGCCGCGAGGCCGTAGACACGTGGTTCTTAGCCATTGCTGGCGGCAGATTCCTCGATGACCGGGATCAGCGAGAGCTTGCCGCGCTGATCGATTTCCTTGATCTCGACCTGAATCTTGTCGCCGACCTTGAGCACGTCTTCGACGTTCTCCACGCGCTTGCCACCGGCAAGCTTCTTGACCTCGGAGATGTGCAGCAGGCCGTCCTTGCCCGGCATGAGGGAGACGAAGGCGCCGAAGGCAGCCGTCTTGACGACGGTTCCCAGGAAGCGCTCGCCCACCTCGGGCATGGTCGGGTTGGCGATCTGGTTGATCGCGGTACGGGCAGCCTCGGCCGAAGGGCCATCGGTTGCGCCGATGTAGACAGTGCCGTCATCTTCGATCGAGATGTCAGCGCCGGTGTCTTCCTGGATCTGGTTGATGATCTTGCCCTTGGGGCCGATGACCTCACCGATCTTGTCGACGGGGATCTTCACCGCGATGACGCGAGGAGCAGTTGCCGCCATCTCGTCGGGTGCGTCGATGGCCTCGTTCATGACCTCGAGGATCGTGAAGCGAGCATCGCGTGCCTGCTGCAGTGCGCCGGCCAGGACCGAGGCAGGAATGCCATCGAGCTTGGTGTCGAGCTGCAGTGCGGTGACGAACTGCTTGGTGCCTGCGACCTTGAAGTCCATGTCGCCGAAGGCATCCTCAGCGCCGAGGATGTCGGTCAGTGCGACGTACTCGGTCTTGCCGTCAACCTCACCTGAGATCAGGCCCATGGCGATACCGGCAACGGGTGCGCGCAGCGGCACACCGGCGTTGAGCAGCGACATGGTCGATGCGCAGACAGAGCCCATCGAGGTCGAGCCGTTGGAGCCGAGAGCCTCGGACACCTGGCGGATGGCGTACGGGAACTCCTCGCGTGAGGGCAGCACCGGAAGCAGCGCGCGCTCGGCGAGTGCTCCGTGACCGATCTCGCGACGCTTGGGTGAGCCCACGCGACCGGTTTCACCGGTCGAGTACGGCGGGAAGTTGTAGTTGTGCATGTAGCGCTTGCGGTTGTCGGGGTTCAGCGTGTCGAGCTGCTGCTCCATCTTGAGCATGTTCAGCGTGGTGACGCCCAGGATCTGGGTTTCGCCGCGCTCAAACAGTGCCGAACCGTGCACGCGCGGGATGACATCGACCTCTGCGGAGAGAGTACGAATGTCAGTGAGTCCGCGGCCGTCGATGCGCACCTTGTCGCGCAGAACGCGATCTCGGACGCACTTCTTGGTGACCGACTTCAGCGCTGCACCGAGCTCCTTTTCGCGGCCCTCGAACTGTGAGGAGAGCTCAGCGATGACGGTGACCTTGATGTCGTCGAGGGTTGCCTCGCGCTCGGCCTTGCTGACGATGGTCAGGGCCTTGCTGACATCGGCGAATGCGAGGCGCTCGACGGCGTCGTAGGCATCTGCCTGGTACTCGAGGAAGATCGGGAACTCGCCGGTCGGCTTGGCAGCCTTGGAAGCGAGCTCGATCTGTGCCTCGCACAGCGCCTTGATGAACGGCTTTGACGCCTCAAGGCCTTGTGCAACAACCTCTTCGGTCGGGGCGGTGGCGCCACCGGCGATGAGCTCGATGGTGCGCAGAGTCGCCTCGGCCTCGACCATCATGATCGCGACGTCGTCACCTGCGATGCGGCCTGCGACGACCATGTCGAACACGGCCTCCTCAAGCTGCTCGTGAGTCGGGAAGGCAACCCACTGGCCACCGATGAGGGCAACGCGAACGCCACCGATCGGGCCACTGAACGGAAGACCGGCCAGCTGGGTGGATGCCGATGCCGCGTTGATGGCGACAACGTCGTAGAGATCGCGCGGGTTGAGCGACATGACGGTGATCACGACCTGAACCTCGTTACGCAGGCCCTTGACGAAGGTCGGGCGCAGCGGGCGGTCGATCAGACGGCAGGTGAGGATGGCGTCTTCGGTCGGGCGACCCTCGCGGCGGAAGAACGAGCCGGGGATGCGACCGATGGAGTACATGCGCTCCTCGACATCAACCGTCAACGGGAAGAAATCGAACTGGTCCTTGGGGTTCTTGGACGCAGTGGTGGCCGAGAGCAGCATGGTCTCGTCGTCGAGGTACACGGCGACGGAGCCTGCGGCCTGGCGTGCCAGGCGACCGGTCTCGAAACGGATGGTGCGGGTGCCGTACGACCCATTGTCGATTACGGCTTCGGTGATCTGGGGACCCTCCACGGGTGCCTCCTGTTCTGTTTGACAGGGGCGCACACGTCTTGCGGCCGGTGGCGGTCATCGATCGAGGCCCACGGGCATCAAGCCCGGAGGTCACTACCGAGGACCGAACTACTGGCGCGCGCTGTCGCGGCGCCCCGGATTATCGAGTGAATCTTTTCTTCGGATGAAGTTATGAAGCCGATGCCGGTGGAACGGCATCGTTTCTTGCAGCTGACGCTGAATTCACGGCATCAGGAGAAGAATTCAGGAGTCGGCGCCACTGCGGGCGCCGACTCGCCGAACACTTAGCGACGAATGCCCAGCTTCTCGATGATCGAGCGGTAGCGGGCAATGTCGGTCTTGACCAAGTACTGGAGCAGACGACGGCGCTGTCCGACGAGGATCAGCAGGCCGCGACGGCTGTGGTGGTCGTGCTTGTGCATCTTGAGATGCTCGGTGAGATCCTGGATGCGCTTGGTCAGCATCGCGATCTGGACCTCGGCTGAGCCGGTGTCGCCAGGCTTCGTGCCGTATTCGGCGACGATCTGGGCCTTGACTGCGGAATCGAGAGGCATTGCATTCCCTTCGGGCGCGCTGCGCGAGGCAGCACTTTTCATAATCGACACGAATCGCAAAGCGCCCGCTTCACGACCGTCTGGAGCCTTGAGGCTATCAGCCAGTGCTCAGGGGGCGAAATCCACGAAGCCGTAACCCTAAATCGGGCATATCGGGCAAGCGAGCCATTCGGGTCCCCTGGTTCACTTCTCAGCGGCGAGATCTTCGGATCTCACTTCTCGTTCGCAAGCTCCTCGGAAGCGGTCTCGAGATCCTCGACCACGATGTCATCGGGCCCGGGGCGGAGCTTGGCCGAGACGATGAGGTAAATCAGGGCGCCGAGGCCGACCAGTATCGAGGTCCACTCATTAAGGCGAAGGCCGAGGAGGACGTTCGCCTCATCAATGCGCAGACCCTCGATCCAGAAGCGTCCGACGCAGTAGAGCAGCACATAGAGGGCGAAGACGCGGCCATGACCCATCCGGAAGCGCTTATCGGCCCAGACCAGCACGAGCACCATGGCCAGGAGCCACAGAGATTCATAGAGAAATGTCGGCTGGAAGGTAGCGAACTGCTCGTAACCAGCCGGTCGATGAATCGGGTCGATCTCCAGGGCCCACGGCACGGTGGTCGGCTTCCCGAAGAGCTCCTGGTTGAAGTAATTGCCGAGCCGGCCAATGGCCTGGGCCAGGGCAATCGCCGGGGCAATCGCATCAGCCACGGGCGGCAATGCGACACCTGCGCGACGTGCACCAATCCAGGCGCCGAGGGCACCCAGGGCCACTGCGCCCCAGATACCCAGGCCGCCGTCCCAGATGCGGAAGGCAGCGGCAAGCCCCTTACCGTCAGGCCCGAAGTACAGCTGGTTGTCGGAGACCACGTGGTACAGCCGGCCGCCGATGATGCCGAAGGGCACGGCCCAGATGGCAATGTCAGTGATGGTGCCGGGGCGACCACCGCGTGCGACATAGCGCTTCCCACCGAACCAGACGGCAATGATGATGCCGGCGACGATCAAAAGTGCGTAAGCGCGCACCGGGAAGGGGCCGAGATCCCAGGTGCCCTGGGCAGGGCTCGGGATGAACGCGAGCACCTCAGATGACGTCATCAGGGGTCCTCACGCTCAGCCACAGATCCGGCTACTTGGACGCTTCGGCAATTGCCTGCTCGAGCGTCTCCTGCTCGACGGCAATCGAAGCATTAATCTCCTGGCCATTGATCTTGATCAATGGCGTGCCGGGGATGTTCGAGTCGTAGAACACCTGAGTGGAGTTCAGTGCCCAGGGCTCATAGGTGCCGTCAGTGACGCACGACGTGAAGGTCTCGAGATCGGCGCCGGTGATCCCGACAGTCTCGGCGAGACCGAGGAGTAACTCCTCCGAGTAGCCATCACCCTCGGTTGCCGGGGCATTGGCGAACACTTCGGTGTGGTACTCCTTGGACTTGCCCGCATCAACAGCGCATCCCCAAGCTGCAGTGGCGCGAACCGAAGAGTCGTTACCGAGCTTGCCATCGAGGAAGGTGGCCGGTCGCCAGATCAGTCGAATCTTGCCGTCAAGTGCCAACTGCTCGATGCCGGCGCCATTGGCCTTTTCCAGGGACTGACATGCCGGGCACTGGAAGTCCTCCCAGATCTCCATCACGGGCACGTTCGTGGCGTCGTTGAACGGTACGCCGTAGGCATACTCGTCTCCGGTCGGGAAAGTGCCCTTCGGGGCTGGCGCATTGGGATCTGCCGTGGCGGTAGAGCCGCCCGCAGTCTCACTCGAGGAATTCCTGGCCACCACGGCGATGCCGATGATGCCGAGCACGACGACGATGACGACGGCTGCGCCCACGATGCGGGTAATGCGCTCGCGCTTCTTTTCGCTTGCGTTGGCGGCGTTGCGGGCCGCCTCTGCCTTAGCGCGGCGGTCGCTGTTCTTGTCACCCATTGTCGTGCCCTTCGCTGGTGGACTTCTCTGTACTACCGTAATTCACGCTCTCGGACTTCGATGACCGGGAGGGGCCGATATCCAGCCCGAATTTCGTGCGGGGCCACGCGACCAGCCAGACGCCCATCCCCACGAAGAGCAGATCGCGCAGGATCGCGGCGGTGTAGCGCCCGGTGCGACCCTCCTCGGAGACATCACCGCCGCCGCCGAAGCAGCCGCAGTCGATGTTGTAGCCGCGGGCCCACACACTCGCGATTCCGAGAACGAATGCCGTCATCAGGCAGGCGGTGAGGAATCCGGCCCAGCGCACGAAAAGGCCGATGAGCAGCAGCAGGCCGATAATCACCTCGGCGATGGGCATGACCCAGCCCAGGATGCTTGGGATGCTGCCGCCGAAGATGCGGTAGGCCACGATCGCGTCGCGCGCGCCGTCAGGCTCGAAGAGCTTGATCGCGCCCGCGTAGATGAGCACGCCGGCAAGCACGAGTCGGAAGACCAGGCCGATCCACGGGTTGCCCCAGATCTTCCTCATGCTCGAACTCCTTCGGCCAGTTCTCGGGTCAATGTGTCGATCGCGATGCAGGCATCATCGATCGTGGCCGCGTCGAGCACTCGCTTGACGAAGGCTGATCCCACGATAACTCCGTCGGCGTAGGAGGCAACAGAGGCGGCCTGCTCCCCAGTCGAGACGCCGACGCCCACGCAGATCGGAAGCTCAGTGGCAGGCCGGGTGCGGGCGACCAGTTCACCCGCGGCCGTGCCGAGGGTCGTGCGGGCACCCGTGACGCCCATAGTGGATGCCGCGTAGACGAAGCCGGACGTCGACTCGACGACCTTCGCAATACGCGCATCGGTCGATGACGGCGCAACCAGAAAGATGCGCTCGATGCCGTGCGCATCTGTCGCGGTGATCCAGTCGCCTGCTTCTTCCGGGGTCAGATCTGGCGTGATGACGCCCAGTCCACCAGCCGCTGCGAGCCGCGTCGCGAAGCGATCAACGCCGTAGCGCTCGATCGGATTCCAGTACGACATGACGACTGCCGTGGCACCCGCGGCGACAACCTGCTCGACAACCTCGAGAACTGTCTCGGGCGTAGTGCCGCCACGCAATGCAATGTCGACTGCCTCTTGAATAGCGGGGCCGTCCATTAGCGGATCGGAGTACGGAAGACCGACCTCGATGATGTCGCAGCCGCTCTCGACCATCTGGTTGATCAGGCGCACGCTGTCAGCGGCATTCGGGAAACCTGCAGGCAGGTAGCCAATCAGTGCAGCGCGGTTCTCGGACTTCGCGTGCGCAAAGGCAGCAGCCAGTGAGGCGTGGCGGGTCATCGCCCCTCCGACACTTCGACTCCGGCACCAAGATCCATGCCGAACCAGCGGGCCGCCGTGGCGACATCCTTGTCGCCGCGACCGGAGAGATTGACGATGATCAGTCCGCCCGGACCCATCTGCTTGCCCAGACGCATTGCGCCGGCAAGCCCGTGAGCGGTCTCGATCGCGGGAATGATGCCTTCAGTGCGGCACAGCACTGCGAAGGCATCCATCGCCTCGGAGTCGGTGACCGACTCGTAGATCGCGCGACCCGTGTCGTGCAACCACGCATGCTCGGGGCCGACGCCCGGGTAGTCCAGGCCCGCGCTGATCGAGTGCGACTCGATGGTCTGGCCCCACTGGTCTTGCATCACGTACGTGCGTGCGCCGTGCAGTACGCCGGGTGAGCCCTGCGCGAAGCGGGCCGCATGCTTGCCCGTCTCGATGCCTTGCCCGCCGGCCTCGTAGCCGCGCAGTTGCACCGACTCATCATTGATGAACCCGCTGAACAGGCCCATCGCATTCGAGCCACCGCCCACGCAAGCTGCAACAGCATCGGGAAGACGCCCCTCGGCCTCGAGGATCTGCACACGTGCCTCGCGGCCGATGACCGAGTGGAAGTAACGCACCATCTCGGGGAAAGGTGCCGGGCCGGTAACCGTGCCCAGGCAGTAGTGCGTGTGCTCAACGGAACTGACCCAGTCACGCATGGCCTCGTTGATGGCATCCTTGAGAGTGCGCGAGCCGATGGTGACCGGCACGACCTCTGCGCCGAGCAGTCGCATGCGCGCGACATTGAGTGCCTGGCGCTTGGTGTCGGCCTCGCCCATGTAGACCGTGCACTCAAGACCCATCAGCGCAGCGGCGGTTGCCGTGGCAACACCATGCTGACCCGCACCGGTCTCGGCGATGACGCGGGTCTTGCCCATGCGCTTGGTAAGCAGTGCCTGACCGAGCACATTGTTGATCTTGTGCGAGCCGGTGTGATTGAGATCCTCGCGCTTCAAGTACACCGTTGCCCCGCCGCACTCGGCACCGAAGCGACGAGCGAGGGTCAGCGGATTCGGGCGACCGGTGTAGTCGTGCTCGAGTCCGGCAAGTTCGGCGCGAAATGACTCATCGACGATGGCGGCGCGGAACGCAGCATCGAGCTGATCAAGCGCTGCGGTCAGCGCCTCGGGAACGAAGCGTCCGCCGTACGGACCGAAGTGGCCGGCGATATCGGTGACGGTCATGAGGACTCCCCTGCGCTAATGAGTGCTGCGACCGCTTCGCGCGGATTGCCGTCCTTGACCAGGCTCTCGCCGACGAGCACGGCGTCAGCGCCCAGTGATGCGTAGTACCGAACATCGTCGCCATCGCGCACGCCCGACTCGGCGACCTTGATACAGGTATTCGGAATCAGCGGTGCGATGCGCTCGAAGGTTGATCGATCGACCTCGAGGGTCTTCAGGTTGCGGGCGTTGACGCCGATGATGGTGGCGCCGGCAGCAACGGCACGCTTGGTCTCCGCTTCGTCATGCACCTCGACCAGCACGCTGAGACCAAGTGACTCGGCGAGGGCGAGCATCGAGACGAGTTCTTCCTGGGTCAGCGCGGCGACGATAAGAAGGATGAGATCAGCGCCGTGAGCCTTTGCCTCGAAGATCTGGTACTTGCTGACCATGAAGTCCTTGCGAAGAACTGAGATGCCTACGCGTGCGCGCACCGCATCAAGATCGGCCAGGCTCCCGTTGAAACGGCGCTCCTCAGTAAGCACGCTGATGACCGAAGCGCCACCCGCCTCGTAGTCTGCGGCCAATGCTGCAGGATCGGCGATGGGCGCAAGATCACCCTTGCTCGGGCTGGTGCGCTTGACCTCGGCGATCACGCTCATGCCAGGGCGGCGCAAGACGGACGCGACATCGCGTGCCGGGGCAGCCGTGGCGGCCAGGGCCATGACCTCGTCGAGGCTCAATTCCGCCTCGCGCTGGGCGACATCAAGGCGCACTCCGGCGCAGATATCGTCGAGAACGGTCATGGGTTAAGGGTATCTGTCGTGAGTGAGGCTGCCTGTCGGCGGTACGAGCGGCGAGTACCGCACAAGAGTTGGCGGTACGAGCGGCGAGTACCGCACAAGAGTTGGCGGTACGAGCGGCTCAGGCGGCAGCGTCGAGATACGGCACGAAGTTGCGAACGACGCCGAAGGCGAGGATCACCACGAGCGCGATGATCATTGCGCGATTGCGAAGGCGGAATGTGCGAAGACTCACAGCCGGGCTGACACCGCGCCAGGCACGCATGACCCAGCGGATCCACAGCACGATGACGAACGGCACCGCGATCAGGAGCAGGAGGTTGTGATTGGCCGCGCCGGCGATATCGCCGTGGGTCAGGGCGTATAGCCCCCTCATGCACCCGCACCCAGGGCAATCGATGCCGAACAGGGCGCTCGTCGGGCACAGCGGGTAATGGCCGGGCTCATTGGGGTCGACGGCGAACAGGTAGCCGAGAGCACCCACGCTGATCGCACCGGTGAGCAGTGGCGCGACAAGACGACGCCCCCGCGAACGGGTGTCGACCCGCTCCGCGGTCACGATGGCATCGGGGGCCAGTTGCGTGCTCACGTGAGCAGACTACGTCGCCGCAGGCAGGTGCACCGTGAATCGGGCACCTCCCTCGGGGGCGGTACCTGCCTCGGCTGAGCCGCCGAGACCCCCGGCGAGCTTGCCGACGAGGGCCAGACCCAGCCCAGTGCCGACGGGGCGCACTCCGCGATAACGCTCATGCAAGACGCCCGGCTCGAAGGCCACCGCGACGTCGTCATCAGTGAGACCAGGGCCGCTGTCGCGCACTTCGAGGATGACGCCGCGGTCGTCAGAGCGTGCTGCCAGCACGATCACTGAGCCAGCAGGCGATACGCGCAGCGCATTCTCGGCGAGGTTGTCGATGATCTGACGAGCCCGCATCGGATCAGTCGTGACGATTAGAGGTTGCTCCGGCCGTTCAACTCTTAGCTCGACATCATGCTTCGCGGCGCGATCAGCCCATACCAGCGCGGCGTCGGCGAGGAGTTCGTCGATATCGGTTGCCACCGGGTTCACCCGGAAGTCGACTGCGCCCAGACGCGCGAGATCGAGCAGATCACTGACGAGTCGGTCGAGCCGCTCCGCCTCAGCCACGACTGTCTGGGCCGTGCGCTCGACATCTTCAGCGGGCACCACGCCATCGGCCATTGCCTCGGCGTATCCCTTTACTGCGGTCAGCGGAGTGCGCAGTTCGTGCGAGACGGAGAGCAGGAAGTCGCGCTGACGCCCTTCGGATACCGACAGCGCAGCGCTGAGTCGATTGAGTGACACGGCTATGTCGGCGATCTCCTGAGGGCCTTCGGGTTCAAGTCGAACATCGCGAGAGCCCTTGGCCATCTCATTGGCCGCGTCACGCGCTGCACGCAGCGGCCGCGTGAGCCTGCGTGCAGCCACGTAGCCGATCGGAATCGCGATCAGCAGGCCGAGGATCAACGCGATCACGACCCTGCGGATCACGTCGATTGCCGTGACACCAACAACCGAGACTGGCTGCTCGAGCACGACTGCCATGCCAATGCCGAAGGGTCGTGCCTCGACGAGCACCTCGCCCTCTGGGGTTCGACCCTCGGTGGTGACAGGCAGGCCGGCAAGCACGCGATCAACCTGCTTTCGCGTCATGCCCGGAACTTCTGAGACTCCGCTCATGACGATGTAGCCGGTGACATCCTCGGCCTGCAAGGTCTCGGCCAGCGGGCCCGGCAGCGGCGCGTTGCGCCCTCCCACGAACGAGTCGCGCTCTAGGGCGGAGACCGTGAGATCGGCGAGCCGCGCCAGTGAATTGTGCGCCTGGGTCAGCGCAGTCGAGCGCACCAGCGGATACGAGATCATGCCGGCGATCACGATCGCGAGCGCTGCGATCGCGCTCGTCATCAGCACCGTGCGGGTGACGATGCTCTGTCGATCAGCGATGGCCTCAGGAGTCATGACGAGAGATCAGTGGAAAGTTCCGCGGAGTAGCCCACGCCACGCACCGTGCGGATCGGACTGTGATCGCCGAGCTTCGAGCGCACCTGCGCGACATGCACATCAACAGTGCGCGTGCCGACAACAGCCGCATAGCCCCACACCTCAGCAAGCAACTGCTCACGCGAATACACGCGGCCAGGATTGCTCATCAGGTGGGCAAGCAGATCGAACTCGGTCGCGGTGAAATCCAGGGGCTCCCCTGCGACAAACGCACGGCGGGTGACCTGATCGAGGGAAATCTCGCCGAGCACGAGCGGGCCCTCGCCCATCTGGGCGCGGGTGGCACGGCGCACCACGGACTTCACTCGCGCGACGATCTCGCGCGGACTGAACGGCTTGGTGACGTAATCATCGGCGCCGAGCTCAAGGCCGAGTACACGATCGACTTCGTCGTCGCGGGCGGTGCAGAACAGCACCGGCACCCAGTCGTTGTCGGCGCGCAGCTGGCGGCAGACCTCGGTGCCATCCATGCCGGGAAGGCCTACGTCGAGGATGATCGCAACAGGGTGGAGGTTGCGTGCGGCCGCGAGACCGGCAACGCCATCGGACTCCACGTGAACCCCGAAGCCTTCGCGCGAGAGATACATGCGCAGCAGATCAGAGATCGCTCGTTCGTCTTCAACGACGAGTACGAGTCCCTTGACGGTTTCCACGATCCCACCTTGTCATGGATACGCGAGAGCGCGCACGCCGTGGGGTCGTGTGGGGGTCAAGGAAGTGTTCGGTGCAGGTAAGGATTCACTGCGAGCGAAGCGGTGTGCAGGCGAAGCGGTCAGGCGTGCGCGGGACGCTTCTTTCCGAGGCCGGCCATCTGCATGACCTTGCCAACCACAGCGCCGAGCACCAGGACACCAGCGCCGACCCAGAACATCACCCAGTTGGCGAGCATGACGCCGAGGGTGCCGAGGGTGAAGGCGATCGTCGTGAACACGACGACAGTCCACGCGGCGGGGGTCGATCCATGGCCTTCTTCATGCTCACTGGTCATGGCGCAATCTAACCAGATCACCAGCGCCCAAACCGTGCCGCGAGGCGCGAGGCATGCATCACATGACCGGGTCACATGCCCGAATCACGGGTCAAGGGTCGGATCCAGCCCCTCATCAAGGGCCTGCCAGTCGCTGAGCTGGCGTGGGTTCGCGCGGTCGTATTTGCGGCCCAGACCCGGCCAGTTGCGGCCCCGAGCGCACGTCAACGCTCCCGCAGCAAGCACGAGCACGGAGCCCAGCAGGGTCGGGATCCACCACCAGGTGATCGAATAGTCGCCGAAATCAGCGAGGGTCTCCCCCGCACGTGATTCGGCTGCTGCCCTCACAAGCTCCGCCGAGGCCACGGCGAACCACGCCGAGGCCAGCAGTGAGCC
>JBIJBU010000138.1:0-4918 GCA_044345075.1 Candidatus Nanopelagicales bacterium | reverse complement strand
GTCACGGTTATGGGTGGCGCGATGGCGAAGACCTCTTCTTCCGCCACCTGCTTGACGGATCACGAGCTGCAAACCGGCTGGGTTGGCAGTGGACAGTGGGCTCGGGCACCGGCAAGGCTTACGGATTCGCGCGTGCGCAAGTTGAGCGTCGGGCACCAGGCCTATGCGGCAGTTGCGCCTTGCGCAAGGCCTGCCCAATCCAGTCGTATCCCGATGATCCGGAATTGCAGCGTGTGCCTGCGCCTGCCGGAGTACTCGGAGACATCGACCCGAGCGCAACAGCAGGCCCCGACAAGGCAACGCCCACTGCATCCGTCGAACGTGTGTGGCTCACCGCAGAGTCCCTCGGCGATGACGATCCAGCCATGTCGGCCCATCCTGATGCGCCCGCGATCTTCGTCTTCGATGAAGCACTCTTGAGCAGACTCAAGCTCACGGGCAAACGACTGGTGTTCTTGACTGAGAGTCTTGCTGATCTCGCCACTCGTCGTGAGGTGCAGATCTGGCGAGGTAATCCGATTGACGTGTTGAGAGGCGGTGGGGTTGCCACGACCTTCGCGCCAGTACCGGGTTGGCATCGCAGAGCTGACCTCATCAAGCCGAGCGAAGTGCACCCGTGGCCTTGGCTCGTAAAGCCGCATGGTGGGGCAGCCGGTTCCTTCTCGGCCTGGCGCAAGGGCGCCGATCGAGACAAACGGAGATGAGCAACTCCCTGGCTCGCCCGGCAAGCTTCACCAAAACTCCGGGCACGCCGCGGTGCTTCGCACGGCCGGGAGCTACTTCACGGAACTGAACTGAACTGATGATTTCGCCCAGATGAATCCTCAACCTTGCCGTCGAATTCTTTGTCAGGGACGTAGACATCCCCTTCATTTGCCAATGCAGTCTCTACACTGAGGAGTCCATCACTGCGGTTAAGGCGGGAATAGGCATGAAGGCATCGGTTTTGGCTCAGGTATTGATTGCCGGACTACTCCTGACCGCATGCGGCTCAGCATCTTCTGAGAGCGATGACACCGCAGCATCACCAGCGAGTGACCAATCCAGCGCAGCCAGTGGAATGCTCAAGGGATCACTTCCATCCGGCTCCTCGGAGAGCTCAACTGATCCATCAACTGAAGAGATGGCGACATCAGAACAGATGGATTCATTCGCGGTCGACAAGCCACCAATCGCACTCGTGTGCATTCCGGCACCAAGAGCAATGTGCGATGGCGCAGATCTTTCGGGCCAGAATCTAAGCGGCACAGATCTTTCGGGCATTTCCCTCAAGGGTGCAATCCTCGTGGGCACGAATTTCTCCTCGGCAAACCTGACCAATGCGCAACTGACAGGCGCGAGTATCTCGAACGCTGTCTGGACCGGTGCCGATCTCACGAGCGCAACATCCGACTTTGATGCGCTGAGCCCCGCCCTGCAATCAGCAAAGACCTGTGGCACTCGGATGGCGAAAGGTGTGATCGACAGCCGAGGCTGCCCCTGCAAGAACGTCGGCGGGGCGACTATCGGGGCCTACCCATGGATAGGCGGCATAGGTCTCGGAGCGATTTCAACCATCCCGAGGGAATTCGCGCGAGCCGAGGGGCAGCTGGTGAACATCTACCAGCGCCAGGGGCTCTTTTCCCTTCTCGGCAACACCTGGGGAGGGGACGGGCAGAGAACCTTCGCGCTACCGCAGGTAACCGGCCCCTGGGCGGGGGTGCGAACCGGCAAGAACGGTGACGGAAAGTGCCTTCAGTGGGCGGTAGCGATCGAGGGCATGTACTCGAACACCGCGGTCACTGATGCCTTTCCTGGCGAGATACGTCTCTCCGCGGTCAACTCCAGTCGATTCCGATACGAAATGACGGATGCCGGCGCGCGGATCGACACCACTATCGGTGCCTACCTGGGGAAGGGGTTCACGGCGTACGCCATCCCCTCATCCTGGCCCACCCCTTCAGACAACGACGATCGCCCTTACCTGGGCGAAATCCGTCTCTTCACCACTGCCCAGCCATTACCTGCGCCATTCATTCCGGCGGACGGAGCTGTCATCTCGGAGAGCCAGTACCCCTACCTTGGCTCACTTCTCGGCAATTCACTACCACTCATCGTCGCGCCTGATGGCTATCGGTGGGCGGTGGCTACCAATGGCATCTACCCCCAGAACTAGTAGGCGGGAGCACGGCCTCACCAGCGGTGCCCGCGCGATGGGGCCGGAGTCAACGAGGTTTCTTCGCTCGAGCGGGGACGAGTTCGGGGACGCATCGAGTGATCTGCTTTCGCGGTCTCAAGCGGAAAATCAATAACGGAAGTCCAACACGGGTCGCCCCTCTCGAGTGAAGTCGTCGTGGAAGGCATCTCTCTGCGGCGGAGCATCGTTGCAGCCATACTGGTTCAGTGCGACGCGTCCTGATCTTCCTCGCCGTGATTGTCGCTGTCCTGCTCGCCGGCAGCTCCCCGGCGCAGGCCCACCAGCCTGTCCGGCTCACCGCCGCAAACCCGACGGCCGACCGCGGTCCGCTGCTCGTCGACGGCACCGTGTCCTTCGCTGTCTATGCCACCATGCAAGGGCAGCGCACCCGCGGGTTCCGATTCGACCTCCGTGCTGGTGAGCGCCTAGAGACCCAGCTGCTCATCCTCGACAAGGCACCCGGGAACGCCCTCGCCGCGGCCGCACTGCCAGAAGTCGTCATCACCGACCCACGCGGGAACCGCACGATCCTCACACCTGAGGAGCGCTCGCCGTTCCTCGAGCCCTACTCCGGAAAGAAGTACCTGTACCTGGCGAGACTGTCCGGAGTGGGCGTCGACGGGACCTACCAGGTGCTGATCCGCTCTCGATCGACTCGACCGGTCGAAGCCGTCGTGGCGGTCGGCTTCCGCGAGGTGCCCGGCCGCGTGGTGCGCTGAGGCGTCAGCCGGCGCAGTTGCGCTGAATGACCCCTTGCTACCGCTGCGGCGCAGGGTTGCCCGGGGAATACGCGCATCCGAGGTTTCTGGGGCCAAGCTTGAGTGTCAGCAGGTACTCGGTCACCGGTGCGTTAACACAATCCGACGGGGTGAACAGATAAGCGACATGCTGGGTGCTGTCGTAAGTGATTGTGCGTGACCCTACGAAAGTATTCGCAAGACTGCGCCCCCACACCCATGGGGTTGCCGCATCACCAGAGGACAGTACGAACAGGGGCGGTGTCTTGAGATTGGTCATGCCTGGTGCACTGGAGACAGCAGGCGACAGGTCCTTTGGTGCAAGCCCGAAGCATGTGGCAGAGTTGGAGATGAATGTCGGTGACGTCGTACCAAAGTTGCGCGCGATTGGTTCCGAGGCGGTAGCTAATTCCGCGACTGTCGGGCGATCGTGCAGGTCCGAGCAGTTGACGAGCTGCTGAACAGGCACTCCTTTCGCAGAATCTTTTATGACTGCGCGCACTCCTTCAGCAATAGTTGCGACCACTGCAAGTTGCTTGGCACGCGCGCCCGGCGTCTTCGCGGTGATGCCCCCGTATAAGTTGTTGATCAGAGCCCGCGCTGCCGGGTACTGACTCTGGGCCGTCAGGAGTAACCGAAATTGCTCTGCCCAATCCCAACGGGTGAACTCGGTGCCATCGGGTAGTGCCAAGACCGTGGCATCGAGATAATCCTCGATCACGGTGATCTTGCGCGCCGTCTCTGGGGCCGCCAAGGCAGGGAACAGTTGCGTGGAAATCCACAAGTTGGACGGAAATGACGTGCCAAGCCCATAGATTGTTTCGCCCGCCGGCATACTGCCGTCCATGATCAGAGTCCGCAATTTGCTGGGGAAAGTGCGCGCATAGGCGTACCCGATTCGGGTGCCGTAGCTCATACCCCAGTAGTTCCACGCCGAGTAGCCAAGCGCCACCCGCAGCGCATTGAGGTCACGAATGACCTGCCACGTGCCCACATACGGAGCGGAATCTGGGTTAGCCGCTAGGCAGGCAGCATTAGCCGCCCCATTTTCATCTGCCCACTTCTGCCAGAACTCCCGCCAGTCCACTGGACCGGTCGATGGCGGATATAGATCTGGGTACTGACAGCCGGAAGCCTCGGAACCGACAATCATGGTCACCTCACGACTAGCGCCACCGCGACGGATTTCCACCACCAGCGAATCGCCCGGCACAGACTCGCGGACTTCCGCGAGCACATCGGCGACGTTGCTTATTGCGCGATCACTGACCTTGATGATGATGTCGCCCTTGACCAGGCCTGCCTTGGCAGCAGGTGAACCCGGCTTGGTCCCGGTAACCTCGGCCCCACCAGACTTACCCGATTCCAGACCGAGTCCCACGAAAGGCTGAGCTGGACCAGTGATCTTCGGCCCGCTGCCTCCCACACCACGCGGATCCCATCCCACAAAATCAAACGCGGATGCCACGTCATCCGGGAGCAGTGAGTAGATGGCCGGGAAGGCTTCGATCCCCGACCCACCCGGACCGCCCGGGTTGAAGGTCAGCCCACCCTTGCCCTCCTTGGAGCGCATCACTCGCACATCAATGGTCGTCGTTCGACCATCATTGGGGTTCTGCCAATCCAAGGGGACCGTGAGCCTGGCGCACTGCACGCCAGCAGGCAGCGACTTAGGCGGGCACTTGAAGTAGGACAACTTCGGCTCGAAGGCTGCGGCCGCTGGAGTCGCCGAAGCCACAGCACCCGTCAGACCCGCGAGTAGCGATGTGGCGCACGCCAGACCCACGAAGGTTCGCATAGTGCCTCTGAATTTCATGAAATCTCCCCCGCACCCTCGGCCGTTGTCGGCTCATTAATCCAGTATCTCGCGCCAGAGAATTCTCACCCCCTACATGCCCTCACCAGACCCGGGTGATTCCGGCCTAAAAGGCCCGGATCGGACGCACCAACTGTGGGTAAGGGTTGTCCTTGTAGCCGATGTTGTCTGCGCCGTCAGGAAAATTCC
>JBIJBU010000137.1:0-4971 GCA_044345075.1 Candidatus Nanopelagicales bacterium | reverse complement strand
TCTACCTCGTCGGAGACGACGCGGGGCAGTCTGCCGTCGACGCCGTGGCATCGGTGTACGCAGCACTTCGAGCATTGGAGCGAGCCTCAGCCGTAGATGCGTCGCTTTCCCCACTTGTGGGTCGACTCAAGGAGGCCTCCGAATCGATCGCCGAAGTCGGCATCGATCTTGCTTCGTACGCTTCGGATATCGATGCAGATCCGGCCCGGCAAGCATGGGTAGAGGAGCGCAGAAGTCAGCTCACCGCCCTCAAGCGTCGATACGGTGCCACGGTTGACGACATCCTCGCCTGGGCTGTCGAGTCTCGGTCATTGATCGCTGAGGTGGCCGACGATGACACAACTATTGCCACCCTCGAATCCCGCCTAGTTGAGGTCGAGAAGGGTGTGGCGGTAGCTGCCGGTGTGCTCACGAAGGCGCGTTCGAAAGCTGCGGACGCATTAGGCAATGCCGTAACCCTGGAATTGCGTGAGTTGGCCCTTCCCGACGCAAGTTTCTCGGTGCGGATCACGTCCGCGGTTGACTCCACCGATTGGGGGTCGCACGGCGCCGACACGATTGAGTTCATGCTGCTCGCTCACAAGGGTGGGGCGCCTAGGCCGCTAGCAGTGTCGGCATCAGGAGGCGAGTTGTCTCGCGTCATGCTGGCCATCGAGGTGGTACTCGCCGGCGCTGATCCCGTGGCAACCTTCGTCTTCGATGAGGTCGACGCGGGAATCGGCGGCCGCGCCGCTGTTGAGGTGGGCCGAAAACTGGCCAAGCTAGGCAGAACCTCTCAGGTTCTCGTCGTCACGCACCTACCCCAGGTGGCTGCCTTTGCCGACGTCCAATTGGTCGTGAGCAAGGGGGCAGATGGAATGGTCACCTCCTCCAATGTCAGTGCAGTGACGGGTGATACCCGAGTGACGGAACTGGTTCGTATGCTTTCGGGGCTGGAGGATTCCACCGCCGGCGCCGCACATGCGCGCGAACTCCTTGAGCTTGCAGAGTCCGCCCGCGCGTCCTGGATCGTCTGACTTCAGACGCTGATAGTCTGACCTTCCGTGGACCGCAGCCGACAGACCAAGCATGTATTCGTCACCGGAGGCGTCGCCTCTTCCCTAGGCAAGGGCCTCACGGCCTCCAGCCTCGGGAATTTACTCTCAGCACGTGGCCTGCGCGTCACGATGCAGAAGCTGGATCCGTATCTCAACGTTGATCCAGGCACCATGAACCCTTTCCAGCACGGCGAGGTGTTCGTCACCGACGATGGCACTGAGACCGACCTCGATATCGGTCACTACGAGCGGTTCCTTGACACCGATCTCCATGGCTCAGCGAATGTCACCACGGGTCAGGTCTACTCGACTGTGATCGCCAAGGAGCGTCGCGGCGAGTACCTCGGCGACACCGTGCAGGTCATTCCCCACATCACCAATGAGATCAAGTCCCGAATTCGGCGTATGGCCACGGCAGATGTTGATGTGGTCATCACTGAGGTTGGCGGGACGGTAGGCGACATCGAGTCGTTGCCCTTCCTGGAGTCGGTGCGCCAGGTGCGCCACGAGATCGGTCGTGACAACGTCTTCTTCTTGCACGTCTCGTTGCTTCCGTATATCGGGCCTTCGGGAGAGCTCAAGACGAAGCCGACACAGCACTCAGTGGCAGCGCTGCGCAGCATCGGCATTCAGCCCGACGCTATCGTGCTTCGCGCAGATCGCCCGGTACCCGCAGCAATCAAGCGCAAGATCTCGTTGATGTGCGACGTTGACCAGGATGCTGTCGTCGCTGCCACCGATGCCCCGAGCATCTATGACATTCCCAAGGTCCTGCATGCCGAGGGACTTGATGCGTACGTGATTCGTCGCCTTGATCTCCCGTTCCGTGATGTCGACTGGACCACCTGGGACAAGTTGCTTCGTCGAGTTCATCAGCCGGCGCATGAGGTCACCATCGGACTCGTCGGCAAGTACATCGATCTTCCTGATGCTTACCTTTCGGTGACCGAGGCGATTCGGGCAGGCGGATTCCACAATGACGCCAAGGTGAATATTCGCTGGGTGAGCAGTGATGACTGCGCTACCACTGAGGGTGCGGCCAAGGCTCTCGCAGGCCTGGACGGCATCTGCGTGCCCGGTGGATTCGGTGTGCGTGGCATCGAGGGCAAGCTCGGTGCCTTGACTTTCGCCCGCGAAACCGGCCTACCGACCTTGGGCCTTTGTCTGGGTCTGCAGTGCATGGTGATTGAGTACGCCCGCACTGTGGTCGGTCTCGAGGGCGCAAATTCACTGGAGTTCGACGAGTCAACACCTCATCCGGTGGTGGCGACCATGGCTGATCAGCGTGATGTCGTGTCAGGGGAGCGCGACATGGGTGGCACCATGCGCCTTGGTCTGTATCCGGCAAAGCTTGCCGAGGGCTCTCAGGTCGCCAAGACCTACGGACTTCCGTACATCGACGAGCGCCATCGACACCGTTTCGAAGTGAACAATGCCTACCGTGCTCCGCTGGAAGAGAAGGGTTTCGTGTTCTCCGGAACGTCGCCCGATGGTCGGCTCGTGGAGTTCGTTGAGCTGCCGGCGGCCGTGCATCCGTATTACGTCGGAACCCAAGCTCATCCTGAGCTTCGGTCGCGTCCCACCCGCGCGCATCCGCTCTTCATTGGCCTTGTCTCGGCGGCCCTGCAGCGTGCAGCAGTTGTCTCGGCATCCACTCAGGCCTGAGGTGCCCGAAGAGATCTGGATTGATCCGGTCAGGGATGTCGCACTGCCAGCTCCCATCATCAGTTCTCGACCGGACTTCAGCGGACATGTCTGGTCTGTGCGGTCGGACATCGTCGAGATCAATGGTTCAATTGTCGAACGTGATGTCCTGATTCATCCGGGTGCTGTTGTGGTGATCGCGGTGGACGAGGAAGACCGCGTGCTTCTCATCCGCCAGTACCGTCATCCGATCGCGATGATGGTGTTCGAGCCTCCAGCCGGGTTGTTGGATATCGAAGGCGAGCCGGCGCACGAGACCGCGGCGCGTGAACTCGCAGAAGAGTCCGGCTATCAAGCGGCAACCTGGAACGTCCTCGTCGACTTCTTCAACAGTCCTGGGGGATCTAGCGAGGCTATTCGCGTGTTCCTTGCCCGTGATCTGACGGAGGTCGCAGGCGGCCGTCCGATGACGGGGGAGGCTGAAGAGGCGTTCCTGCCTCGAGTGTGGGTCCCGCTGGACGAGGCCGTCGACTTGATCTTGGACGGCTCTTTGGGAAGCCCCAGCGCCGCCGTGGGAGTGCTGGCGGCCAAGGCGGCGAGGGTACGAGGCTGGGACACGTTGCGACAGGTGGATGCGCCGTGGCAGGTGCGTGAGCATCTCGTGGCTGAGAGTCGTGTCCACTTCGGTGCATGAGGTCTGATTTCCTCACCCGCGTGGTGCTTGAACCGAGCACCTATTGATTGCCGCAGGCCTACTATCGAGGCAGAGCCATGCGAGGGCAGGGCACAAGGAGGAAGTCGTGAAGGTCGGGATCCCCAAGGAGATCAAGAACAACGAATTCCGGGTGGCGATAACCCCTGCAGGTGTCAATGAGCTCGTACGCCGCGGCCATGAGGTCGTGATCGAGACTGATGCTGGCGTTGGTTCCTCGATCTCGAATGCCGACTACATCAGCGCCGGGGCAACAATCCTGCCCACGGCGGATGAGGTCTGGGCAACGGCAGAGATGATCATGAAGGTCAAGGAGCCGATCGCCTCGGAGTATTCGAAGATTCGCAAGGGACAGATCCTCTTCACCTACCTCCACCTGGCTGCCTCGCGCGAGTGCACTGATGCTCTTGTGGCTTCCGGATCAACGGCAATTGCTTATGAGACGGTCGAAATGCCCGACAGAAGTCTGCCGCTTCTGGCGCCGATGTCCGAGGTCGCCGGTCGCCTGGCTCCGCAGGTCGGCTCGCAGGCGCTCATGCGGCCCTACGGAGGCCGTGGCGTCCTCATGGGCGGAGTGTCGGGCGTCTACGCAGCCAAGGTCGTGGTTCTAGGTGCGGGTGTGGCCGGCCTCAATGCTGCAGCCATTGCCCTCGGGATGCAGGCGGAAGTCCTGCTCTTCGACACGAACATCAACCGACTTCGTTATGTCGATGCCATCTATCAGGGCCACATGCAGACGATCGCCTCGAACGCGTACGAGATTGACAACGCCATCAGGGATGCCGACATGGTGATCGGTGCCGTTCTCGTGCCCGGAGCAAAGGCTCCCAAGCTGGTCACCAACGAGATGGTCTCTCGCATGAAGCCCGGTTCAGTGCTGGTTGATATTGCCATCGATCAGGGCGGCTGCTTCGAGGACTCTCGTGCGACTACGCACGCCGATCCCACCTATTCCGTTCACAATTCGCTTTTCTACTGCGTAGCGAATATGCCAGGCGCGGTGCCGCATACCTCGACGTACGCGCTCACCAACGTCACCTTGCCGTACGCGGTGGCCATTGCAGACAAGGGCTGGAAGCAGGCTGCGCGCGACGATCATTCGCTTGCCCTCGGCGTGAATGTTCACGACGGCCACATCACTTACGGCGCCGTCGCGGAAGCCTTCGGCCTGGGCGCATTCTCTCTTGTCGAGGTGCTTGCCTGATCGCCACGCAAATTCACGATGCTGTGATCGGGTATCTCGACCACATTGCTGTCGAACGAGGCCTGAGCTCACACACGGTGCAGGCGTACGGACGTGACCTGCGCCGGTATGAGTATTGGTGTGCGTCACGGGGATTGCTCATGATCGATGCGATCACTGCCAACGATGTGTCGGATTTCGCTGTCTCGTTACGCCATGCGGATGACTTCGGACCTGCGCTTTCCGCATCTAGCTCAGCGCGTGCAGTGATAGCCGTTCGTGGATTTCATAAGTTCGGGGTGCGTGAGGGATGGACGCCGAGTGATCCTTGCGTCGATGTCCAGCCTTCCGCTATCCCGAAGCGGCTGCCCAAGGCGCTGAGTTACGTTGAGGTC
>JBIJBU010000136.1:0-4974 GCA_044345075.1 Candidatus Nanopelagicales bacterium | reverse complement strand
AGCCCTCGGTGTGACCGGATAGCTCGATGAGGTCTAGCCGAATGTCACCGAACTGGAGGGAATCACCACCCGTGACGCGAAGGTCGGTAGCGACGGGAATCTGGTCAGCATCTACGGAACCCGCAACGGTTCTGGCACCTGTTGCGGCCACGACATCAGCCAGTGCCTGCCAATGGTCGGCATGTCGATGGGTCGTCAGCACGTAGTCAAGACGGCCATCTCCGAGAAGGGCCAGCAGTCTCTCTGGCTCGGCTGCAGCATCGATCATCAGTGAGGCACCCGTGGCCCGGCATCGGAGCAGGTAGGCATTGTTGTTGTATGGCCCTACGGCGATCTTGCTGATGACCAGGCCCGGAAGCTCTCGGACATCGGCCGGACCAGCGACCGTGACGCGTCCGTTATACATTCATCCTCCACAGGCAATTGATCAGGAAAGAGCGGCGTGAGCGACCAGCTGGTTGTCAGAGGTGCCCGTGAGCACAACCTTAAGGACGTCTCCCTGGAATTGCCCCGGGATGCTCTGATCGTCTTCACCGGCCTTTCTGGATCCGGTAAGTCGAGTCTTGCCTTTGACACGATCTTCGCCGAGGGTCAGCGCCGGTACGTCGAGAGCCTCTCGGCCTATGCCCGTCAATTCCTGGGTCAGATGGATAAGCCTGATGTGGATTTCATCGAGGGCCTGTCGCCGGCAGTCTCTATTGATCAGAAGTCAACCTCGCGGAATCCTCGTTCCACGGTTGGCACGATTACCGAGGTCTACGACTATCTCCGCCTGCTCTACGCCCGAATCGGCAAGCCCCATTGCCCTATCTGTGGGTCGGTCATCAGTAGGCAGACACCTCAGCAGATCGTTGATCAGGTGCTGGAGTTGGAGGAAGGCACTCGCTTCCAGGTGCTGGCACCCGTCATCCGTGAGCGCAAGGGGGAGTACGCCGAGCTCTTCCGCCAGCTCACTGCTCAGGGATATTCGCGGGCACGTGTCGACGGTGTGGTCTACGGGCTCGATGAGGTACCCACGCTCAAGAAGCAAGAGAAGCACACGATCGAGGTGGTCATCGACCGCTTGGCGGTGAAGTCATCGGCTCGTCGACGACTGACTGACTCCGTTGAGACCGCCCTTAAGTTGGCGAACGGTCTCGTGATTCTCGAGTTCGTTGACCTGGGTGAAAAGGATCCAGGCCGCGAACGAACCTTCAGTGAGCATCTAGCCTGCGCCAAGGATGGACTTTCGTTCGAAGAGCTCGAACCGCGTTCTTTCTCGTTCAATTCGCCCTTCGGGGCCTGTCCTGATTGCTCGGGCCTGGGAACCCGCCGCGAGGTGGATGCAGAACTGATCGTTCCGAATACAGAGCTCAGCCTTAATGACGGTGCGATCTCGGTGTGGGCCGGCGGGAATGTCTCGGACTACTTCAAGAGACTCCTCGTGGCTCTCTGCGAGGAGCTGGGCATCGACATGGACACCCCTTGGTCGAAGCTCCCTGCCGCTGCACGCAAATCGATCATGCATGGGCATCCGACTGAGTTGAATGTGAGGTACAAGAATCGTTACGGGCGGCAGCGCAGCTACTTCACTGAGTACGAAGGAGTCGCTCCCTACATCGAACGTCGCCACTCTGAGTCAGAGACCGATGCATCGCGTGAGCGCTTCGAGGGATTCATGCGAGAGGTGCCCTGCGCCTCGTGCAACGGCGCCCGATTGAAGCCACTGTCGCTGGGCGTCACGATCTCTGATCATTCCATCGCTGACATTGCCGCTTTGCCGATCGGGGAGTGCTCCGCGCTGCTGTCCTCCTTGAAGCTCAGCAAGCGCGACGCCACGATCGCGACACGGGTACTTAAGGAGGTCAACGAGCGACTTCAGTTCCTTATTGACGTGGGTCTGCACTACCTGTCACTCGATCGTCCCGCCGCCACACTTGCCGGCGGTGAGGCTCAGCGAATCCGGCTAGCCACTCAGATCGGTTCAGGGCTAGTAGGAGTGCTGTACGTCCTGGATGAGCCGAGCATCGGCCTGCACCAGCGCGATAACCGGCGCTTGATCGACACACTCGTCCGTCTTCGAGATCTCGGTAACACGCTCATCGTCGTCGAGCACGATGAAGACACCATTCGCATGGCTGACTGGGTCGTCGATATCGGTCCGGGCGCCGGTGAGCACGGTGGACACATTGTCGTGAGTGGCCCGGTTGCCGACTTGCTGAATCACCCTGACTCCATCACAGGCCAATACCTGACCGGCCGTCGAAGCATCGCGATCCCTGCGACGCGTCGCCCTGTCACTGATCGCGTTCTTACCGTGCACGAGGCAACAGAGCACAACCTGACCAAGGTCACAGTCGATTTCCCGTTGGGCTGTCTGGTCGCAGTGACCGGTGTCAGTGGTTCAGGTAAGTCGACTCTGGTCAACGATGTTCTCTTCAATGTTCTCAGCCGTGACATTAACGGCGCCCGCCTCGTGCCTGGCCGTCATAAGAAGGTGAGCGGCCTCGAGCACATCGACAAGGTCGTGCATGTTGACCAGAGCCCGATCGGCCGCACGCCACGAAGTAATCCCGCCACCTATACGGGCGTCTTCGACCACATTCGCAAGCTCTTCGCGGAGACACCTGAGGCGAAGGTGCGCGGATACCTGCAAGGACGTTTCTCCTTCAATGTGAAGGGTGGTCGGTGCGAGGCCTGCTCAGGTGACGGAACGCTCAAGATCGAGATGAACTTCCTGCCGGATGTCTACGTGCCATGCGAGGTTTGCAACGGCGATCGATACAACCGTGAGACGCTCGAGGTGCACTACAAGGGAAAGACCATCTCCGAGGTGCTCAACATGCCTATCGAGGAGGCACTGGAGTTCTTCGCCGCGGTGCCACCCATTGCGCGTCACTTGAACACTTTGGTCGAGGTTGGCCTTGGATACGTACGCATGGGCCAATCTGCGCCAACGCTGTCGGGCGGAGAAGCGCAACGCGTCAAGCTTGCGGCAGAGCTTCAGAAGCGGTCGACAGGTCGCACGATCTACGTGCTGGACGAACCCACCACCGGTCTTCATTTCGAGGACATCAGCAAGCTTCTTGCCGTTCTTCACTCCTTGGTCGACAAGGGCAACAGCGTGCTAGTGATCGAGCACAATCTCGATGTGATCAAGACTGCTGACTGGGTGATCGACATGGGGCCCGAAGGCGGTTCTGGCGGAGGCGAGGTTGTCGCGCAGGGCACGCCTGAGACTGTCGCGGCCACCAAGGGCAGTTACACGGGTGAGTTCCTGGCCGAGATTCTTGGGAGGAACCCTGGTACCAAGACGCCGGCGAAAGCATCAGCAAAGCGCCGTAAGGCCTGAACATGGCCGATCCGTCCACGTATCGACCTGCATCCGGTGAGATTCCCACATCTCCCGGCGTGTATCGATTTCGCGATGGGCGCGGTCAGGTCATCTACGTGGGCAAGGCACGAAATCTTCGATCGCGATTGAGCAGCTACTTTGCCGATCTCACGACCTTGCATCCTCGAACAGCCGCGATGGTCACTACCGCTGAATCGGTGGACTGGGTTGTCGTTGCGACCGAGGTTGAAGCACTTACCCTCGAATATGCGTGGATCAAGGAGTTCGATCCTCGCTTTAACGTTCGTTTTCGCGATGACAAGTCCTACCCGATGCTGATGGTCAGCTCGAGCGATGTCTTTCCACGCGTTGCCGTGGTGCGTGGCGCCAAGCGCAAGGGTTGGTCGTACTACGGGCCGTTCGCCCACGCGTGGGCAATCCGAGACACAGTTGACGAGTTGCTCAAGGTCTTCCCGATCCGCAGTTGCCGCGATGGAGTGTTCCGGCGCGCAGCCCAGGTCGGGCGACCCTGCCTTCTCGGATACATCGACAAGTGCAGCGCCCCGTGCGTAGGTCGGGTCACCGAGCAGGAGTATCGAGTAATCGTCGACGACTTCTGCAGTTTTATGTCGGGCCAGACGGATCGCTTCATTCGCGAGGTCGAACTTGAGATGCAGTCCGCGGCAACCAACCAGGCCTACGAGGAAGCCGGTCGTCTTCGGGATCGTCTCTCAGCTTTGACCAGGGCGACGGAGCGCAATGCAGTCGTCTTTGGTGATGGCACGGATGCCGATCTCATCGCGATAATCGAGGATCCTCTTGAGCTGGGCGTACAGGTGTTCAACGTGCGGTCCGGCAGAATTCGAGGTGAGCGAGGCTTCGTGCTGGAAAAGGCCGAGGATCTCGACACCGCTGGATACATGAGCCGCGTGCTCCAGTACCTCTATGCGGATGATCCTGAGGCTGTCATACCGAGGGAAGTCCTGCTCTCGAATCCGACTGACGACTCGGCGACATGGCAGAGCTGGCTCAGTGATCGCCGTGGGTCCGTGGTTGACCTGCGAGTTCCACAGCGCGGTGACAAACGTGCCTTGATGGAGACCGCACAGGTGAATGCGTTGAACACTCTGGCTTCGCACAAGACCCGAAGGTCCGGCGATCTGACGACACGAAGCATCGCGCTGACTGAGATTCAGGAGGCGATTGGCCTGGGGGAGGCGCCACTGCGCATTGAGTGCATTGACATCTCCACCTTGCAAGGAACCGACACAGTGGCGTCGTTGGTGGTCTTCGAGGACGGCCTGCCTCGCAAGAAGGACTACCGAACCTTCATCATCAAGAACTTGGCCGCAGACGACACCGCAGCGGTTGCCGAAGTCGTGTCTCGCCGTTTTGCGCATGTAGATCCTGATCCCCAGGAATCAGAGGAACGGAAACGGTTCGCCTATCCACCGTCGTTGCTCGTGATCGATGGCGGCCAGCCTCAGGTGCGTGCTGCCCAGGATGCGCTGATGGCAGCGGGCATCAATGACGTTCCGGTGATCGGCCTCGCCAAGCGGCTGGAAGAGGTTTGGTTACCGGGGGAGTCTGACCCGGTCATCTTGCCCCGAACAAGCGAGGGTCTATATCTGCTGCAGCGGGTTCGTGACGAGGCACACCGA
>JBIJBU010000135.1:0-4975 GCA_044345075.1 Candidatus Nanopelagicales bacterium | reverse complement strand
CCGGGAATTGGATCGCCAGGCCGGTGTCGATGCACCACTTCTCGTCAGACATTCCGTGCTCCATTACTCGTAGGTGAGCCGCAGTCTAAGCAGGACCGCAGGATGGCGCAGGGAAACCTGGGATGGCTAGAGCGAGCCGCCAGCAAACCAGCGCGCAGACCTACAGGGAGCCGCCGGCAAACCAGCGCGCAGACCTACAGGGAGCCGCCGGCAAACCAGCGCTCCATGCGCTCCTTGTTATTGATCGTGACGGGCTCGAGCAGGAAGCCCGAGGGCGACATCACGTAGGTGAAGGAGCCGTAGCCATCCTCCGGGGCCTTCTGAGCGGCCACGAGTTCCCAGCCCTGGTTGATGAGCGAGTCGGTCAGTGCCGGTACGTCGCACCAGACACCGGCGTGATGCAGATGCCCTGTTCCCTTGTGATCCCAGACTGTGCCGGCAACACCCTGGATGAGCTCGACTCGCTGAGGGCCTTCCATCGAGTACGCGAAGGTAAGCGGGCACGTGAAGGCGCCGCGATCGGGGGTCCAGCACGGCTGATCCTCACGCGTGATGACCTGAGTCCAGGTCAGGCCGAGCGACGGACCGAGATCGTCCATCGCTACCTGAATATCGGGAACGAGATAACCCACATGGAACATCTCTGCGGCGTAATCGAACATGGTGTCTCCCTGGGTTGTCGGTGCGATTTCCGGAAAAGATCAGAGTTACGCGAGCCTTACATCGAACACGTGCGGGATTCCCGCTGCCTTCGCCGACTCGATGCCTGAGCCCGAGTCTTCATAGGCAACGCAGTGCTCAGCACTTATGCCGAGTCGCTCCATGGCCAACAAGTAGACATCCGGAGCCGGCTTTCCATTGCTGACGTCATTATTGGTCACGACGAGATCGAAGAGATCTGCGATGCCGGCGCCCTCGAGGGTGCGCTCGACAGCCCTGCGCGGTCCACCGGACACCACCGCAATCGGCAAGGTTCCGTGGAATCGACGGGCAATATCCACGACGTGCTCGAAGGCCTCGAGTTCATGACTGCGCTCGAAGAAGAGCTCCAGGCCTTCATTCTCGACATCGATCAGGCCCTGCTCGTCAAGGTTCGGGAGCGCCGCAAGAAGGAAGGCTTCCATGCTGTGACCGCGCCAGGTCTCAAACCACTCATCGGTGATCACGAAGCCACGCTTGCCGAAGACGACATCCCAGCACCGACGATAGAGAGCACGGGTGTCGACAAGGGTGCCGTCGCAGTCGAACAGAAGGGCGCGAGTGCCCTCGGGAGGAAGCAGCCCAGCGGGAATCTCGCCCAGGCCTAGTTCGCTGTGCACGTGAGCGACTCTTCTCGTGGAAATGGTCGGCACGTGAGCGGCCGACCTGTGTAGACAACTTAGTGGCCTGCCACCGCGCGAGTGGGACAGCCGGGGAAATTTCCCTCAAAAGGCTGCTCGGGATATGACGTCTGGGATAACGTTATCCCATCGTCGAAAAGGAGAAGTCCATGACCCCGGTGAGAATCAACCGCCTGTTCAATTCCCGCTCACATCGCGCCCTTGACGTGGCGATTGACCACGGCTTCTTCGGAGAGCCCTCATTCCTCGGCGGTATCGAGAACATGCGCCAGGCGGTCGACACCATCGTGGCCGCGGGCCCCGATGCCATTCAGCTCACTCCCGGACAAGCACGCCTGCTGCAGGAGATCCCCGGAAAGAACAAGCCCGCACTCGTCATGCGCACCGACGTCGCGAATGTCTACGGCAATCCGCTCGACGAGCACATCTTCAGCCATCACTTCCCCGATGCCATCGAACAGGCTGTACGACTCGATGCCGTTGCCGTCTGCGTCAACTTGCTTCAGCTTCCGGGGCGCCCGGAGATCCGCGAGGCATGCATCCTGTCGATCATGGCGCTGCGCGAGGAGGCCACCCGGTACGGCATGCCACTCATGGTCGAGCCGCTCGTAATGCAGGACAACGTGAAGGCCGGCGGCGGCTACATGGTCGATGGCGATACCCAGAAGATCCGCTCACTGGTCCGTCAGGCACGCGAACTCGGCGCCGACCTCATCAAGGCTGACCCCTGCGACAACATCGAGGAGTACCACCAGGTCATCGAGGTTGCCGGAGATACGCCGTTGCTCGTGCGCGGAGGCGGCAAGGTAGATGACCGCACGCTGCTCGAGCGCACCGTCGCCGTACTCGCGCAGGGTGCTAGCGGCATCGTTTACGGCCGCAACATCATTCAGCACGAGAATCCGGCCGGGATTACTGCGGCGCTCATGGCAGTGCTTCATGACAATGCGAGCGTCGATCAGGCTCTCGCAATCGTGGGTAGCACGTCATGAGTGCTCGCGAGGTGAACGTCGCCATCATCGGCGGCGGACTCATGGGACGAGAGATCGCTGCGGCGATTCAGCGCTGGCCCGCTCTTATCGATCACCCCGTACGACCGCGGCTCACTGCGGTGTGTGACATCAACCCGGCTGCACTCGAGTGGTTCCGCGATATCGACACCGTCACCACGCTCGTGACGGACTATCGCGAATTGCTGACCGATGACTCGATTGACGTGGTCTACGTCGCGGTACGTCACGACCTGCACGAGCAGATGTATATCGACGTCATCAACTCCGGCAAGAGCCTGCTCGCCGAGAAGCCCTTCGGAATTGACGGGTCTGCTGCCAACGCGATTCTCGCGGCACTGGCAGCGCATCCCGAGAGCTTCGTGCGCTGCTCGAGCGAGATGCCGTTCTACCCCGGCGCCCAGTGGGCCTTCGACTACGTGAAGTCAGGTGCACTCGGAACGATCATCGAAGCCCGTTGCGGCTTCCTGCACTCCAGCGACATTGATCCTGCGAAGCCGATCAACTGGAAGCGCCAGGTGGAGTACTGCGGTGAGGCCGGAGTCATGAACGACCTCGGCATGCACACCTGGCACGTGCCGCTGCGGCTCGGCTGGGCTCCGACCTCAGTGAACGCCGTGTTGCAGAACATCGTTCCCGAACGCCCCGGCCCCGACGGCACACCCGTGCCCTGCGACACCTGGGATAACGCGGTGCTGCATTGCTGGACTCAACAAGGCGAGCAGAAGTTCCCGCTCACGACCGAGACCAAGCGCATCGCACCCGGCGAGAAGAACACCTGGCTTTTCGAGGCAATCGGTACCGAGGGCGGCGTGCGCTTTAGCACTAAGTCACCCAAGGAGGTCGAGGTCTTTTCGCGCATCAGCGTGCCGGGCATCGGCACCGAGCAGGCCTGGCAGCGCCTCGACGCTGGCAGCCAGTCGGTGTGGCCCACGGTGACCGGTGGCATTTTCGAGACCGGCTTTTCCGATGCGATCTTGCAGATGTGGGCCGCTTACCTCGCTGAGCGCGAAGGCGTACTTGGCGATCGCTTCGGCTGCGTGACACCCGAAGAAGCTGCTCTGACCCATCGGATCTTCGACGCCGCCCTGCGCTCGCAGGCCACCGGCGCGAGCGTCTCACCCTGATCTGTCGCCATGCACAAGATCTCTGTCGCCGGTCTCGTCTGCGTTGACCTACGCCCGCAACTCGACGAATCTGCTCGATTTGCCCCGGGTCGACTTATCGAGATCGGGCCGCTGTCGATGCAGCTCGGAGGGATGGTCGGAAACTCAGGCGTGAATCTTCTCGACCTTGGCGCACCGCTAAGGCTCGAGTGCGGAGTCGGTGATGACGAACTCGGGCAGTACGTGCGCGACTCCCTTCGCGTTCGCGGCGCTGACATCGGCGGTATTCGCTCAGTGGTCGGAGTCGGAACCTCGTACAGCTTGATCCTCGAACCGCACGGTGTCGATCGCACGATCTGGCACAGCATCGGGGCGAATGCGATGTTCGATGGCAGCGAGGTAGACATCGACGAAGTTGACATCCTGCATGTCGGTTACCCGGCACTCCTGCCTGCACTAGTGGCGAACAACGCCGCACCGATCAATGCCCTGCTCACTCGCGCTCGAGCTGCTGGAGTCACGACTTCGGTCGATCTCTCCTTCATCGACACCGCATCAGCCGCCGCGGCACTCGATTGGCACTCAATCCTTCCCCTGATTGCCGCGCAGACCGATGTCATGTCGCCCAGCCTCGACGATCTCACTTCTGCACTACGCATCGACGAACCGTTCAGCACCGAACTCATCGATCGGATGCTGACTCAGCTGATCGAGTGGGGCGTGGCCGTCGCTGCGATCTCTGCAGGAGATCAGGGCCTTTTCGTGCGCACCGCCGGTGCCGATCGTTTCCGTCGCGCAGGTCGAGCTCTCGCGGATCACGCCGAACTCTGGGCCGACCACGAGATCAGCCACCCCCCGACATACGGCGACACCCCAGTAACCACGAATGGTGCGGGTGACGCATCAAGCGCCGGGCTGCTCTACGGAGTCGCTGCCGGCTTCGGAGTTAATGCCAGTGCACGACTTGCAGCGGCATGTGCCGGGGCATTGGTGTCAGGGCGACCCACGACACTCGACGTCATCAGCGAGATGTGTCCCGATCTCGCAGATCTCCTGATGCCTGCTTCCGAAGGCCAGTGATGGGCACCAGCCCCACGATGAACGACGTCGCCCGCGAGGCCGGCGTGGCACTGCGCACGGTCTCTCGCTACGTCAACGGTGCCACGAACATAGACAGCGAACTCGCCGAGCGCATTCGCCTCGCTATCGGCACGCTCGGGTATCGCCGAAACCTCGCCGCCGCGAGCATCCGACCGGGCTGGGACAGCAAGGTGCTGGGCCTGATCATTGGTGATCTGTCGAACCCGTACTACACAGCGCTGACGAGAGCGATCGAGCGCGAGGCGTCGGATCGCGGTTACCTGCTGATCACTGCGAGCTCGGAAGAAGACGGAATCCGACACGACAAGCTCGTCGATCGACTCGTCGAGCAGCGAGTCGATGGGCTCATCATCGTTCCGCCACGAAATCCCTCTCGGGAGCGGCAGGACTCAACAGACAGCCTGCCGCCCACCATCTT
>JBIJBU010000134.1:0-5020 GCA_044345075.1 Candidatus Nanopelagicales bacterium | reverse complement strand
CAGCCGCGAACGATCTCGGCATGGATCAGGCGGAGTTCCGTCGCGTGAACCTGGTCAAGGACGACATGTTCCCGTACCGCACGGCGTTCGGTTTCCTCACCGACTCCGGCCAGTACGACAAGTGCATGCAGGTCGGCATGGAGGCCATCGGCTACGACACCTTCAAGCAGGAGCAGGAAGAAGCGCGCAAGCGCGGCAAGCTGCTCGGCCTCGGTATCTCCACCATGACCGAGCCGCTCGGCGCCGGCAACAGCCGCGAGTACGACATCCTCGGTATCAAGATGTTCGACTCGGCCGAGCTGCGCATTCACATGACCGGCAAGGCAATCCTGCGCACTGGTGCGAAGACCCAGGGCCAGGGCCACGAGACAACGTGGGCGCAGATCGTTGCGCACGAACTCGGTATTCCGGCTGACGACATCGTCGTCGAGGAAGGCGATACCGACACCGCGCCGTTCGGCATGGGCACCTACGCCTCGCGTTCGACCCCCGTTGCCGGCGCTGCCGTCGCGATGGTCGCTCGGAAGATCCGTGCGAAGGCTCGCAAGATCGCCGCGCATCTTCTCGAGGTGTCTGAGGAAGACATCGAGTGGGAGTTGGGTCGGTTCTACGTGCGTGGCAACCAGGAGCGTGGCGTCACGATCCAAGACTGCGCACTCGCGGCCTACAGCAACATCCCCGATGGTCTCGAGCCCGGTCTTGAGAACAACGCGTACTACGACCCGCCGAACCTCACGTGGCCGTTCGCCGCGTACTTCTGCAAGGTCGAAGTCGACGCAGAGACCGGCGTGTGGGACGTACTGAAGTTCGTCGCAGTCGATGACTGCGGTGTGCGTATCAACCCGATGATCGTCGAAGGACAGGTCATGGGCGGTCTCACCGAGGCCTACGCAATGGCGAACATGCAGTACATCACCTTCGATGAGGAGGGCAACTGCATCGGGTCCAACTACATGGACTACCTGCTGCCCACCGCTTGGGAGACCCCGGGCTTCGAACTGCACGAGGTCGTTACTCCATGCCCGCATCACCCGATCGGTGCCAAGGGCATCGGCGAGTGCGCGACTGTCGCCGGCCCCGCGGCCTTCGTCAACGCGGTCATGAACGCGATCGAGCACACCGGTGTTCGTAACGTCGACATGCCGCTCATGCCGAACCGCGTGTTCGAAGCACTGCAGACGGGCAAGGACGTCTCGGGCATGCCTCCGGTGAAGGTGGGCTAATCACTCATGACCGCGAATCGGCCGGCCGAAGGACCGGATGTCATGGCGAGGGCACTGGAGCTCATGCGCTCCGGTGACACCTTTGCCTTGGCAACCGTGGTGTGGCGACAGCCACCGTCCTCCGGCCAGCACGGTTCGCGGGCGATCATCATGAGCGACGGTTCCCTGTACGGATGGATCGGCGGCGCGTGCGCTGAGCCGGTCATCATCCGTGAGGCCAAGAAGGTTCTTGAGAAGGGCGAGTCAGCGCTTATCTGGCTCGGCCAGCAGAAGGATCTCGAGAACATTCACGTTCCTGATGGCGTCATGACTGTTCCGATGTCGTGCCAGAGCGAGGGCGCTCTGCAGATCTTCATCGAGCCGGTCGCTGCACTTCCGCACGTGCTTGTCGTAGGTCGCTCGCCGATGGCAATGACCCTCGTCGATCTCGTGCGCGATGTCGGCTGGCGTTCTGATCTTGTTGATGGCCCCGATTTCGTCTCGACGATGATCACGCCGTCGACCGCTGTCGTTATTGCGACGCAGGGTCATGGCGATGAAGAGGCTGTCACCGAGGCACTTCGTGCCGAGGCGGCAATGGTCGGCCTGGTCGCCTCGCGCAAGCGCGGCGAGGTTGTTCGCGGATTCCTTGCCGAGCAGGGAGTTCCGAGCCAGAAGCTCGATCAGCTGCACGTACCGATCGGTCTCGATCTCGGTCACACGAGCCATCGCGAGATCGCGGTGTCGATCCTGGCCGAGTTGGTGCAGCTGCGTGCTGCCGGTGCCCTCAAGGCACGTACGCGCACATTGCTGCCGATGATTGAGCCTGACGAGGTCATCGACCTCGTCTGCGGAATGACGGTTGAGCCCGTCTCCGCGAATCGTCCCTTCGACTATGAAGGAACGACGTATTACTTCTGCGCCATGGGGTGCAGGAAGGCATTCGAGAAAGACCCCACTTCATTCATCCCTCGGGAGGTTGCATGCTGATCAATCAGTCATTCGACATCGATCAGCCGGTCGATCAAGTCTGGAAGTTCTTCTACGACATTCCGCTGGTCGCGGCGTGTATTCCAGGCGCTGATCTGACTAATCAGGTCGGCGACGAGCAGTACGAGGGCGACGTGATCATCTCCGCCGGCCCCGTGAAGCTCGAGTTCACCGGCTCGGTGAAGATCAAGGAGCGTGACGAGTCCCGCAAGGCACTCGTGCTCGACGCTGCCGGCGCTGACAAGAAGGGCCGTGGCTCAGCACTCATGCTCATGACCATCGCGCTCAAGCCGCTCGGTGCGTCGACTCGCGTCGACATCAGCATGGATCTCGCGATCTCCGGTGCTGCAGCGCAGTACGGACGCGGCTTGGTCGTTGACGTCACGGGCGTGCTCGTCGACCAGACCGCCAACTCCATGAAGGCTCGCATCACCGCGATGGCCGAGGGACGCGATCCCATGGCCATCGGTGGTCCGAAGGCGGCAAGCGGCCTGGCGATCGGCCTTACCGCTTTCCGACGTGCAGCCAAGCGCGTGTTCGCGCGGTTCTTCATGCCCTACGAGCCGGCCCCGAGCCGCTAGAACTGGAGACACAACATGAGCCTGTGGATGGTCGGAAACCTGATCCTTCTCATCATCATCGTGCCCCTGCTCGTCGGGCTGCTGAACATGCTGCTCGGTGCGCTTGAGCGCATTCGCGCGGCATCCGATGACACCCTTGCGGGCGGCGTCGCACTCATCGGTGAGCTCAACACCACCCCTGAGCTTCTTGCGACCACCGACGTCGTGATCAAGGAAGTTGCCAATGGAGCGGTGCGTTACGCCGGTCCCGTATCGAAGCTTCTCGGTTAGGAGACCGGTATGCCAGTTGAAGCAGTAGTCACATTGATCCTGGGAGCGCTGATCATCGCAGCGGCCGCACTCGGCCTGCTGCGCGCGGTCATGCACCTCTCAGCCACGTCGAAGACCCTCGCGGTTCTCGATGGTGGCGTCGAGGTCATCGTGCAGAAGACATCCACCGTTCCGTCCACCGTCGCATCGGTCAACCAGAGCCTTGCTCCGGTCAAGGCCTTCGCGGACACGATCTAAGGAGGGCTGACACATGGACTTCACCGGACATGAGGGCTGGCTCGTCGGCTACATCATCGGCCTCGTGGTCGTGCTTGTTGTCGTCGCGCTGGTCGTACCGATCCTGGTCATCGCCTGGCGCATCGGCAATCAGGCAGGCAGCATCTTGACCCGCCTGCAGCAGGCCGAGAAGAACACCGCTGGCCTGGCCGGGCTCAACGAAACCATCGATTCCGCGCTCGGAATCATCGCCGGCCTCAAGCGTGGCCGTACACGGCTGGGAGGCTGACATGGATTCACAGGTCGAGAACCTCTGGATGATCGCCAACATTCTTGGCCTCGTCGTCATCGTGGTCGTCGTGGCACTGCTGACCATGCTGGTCATCTTCGTCGCACGCATCCGCAAGCGCGTCGATGCAATCAAGGAGACCCTGGTCGCTATCAAGGCAAACACCGCTGACACCGCACTCATCACCACCACTGCCGGTGGCGTCGAGCTGGTGCTGGCGGAAGGACTGGAACACCATCTGTTCCTCGGACGAGTACTGGACAAGGTGCGCTCATGACCGGATTGCAGCTCTTCACTGTCATCAACATCGCCCTGCTGCTCGTAGGCCTCGCGGTCTACCTGTACATCGTGAGCACGCAGCTCAAGACCGTGGCCTCGGGCCTCGAGGAGTCCGCTGATCTTGTGTGGCAGGTGAAGTCAGATGCCGAGGCAATCGCCCCGGGCCTGACCTCCATCAACACCACGGGTGCAGTCACTGCGGGTGCACTTCCCCTGCTGTACGGCATGGGCGAGGGCATCGTGGCCGGCGCAACCTTCAACCACGATGATCACGTGCACGACGGCACCAACAAGCCCGCCATGGGCACCCGTCGCTCGCGCCTCATGGAGGCTGTGGGAGTCGAGCTCGACTAGCAGTCATGAAGACGATTGTCCCCGGCAATTGCTGGGGGCAATCGTATGTTCGGGGACTAATCAGGATTGCGGTCGGTGGTCAGCGCGTCGGTGACACTCGTGTCGTACGCGCCGATCCATTCCTCTTTCCACGCATTGTCGAACTTGTTCGTATTGCAGCTGGGGTCGTAGATCGCGATGAGCTCTTGCATGATTTGCTCGCGGTGCGCCTTCGTGCCGCCCGGCACGTCGAGCCAGCAGATATGCAGGTTGAACTTGCCGCCGGCGCGCTCGATCCAGGCGGGCGAGCGCGGGTGCCGAAACGGGAAGCCCTCGGTCGTGAGGTCGTCGGAGTGGCCGACGTAGATGACGGAAAACTCTTGCGATCGCTCAGGATTCGACTTGGCGAGCAGCGCGTAGACCGCGGGCTGCGCAGGGGCTGTCCAGCCGGCAAGGGCCCGTGGGCCCTCGAAGGAATAGCCGGCCAGGCTGCCCAGGCGGATCACGGAATGAGGTCTTCGAGCTCGGCGTAGTCGTCGTCCTCGGCCAGTGACTCAGCGCGCGCAACCGGCCACACGGGCAGGTCGGTCTTCGCAATGGCCTCGGCGAACACCACGAGTGCCTTCTCGACAGCGAGATCGGAGTTCTCGGCCTCGACCACGATTTGGGCGCCGTAGCCCCAGGTGCCCATGCCGCTCGCGATGCCCTCGAGCGGGGCAACAGCGTCGGCGAGGACGATGGTCTCTTCGAGGGTGAACTCGCGGTCACCTTCGGCCTGCAGGGAAATGCTGTATCGCATGGGTTACCCCACCTTCGCTAGTCGGTTGGCCAGACGCTCGAGGCTAGCGAGGTTATGGCCG
>JBIJBU010000133.1:0-5058 GCA_044345075.1 Candidatus Nanopelagicales bacterium | reverse complement strand
CGCGCCAAGGGCGAGAAGCACCAGATCGAGGGCGTCGGCCGCGAGCTTCGCAAGCTGATGAGCTGGGTCGAGAACAAGAACGACGACTACGTCGAGGGCACCGCAGCCCGCTAGCACTCCTCGAATGGCCCGCCGGTTTTCGGCGGGTCATTCGCATGCCTGGGGTTCCGATACAGCGGGGGAGGTGACCTCGTTCACAGCCCTGACTGCTCAGTCGGCGCTCCTCACGGCCCCCGATAGGATTCGTGGGTGACTAAGCCCCGCGTACTCATTGCCGAAGAGCTCTCTCCCGCCACCGTCGAGGCCCTGGGCCCTGACTTCGAGATCGTGAACTGCGATGGCGCCATCCGCGCCGAGCTGCTTCCTGCGATCGCCGATGTCGACGCCATCCTCGTGCGCTCGGCGACCCAGGTCGATGCAGAGGCCATTGCCGCGGCGAAGAACCTGAAGGTCATCGCCCGCGCCGGTGTCGGCCTTGACAATGTCGACGTCAAGGCGGCCACCCAGGCTGGCGTGATGGTCGTCAATGCACCGACCTCCAACATCGTCTCGGCCGCCGAGCTGGCTGTCGCGCTCCTGCTTGCCTCGGCGCGCAATGTGGTGCCCGCGGCCGCCGCCCTCGCCAATGGGGAGTGGAAGCGCTCGAAGTACACCGGCGTTGAGGTGGCGGACAAGGTCGTCGGTGTCGTCGGCCTCGGCCGCATCGGCGTGCTCGTCGCGCAGCGCCTCTCTGCCTTTGGCGTCAAGCTCATCGCCTACGACCCCTACGTGCAGCCGGCTCGCGCTGCGCAGCTGGGCGTTCGCATGGTCAGCCTCGATGATCTGCTCGCCGAGGCCGACTTCATCACCGTGCACCTCCCCAAGACCCCCGAGACCGTGGGCTTGATCGGTGACGAGGCGCTGCACAAGGTCAAGCCGACCGTGCACATCATCAATGCTGCTCGCGGCGGCATCGTCGATGAGGCTGCCCTGTACCAGGCGCTCGTCGATGGTCGCGTTGCCGGCGCCGGCCTTGACGTCTTCAACAAGGAGCCCTGCACCGACTCTCCGCTGTTCACCCTCGAGCAGGTTGTTGCCACCCCGCATCTGGGTGCATCCACCGATGAGGCGCAGGAGAAGGCCGGTATCGCCGTGGCACGTTCGGTGCGCCTCGCGCTCGCCGGCGAGCTCGTTCCCGACGCCGTCAATGTTCAAGGCGGACAACTCGCCCAGATCATCAAGCCGCTGCTGCCGCTGACTGAGCAGCTCGGTTCCATCGCTTGCGGCTTGGCCACAGACGCCGTCGTGCGCGTTGATGTTCAGGTACTCGGCGAGGCTGCCGCTGAGGATGTCCGGGTGCTCGAGCTTTCGGCGCTCAAGGGTGTCTTCCAGGTTCTCGTCAACGACCCCGTCTCGTTCGTCAACGCCCCGGTGCTCGCGCAGCAGCGCGGGGTTGAGGTCGCGCTGACCTCCGACACCGTCAGCCCTGATCACCGCTCGTTGGTGCGTGTCACGCTGACCCTGACTAACGGCAAGTCCGTGAGCGTGGCTGGCACCGTCGCCGGTCCGCGCAACATCGCCAAGCTGGTCGAGGTCGATGGTCACGATGTCGACGTTCAGGTCAGCGATCACCTGATCTTCCTGAGCTACAGCGATCGCCCCGGCGTCGTTGGCACGATCGGCCAAAAGCTCGGCGAGGCCGGCATCAACATCGGCGGCATGCAGGTCAGCCCCGATAACGCCGGTTCGGCGCTTGTGGTGCTCACCGTTGACTCTGCTGTCGACAAGGCCACGCTCGATGCCATCTCCACCGCCATCGGTGCGAACTGGGCAGAGTCGGTCGACCTCGTCGGCTGATCACGAATCATGACGAAGGGCCGCGGTCAATGACCGCGGCCCTTCGTCATGTCTGGGCTTAAGAGTTGCGGACAGCTCGGTTCACCGCGGAGATGATGGCCTTGAGTGACGAGGTCGTGATCGACGGATCAATGCCGACGCCCCAGAGCACGGTGCCATCGACTGCGCACTCGAGATATGAGGCAGCCTTGGCATCGCCGCCGGCGCTCATGGCGTGCTCGGCGTAATCGAGCACGCGAACGTCAACGCCGTGCTTGGCCAGCGCATCGCAGAACGCGGCGATCGGACCATTGCCCGTACCGGTCAGCCTGACCTCAGAGCCGTTGTCGATGATGACCGCGTCGATGCTGGTTTCGCCATCGACATCGGAATCCTGCTTGACCGACTTGAGGGAGAAGCGACCCCACGGCGCGGCCGGATCGGGCAGATACTCGGCGGAGAAGATGTTCCACATCTCAGCACCGCTGATCTCGCCGCCTTCATCGTCGGTCACGCGCTGGATGACGGAGGAGAATTCGATCTGGAGACGGCGCGGCAGGTCGAGCTTGTGCTCGGTACGCATGATGTACGTGACACCGCCCTTGCCGGACTGCGAGTTCACGCGAATGACGGCCTCGTACGTGCGGCCGACATCCTTGGGATCAATCGGCAGGTACGGGACGGCCCAGATGTGATCGTCGACGCGGATGCCGAGCTCTGCAGCCTCGGCCTCCATCACCTTCAGGCCCTTGTTGATGGCGTCCTGGTGAGAACCGGAGAACGCGGTGTACACGAGGTCACCGCCATAGGGGTGACGTTCATTGACCGGGATCTGGTTGCAGTACTCGACCGTACGGCGAATCTCATCGATATCGCTGAAGTCGATCTGCGGATCAACTCCCTGGCTGAACAGGTTCAGGCCCAATGTCACCAGGCACACATTTCCGGTGCGCTCGCCGTTGCCGAACAGGCAGCCCTCGATGCGATCTGCGCCTGCCATGTATCCGAGTTCTGCGGCGGCCACGGCAGTGCCGCGGTCATTGTGCGGGTGCAGACTCAGCACGATGGAGTCGCGTCGGGCCAGATTACGTGACATCCACTCGATCGAATCGGCGTAAACGTTTGGCGTTGCCATCTCGACCGTGGCCGGCAGGTTGATGATCATCTTGCGATCAGGTGTCGGTGCGAAGACCGCGGTGACTGCATCGCAGACCTCGACGGCGAACTCGAGCTCGGTTCCGGTGTACGACTCAGGGGAGTACTCGAAGAAGACGTCAGTCTCATTGGCCATCTCGTCGGCGTACTTCTTGCACAGTTGCGCACCGTGCACCGCGATATCGACGATGCCGGCCTTGTCGAGACCGAAGACCACGCGACGCTGCAGGGTCGACGTCGAGTTGTACAGGTGCACGATCGCCTGCTTGCAGCCCTTGATGGACTCGAAGGTGCGCTCGATCAGGTGCTCGCGAGACTGGGTCAGTACCTGAATCACCACATCGTCAGGAATGTGGCCATCTTCGATGAGCAAGCGCACGAAGTCGAAGTCGGTCTGCGAGGCAGACGGGAAGCCGACCTCGATCTCCTTGTAACCCATCTGCACGAGCAGCTGGAACATCTTGAGTTTGCGGGCTGGTGTCATCGGCTCAATGAGTGCCTGATTGCCATCGCGGAGATCGACCGCGCACCAGCGTGGTGCCTGGGTGATGACCTGGCTAGGCCAGGTGCGGTCGGCCAGGGCAACCGGCACGAAGGGGGTGTAGCGCTGATACGGCATCTGCGATGCGGTCTGGGTATTGCGGACCTCGTAGGGAGTCTCGCGGTTGAACGTCATCTCTTACTCCTGCTGCTGGGGCTTATTCGTCTGGGGGAAACCGGCAACGACGAATCCCGCAGCGGGGAGGCCGGTGTTAGGCCCCGCTGCGGCAGCGAAGGAGGAGGCGCGCTGACGTCATGATGTGCCAAGGGTAGCAGTGCAGGCCTGGGGAGGGTCGGTGACCTGCCTCACCCTTTTCCCTCACGGAGTGGGGGCGTCGGTAGGGTTCTGCACATGTCACGCACACTGAATCTGGCTCTTATCCCCGGTGACGGCATCGGCACCGAGGTCGTCGCTGAAGCCATCAAGGTCCTCGAGGCGATCTCGCCGGCAGCCGGCCTGACCATCGCGACCAATGAGTACGACCTGGGCGCCCGCCGCTACAACGCGACCGGCGAGCTGCTGCCCGAGTCAGTCGTGGAGGAACTCCGTGGCGCTGACGCGATCCTGCTCGGCGCGATCGGCGATCCGTCGGTGAAGTCGGGCATCCTCGAGCGCGGTGTGCTGCTTCCGTTGCGCTTCATCCTCGATCAGCACGTTAACCTGCGCCCCGTGCGCTTGTACCCCGGCGTTATCGGTCCGCTTGCGGGCAAGGGTCCCGAAGACATCAACTTCGTCGTGTGCCGCGAGGGAACAGAAGGCCCATATGTCGGTGCCGGCGGCACCGTACGCAAGGGCACTGTTCACGAGGTAGCCACCGAGGTCAGCATCAATACCGAGTTCGGTGCCGAGCGCATCATCCGCGATGCCTTCGAGCGCGCCACCCGTCGCCGCAACAAGGTGACCCTGGTGCACAAGACCAACGTGCTCGTCTATGCCGGTGACCTCTGGCAGCGCACCTTCGACAAGGTCGCCAAGGAGTACCCGGGCGTGCAGACCGATTACTGCCATGTCGATGCAGCCTCGATGTTCTTCCTGACCAACCCGGAGCGCTTCGACGTCATCGTCACCGACAACCTGTTCGGCGACATCATCACTGACATCGGCGCAGCAATCGTTGGTGGCATTGGTCTCGCAGCGTCAGGCAACATCGATCCGAGCCGTAACAATCCGAGCATGTTCGAGCCCGTGCACGGCTCCGCGCCCGATATCGCGGGCCAGGGCAAGGCTGATCCCACGGCCACGGCGCTATCGCTGGCAATGCTTCTCGATCATGTTGGCGCCACCGAGGCATCGCAGTGGGTCGAGGGTGCAGTGGCCAATGACCTCGCAACTCGCGGTACCGCGGTTCGCTCGACCAGCGAGATCGGCGATGCCATCGCTGCCGGCGCCGTCGCACTGTCCAAGTAATCCGTTCGCACGCACTCGCAAGGAGTTCAGATGACGCTCGACACCGGTACGGCTCTGTGGCCGATCGCCCTCAACCCGTCATCGAATCCGAAGTCGACGGCTGAGCGCGACGCGATCTTGGCCGACCCGGGCTTCGGTCG
>JBIJBU010000132.1:0-5110 GCA_044345075.1 Candidatus Nanopelagicales bacterium | reverse complement strand
CGTGGCAACTGCGTCACCGTTGTACCGAGCGGTGAATGCGTAGCTGCCCTGCGTCGGTGGGGTCCACCACCAGTAGGCGTAGGACTTCGAGCGGCCGTCTGCCGTGAGACCCATCGTGGTGACGACGTTGCCCGAACCATCAACGACAGTCACGGTTCCGGTGGGTGCGTACGCGGTCTGGCCCTGCGAGACCACGTTGACGGTGATCTTGGTAGCGGTGCCGACAGTGGCCACGTTGGGTGCGGTGATGTAGGTGTTGGTGCTCACCGTGCTGCCGATGGCAACGTTGATCGTGTTGGAGATGTCACCGGTATCGGTATTGCGTGCGTAAAGGGCGATTGAACTGCCCGGAAGGGCAAAGGTGAACGCGACCGACGGAGTGCCGAACTCCCACGTCTGATCGGCACCGTACTGGGCACCGGTGGAGTCCTGAAGAATGATGTTGCCGATCGTGCCGCTGGTCAGCGTGTAGGTGGCGATTGCGCCGGGCACGCCGGACGATGGGCCGGAGAGCGACATAGTCGCTGCCTGTGCGGGCACTGCGGCAATGCCGACTGTGCCAAGAAGTAGCGCCGAGGCCGCGACGGCCTTGACGATGATGCCGCGAAGACGGCCTGATTCACGCATGGAGAAACTCCTAGAACTTGTAGTTATCTCCACGCTAGACCTCGATTTCTGGAACGTGGGTCCAGACTCGCGGTGAGGCTCGGCGATTCTTGGCTGCTGCTAACGCCCGCTGAGCGTTCGGGCGACCTTGCTCGGCTTCTTTGCGGGTCGCTTCGCCGGCTTCTTCGCACCCACGACTAGTGCCGAGGAGGGGTTTGCGATGGTGGACGTGGACGGAGCCATCGGGGATTGCGGAAGCGCTGAGGCGGGGAGGACATTGACCCACTGAGCCACCTGTCCCTGGGCGCCGGCCACGTTGGTTGAGGTAAAGGAGACACCGAACTGCTGCCAGCCGAGGGAACCTGGAGTGAAGCTAAAGGTCGCACCGTCTCCCGCAATCGGGACTGAGGGACCAAGTCCCCATCCATTTGCGGTGAAGCCCACAGATCCCTGCAGGGTTGATGGATAAACCGTGGCAGTCATCGTCGCGGGTATTCCGAGGTACATCTGAGGGGCGGACATCGAGACGTTCTGGCCGGATGGTGTCGCCAGGATGCTGAAGTCAGATGGTGTGGTCGAGCCGGTGAGTGAGATCCCGGGTGCGACGTTGTACTGAGCCGTGAACACATAGGAGGTCTGCTGCGTGGGCCACCAGGGCAGCGTGGCAACCGCATTGGCAACTGAGTTGCCTCGGCCGGTTGCGGCGGAGCCGATGATCTCGCCAGCCTGATTGCGGAAGATGACACCACCCTCAGGCTGAGTAACTCCATCGCTGGACGTGATCGAAACAGTGAGCAGGTTGTACTGGCCGATCTTCGCGGTGGGTGACGCAGTGAAGGAGATCGAACTCGTGGGCACAGCATGGGCGGGCGCCGCGAGCAGCGTGAGCGCAACAGCGAGAGCGAGGACGGTTGAGCCAAGCGTTCGTGCCAGCCTCATGGCGGGTCTCCTGGGGTCGTGAGGCCCCGACGGTAGCCGAATACGGGGGATGCGGCCGAGGAATGCCCCATCGTCCTGGGGTAGAGTCGTGGGGCTTCGGTCGATTGGCTCAGTGGTTAGAGCACTCGCTTCACACGCGAGGGGTCACTGGTTCGAATCCAGTATCGACCACCGAGATACATGCAGGGGTAACTGCGGTGTCCAGATGAATGGAGAGATGTGGCCACGACCGCTTTCGACCGGGTAGGTGGCGACAAGTCCGTCGTCGTGGCCCGAGTCAATGGTGAACTCAAGGATTTATCGACCCTGGTGTCGGACTCAGATGTCGTCGAGCCGGTTACTGTCGATACGCCCGAGGGGCTTGCTGTTCTGCGCCACTCGACTGCTCATGTGCTTGCCCAGGCCGTTCAGGACACCTTCCCGGAAGCCAAGCTCGGCATCGGTCCGCCGATCAAGGATGGTTTTTATTACGACTTCTCCGTCGAGACTCCTTTCACTCCGGAGGATCTCGAGGTTCTCGAGAAGCGCATGGTGGCCATCATCAAGGCCGGTCAGCGCTTCTCCCGACGCGTTGTCGATGAGGCAGAAGCGGTTGTCGAACTGGCCAATGAGCCTTTCAAGCTGCGGTTGATCGGTAGCGAGGGTGGCGCTGATGTCATGGAGGTCGGTGGCGCCGAGCTCACGATCTACGACAACGTCGATGCCAAAACTGGAGAGCGCTGCTGGGGAGACCTGTGCCGCGGTCCGCATGTGCCTGACACTCGTTACATCCCGCAGAACGCCATCAAGCTCATGCGTACCGCCGCGGCCTACTGGCTGGGAGATCAGAAGAATGAGCAGCTCCAGCGCGTCTATGGCACCGCCTGGCCATCCAAGGATGACCTCAAGGCGTACCTAACCTTCCTGGAGGAAGCTGAACGTCGCGATCACCGCAGGCTCGGCGCGGAACTCGATCTCTTCTCGTTTCCCGATGAGATCGGCTCGGGACTCGCGGTATTCCACCCCAAGGGCGGAGTTATCCGCCGCGTGATGGAGGACTACTCACGCAAGCGTCACGACGAGGCCGGCTACGAGTTCGTCAACACACCCCACATCACCAAGGGTGCACTGTTCGAGAAGTCACAGCACCTGAACTGGTACTCGGAGGGCATGTACCCGCCGATGCAGCTCGATACCGAGTACGACGCTGCAGGGAACATTCGCAAGCAGGGTGCTGACTATTACCTCAAGCCAATGAACTGCCCGATGCACAATCTGATCTTCGATGCCCGTGGCCGCTCATACCGCGAACTTCCGCTTCGCCTCTTCGAGTTCGGCACCGTGTACCGCTACGAGAAGTCGGGAGTCGTGCAGGGCCTGACCCGCGCACGTGGCTTCACGCAGGACGATGCCCACATTTACTGCACCAAGGAGCAGATGCCGAGTGAGCTCGACAGCCTGCTGACTTTCGTGCTTGATCTACTGCGCGATTACGGACTCAATGATTTCTATCTCGAGCTGTCGACTCGCGACCCTGAGAAGTCGGTCGGCAGTGACGAGATCTGGGCAGAAGCAACCGAGACACTTCGCGTTGCTGCAGAGAAGCAAGGGCTCGAGTTGGTCCTTGACGAAGGCGGCGCAGCTTTCTACGGGCCGAAGATCTCTGTCCAAGCCAAGGACGCCATTGGTCGCACGTGGCAGATGTCGACCATTCAGGTCGATTTCAATCTGCCGGAACTCTTTGATCTGCAGTACCAAGCAGCCGATGGCACCCGTCAGCGTCCGGTCATGATCCACCGCGCACTGTTCGGTTCTATTGAGCGGTTCTTCGCTGTGTTGCTCGAGCACTACGCCGGTGCATTCCCTCCGTGGCTGGCTCCTGTTCAGGTGATCGGTATTCCGATCACTGAAGCGCACAACGATTACATGTACGACGTCGCCGACAAGCTGCGTGCGGCAGGCATCCGCGTTGAGGTAGATGCCAGTGACGATCGAATGCAGAAGAAGATCCGTACTGCGCAGAAGTCAAAGGTGCCCTACATGCTGATTGCGGGCGATGAGGATGCGCAGGCAGGTGCTGTCTCGTTCCGCTACCGCGATGGCACCCAGAAGAACGGTGTTCCCATCGCCGACGCAATCGCAGAGATCATCGCCGCTGTCGATACACGTATTCAGGTCTGAGATGACTGAAGCCTGGGATCGTCTGTGGACCCCCCATCGCATGACTTATCTCAAGGGTGAGGGTCGTCCGGAGCATTCAGATGCCGGTCAGGACTGCCCGTTCTGCCACGCACCGACTCTGCCTGATCCTGAGTCCTTGATTGTCGCCCGAGGCACCTGGGTGTTCGCGATCATGAATCTCTACCCCTACAACTCAGGGCACCTGTTGGTGTGCACTTACCGGCACGTTGCTGACTACACAGATCTCACGTCGGATGAAACTTCCGAACTCGCCGCCTTTACCAAGCGCAGCATGGGAGTCCTACGCGAGGTGTCGGGTGCCCATGGATTCAATATCGGAATGAATCAGGGATCTCTTGCGGGCGCAGGCATCGCGGCTCATATTCATCAGCACGTCGTGCCTCGCTGGGGTGGTGACACGAACTTCCTGCCGGTTATCGCCGGAACGAAGACAATGCCCCAGTTACTCGGCGAATCACGCGACCTGCTCGCCGGCGCATGGGACTAGCTGTTTCGTTGGTTATCGATATCTGAAATCACATCGAGCAGCAGCCCAACCCCGAGTAGATGTGGGCTGGTGCCGGTTCCGAACACGGGATGACGCAGTCCGCGGGCGATCTGCTCGATCATGTGGATCTCAATCACCTCGCCATCGACGGCGACACCGTCCATGTACTGAGCAAAGAGCTGGTCGTCGTCGACGGCCAGCATCACTGACTCGCACAGTTCTGCTCGCGCATCTTCAATGAGTTCCTGGTGGCGACTCTCACTCGCATGAATGACCGGACCCCCGTCACTCCACTCGACGATCTCCTCACTGAGCAAGTTGATGAAACCGCATACTCGTTCGTCATCGTCGTGAATGGGAAGCCACGGGAGGAAGATCTCACCTCCGTCGGCCATGACCCTCTGGCACATGGCCGTGATCTCCTCGATGTCGACTGTCGAGTCGTCAAGATGCGTTACTGCAATGAGCGCAGGTAGGCTTCGCTCGGCGGCGTCGTGCCACACGGAGGCGAGCTCAGACGAGACTCCTTGCTGAGCCGAGACAACGATCACCACGAGGTCGAGATCTTCGAGGGCGACCTCGTCGGTTCGCATGGCACTGAGCTGAATCTGAGAGTCCTCCCACACGCGTTCGCCCGCGGGTGAGGGTTCAAGAGTGCCTGTCATTGCCCCGATGAGCGTGCGAACTCCCGCCCCCTGCGTACCGACCAGCGCCACCTGCACGCTTTTGCGCATCTCGCTCACGGTCTAAGACTCTCGTGCCTCCTATTCGTGCGGCAAGCCGGGCCGAGGGGAGTCGGCGGATACCATCGGGGAATACCTCGACTGGGAGATTGATGCTCAACAATCCGAATGCCCGCAAGGCGATGAGTGCGGTTCTCGAACCGCCCGCCCGGCT
>JBIJBU010000131.1:0-5122 GCA_044345075.1 Candidatus Nanopelagicales bacterium | reverse complement strand
TCCACTACCTTCCCGCCGGCTACGAGCAGTCTCGATTCTTAACCTCAGGTTGAGATTGAGGGTTTGTGGTCAGGGTCGAGCGTGACTTCCCCTGTCGCGCCCAACGAAAGGAAACGGGCTGTGGCAGCTCCGCAGAACTACCTGGCAGTGATCAAGGTCGTCGGCATCGGCGGTGGCGGCGTGAACGCCGTGAACCGCATGATCGAGGTCGGTTTGAAGGGCGTGGAGTTCATCGCCATCAACACCGATGCTCAGGCTCTGCTGATGAGCGACGCCGACGTCAAGCTCGATATCGGCCGTGAGCTCACCCGGGGCCTTGGCGCCGGCGCGAACCCCGAGGTTGGCCAGAAGGCCGCCTTGGATCACGAGGGCGAGATCGAAGAGGTCTTGCGCGGCTCTGACATGGTCTTCGTGACCGCAGGCGAAGGCGGCGGCACCGGCACCGGCGGCGCACCCGTCGTGGCCCGCATTGCTCGCTCACTCGGCGCACTGACCATCGGCGTTGTTACCCGCCCGTTCGGCTTCGAGGGTCGCCGTCGCGGCGCTCAGGCCGATGAGGGCATCGAGGCACTGCGTGCCGAGGTCGACACCTTGATCGTGATCCCGAACGACCGCCTGCTCTCGCTGTCGGATCGCAACATCTCCGTCATCGACGCCTTCCGCCAGGCCGACCATGTGTTGCTGCAGGGCGTCTCGGGCATCACCGACCTGATCACCACCCCGGGCCTGATCAACCTCGACTTCGCCGACGTCAAGAGCGTCATGCACTCGGCCGGCTCCGCCCTCATGGGCATCGGCTCGGCTCGTGGCGAGGATCGTGCGGTTGAGGCCGCCGAGCGTGCCATCTCCAGCCCGCTGCTCGAGGCCGGCATCGACGGCGCCCGCGGAGTTCTGCTCTCCATCTCCGGCGGCAGCGATCTCGGCCTGTTCGAGATCAACGAAGCTGCCCGTCTGGTCAGCGACGCTGCTCACCCCGACGCCAACATCATCTTCGGCGCCGTCATCGACGACACCCTGGGCGACGAGGTTCGCGTCACGGTTATCGCCGCAGGCTTCGACGGCGGCGAGCCGCCGGCACGCAAGGTGTCGGCAGTTGCCGCCAAGGCAGTTGTTGAATCAGCTGCCACCGGCGAGGTGCCGGTCGTCACTTCCCCGGCCGACCGTCCCGTTCAGCAGCCGCGAACGATCGTGTTCGACGACTCTGACGACGATCTCGATATTCCGGATTTCCTTAAGTAGTCGTGAATCCCGTTGCCGAGGGTCGTCTCGATCCGTCGTCACCCGGTGGCCGTCCAGTCTTCTGGGCGGCCACCGGTCGTTCGGGGGGCTTTAGCTCTGCGCCCTTTTCCTCGCTGAATCTGGCGGGGCATGTCGGCGATGACCCTGCTTGCGTTGCTTCGAACCTTGGTGCTGTCTCTGCCTTGATGGGCGGGGTTGGGCTGGCGGTGCTCGATGCGTGCCACGGGGGTGATGTTGCTGTCGTGGATTCGGCGGGCGTTTATTCGGGGGTTGATGCGCTGGTGTCGGTGACGCCGGGGTTGGGGCTTCTTGCTCTGGCAGCTGACTGCGTGCCCCTGGTTCTTTGTGATCGGCAGGGGACTGTGATCGCTGCGGTGCACTGCGGGTGGAAGGGGCTCGGGGCAGGGATTGTTTCTGCGGCCGTGTCAGTGATGCGGGCTCACGGGGCGCGGGGGATTCGTGCCGTGGTCGGGCCGTCGATCTGTGCTTCGTGTTACCCCGTGCCGCTGGAGCGGGTGTCGTTGCTGCGCTCATCGGTGCATCCGGTGGTGGCTGCTGCTTCGATCCCGACTGGGGTCTCACCGCGGATCAACGTGGCTGGCGGGGTGCTGGCGCAGCTATCGCTGCTGGGGGTTACGGCCTCTGTCGTGCCGGGGTGCACGGCGGAACTTGATTCGTTGTTCTCGTATCGCCGTGATGGGGTCACGGGGCGGCAGGGGATTGCTGCTCGGATGTAAGCCCGGCGTGTGCCGTAGAGCGCACGGCCTGAAGGATCCTGACGGCGGTAACGAGTTCGGCCACCCGCTGTGCTGGGGTGAGACGCAACTTGGCCCGGATGAGGGACACGTCAATACCGTTTGCGTCCTCCAACGGAGATAGTGGTGAACTCATGCACGCAGGTTATGCCTGTCTCGGCTCGCGGTGCGCCGAAGTTGCCTTCCGCGAGAGGATGGGGGCATGAAGCCCGCGGTTGATCAGGAGTCACGCTTAGAGCAACTCCGCTTGAACCTTGCCTCGGTGCATGCTCGAATTGATGCGGCTCGGGCCGCCTGCGGGCGTACCGACCCGGTTCACCTGATCGTGGTGACCAAGACCTTCCCGGCATCTGACATTGCGCTCTTGGCTTCGCTGGGCGTGACCGACATCGGCGAGAACAAGGATCAGGAGGCTTCGCTCAAGCACGCGGAGCTCGGCTCGCTCTCGTCATCGCTTCGCTGGCACATGATCGGGCAACTGCAGTCGAATAAGGCGAAGTCGGTGGCTCGCTGGGCTGATGTCGTGCACTCGGTTGATCGGTCGTCGCTGGTGGGCGCTCTGTCAAGCGGTGCTGAGTTGGCCGGTCGCGCGCTGTCTGTTCTGATCCAGGTCAATCTGGATCCTGAACCTGTAGCCGGGCGAGGCGGGGCCGTGCCGTCGTCGGTGCCTGAGCTGGCGGAGCTGGTGTCGTCTGCTCCTGGTCTTTCGCTTGGCGGGGTGATGGGGGTGGCGCCGCATCCGGGTGACCCGGTGGATGCCTTTGCTCGTCTGGCTGCGGTGCGGGCTTCGCTGCTGGCGTCCTACCCATCGGCCTCGATGATGAGCGCCGGGATGAGCGATGACCTGGAAGAGGCGATTGCCGCCGGGGCGACACATGTCCGTGTGGGCGGCGCGGTACTCGGGAACCGCTCGTATCTGAAGTAACGTGGGGGAGACCCCACGGGTCGGAGCCCTCATGGGCTTTTGGAGCACCACGGAGAAAGGCGGCGGGTGATGGCGGGCGCAATGCGCAAGATGGCCGTCTATCTCGGTCTGGTCGAAGACACCGACTACGAGGAGTACGACGACTACGACGATGTTCGTCGTGATGTGCGCGGTCGTGACTCGCGGAGTTCTTCGTCCTCCCGTGGCTCTTCAGACCGCTACGACGATCGCTACGACGACCGTGAAGATCGCTACCGCACCAACAGCGTGCGCACCATCCCCGATGGCCGTTCCTCGCAGCAGCCCGATACGCGTGGCGTGCGCACCTTCCGCAGTGACTCGGCCCCCGATCGTCGCCCGACCACCGCGCCACTGGCCGACCGTCGCCCAATGGACATCAGCCGCATCGAGAACATCCACCCGCGCAGCTACAACGATGCCCGCCGCATCGGCGAGCACTACCGCGATGGCGTGCCGGTGATCATGAACCTCACCGAGCTCGACGACACCGATGCCAAGCGCATCATCGACTTCGCAGCCGGCCTCGTGTTCGGCCTGCGTGGCTCCATCGAGCGCATCACCAACAAGGTGTTCCTGCTCTCGCCCCCCAACGTCGATGTCGGTGACCAGGCTCGTGCGCAGGTCGCCGAGGATGGTTTCTTCAACCAGAGTTAGGGCTCGTCATGTCTGCCGTATGGCAAATCCTGGCCACGGTGCTGTGGCTGTACTGGCTTACCTTCATCGCTCGCCTGATCCTCGATCTAGTTCAGGCGTTCTCGCGCTCGTGGCGGCCGACCGGTTTCATCTTGATCATCACGGAGTTCGTCTTCACGATCACTGACCCGCCGCTGAAGTTCCTGCGCCGGTTCATCAAGCCGATTCGTCTCGGCAACTTCTCCTTCGACCTGGCGTTCTTGATCGTGCTGGTCGCGCTGAACATCCTTATTGGAGTTGTGCAAGGCCTCGGAAGAGGCTGAGCGCTCGAAACGGCATCGATGGAGGTGGTCATGAGATCTATCCGCACCACCTCGCTGGTGGCTATCGGTACAGCAATGGTCGCGGTTGCAGGCCTGCTGATCGGTGCCAACTCAGCCTCCGCCGACATGGTCTGGACCCAGTCGTATCAGCGCTCGAGCCAGACCGAGGCCTGCACCGCTCAACCCGGCGAGACTCCATGGCAGGCATCGTGGGGAACAGATTCCAGTTGGCATCCGTCATGGGAGCAGTGGGCCAATGGGGGCAGCGGAGGCTGGACCTGCACGCGGGCGATCACGTGGGCACGTAGTGGTGACCCGTACCCGCTCGGCTCAATCGGCCCCGGCGGCGGTCTTGTCTTCTTGATCTCTAACGGCGTGCACTACGAGGTAGCTCCGCGCACGTGGCGATTCCTTGCCGGTGATCCGGGTATCGACTGGTGCCGCGAGTACCCGTCGACCGTTACCGGTGCCGGCGGAACGGCGATCGGTACAGGCTCAGCTAATTCGGCCGCCATGGCTGCCACCTGTTCGGCTGGCGCTGCCAATCTCGCCGCCGCGTACGCCGGAACCAATGGCAGCGCCGGGCAGTGGTACATCCCCTCTAAGGATGAGTTGAATGCTCTGTGCAACTACTCGCGGAATCCGAGCGCTCCTGCAGCGCCATCAGTGGCCTGCTCCGGTTCGCAGGATGCCGGCTTTGCCGCCGGTGCCTATGGGCTAGAGAACGGGCAGCAGTACTGGAGCTCGTCTCTCAACAACGCGACGCAAGCATGGGTGCAGGTCTTTACTGCCGGCGCCGCGACGAGTTCAGAAGCGACCAGCTATAGCTTGAAGGCGCGCCCGATTCGGGCGTTCTAACCGCGGGAAGACCCAGACACACTGCTGGAATCATTGTCATCTGTGATAGTATCGAAAACGATACATTGGAGGTGTCGTGTCGTCCCTGCTTTCAGAGGCCCGCCGTGTCTCGGGCCTCACTCAGGCCGAGGTCGCTCGGTTGGCGGGCACCTCGCGTCCCAATGTCTCGGCCTTTGAACATGGCCGGAGAAGCCCCACCCTCGACACCCTCGAGAGGCTCCTGGCCGCAAACGGCCAGCGGCTAGTCGCCATTTCGGTTCTTGATTTCGAGCAGCATGTCGATCGTCGAGGCAAACCCTTCTTTGTGCCAAACCAGCTTCCACAACTGTCACCAGCAGCATCTCTAGCTCGGGTGACCCTTCCCAAGC
>JBIJBU010000029.1:0-17227 GCA_044345075.1 Candidatus Nanopelagicales bacterium | reverse complement strand
AGTCAGTGACCTCAATGCCACCATTCTCGATGTAGGCAACGACCTGCTGCGTGAGCGGGAGCATGTACGGCGCGATGAGGGCGACCTTCTTGGCACCCATCAGGTTCAGCGCGTCCATCAGTGCGCCCGCGCTGGTGACCACGCTTGCATCACACCCCTCAGCGACTGCGATCTTGCCCAGTCGTTCCTGCGAGACACAGTGGTAGCCGGCGCCACGGGTCATGATCGCGACCAGGCACGCGTAGCCCATGACATCGACCTGGGCATCGGAGAGCTCGACCGCGCAGCGATCTGAGGCGTCGTCCATGGCCTCAAGTTCTTCCTTGGTCACCGACTTCATGCGCATGCGCGAGGAGTGGAAAGTGAAGCGCTCGGGCTCTACTGCCTCGCGGGCGCGCAGCATCGCCGGGATCTCGGTTTCCATGGTGACGTTCGAGCTCGGCACGATGAGGCCGACACGGAAGTTGGTCTTTGCCATGTTAGACCGCCACGACCGGGTTGCTGAGCGTGCCGATCGCATCGATCGTGCATGCCACGACATCACCGGGCTGCAAGAAGGTCGGCGGGTTCATCGCTGCGCCTACGCCCTGCGGCGAGCCGGTGGCGATGACATCGCCGGGCTCGAGGGTGACGCCTGAGCTGATGTCGGCGATCAGCGTCGGGATCTTGAAGAGCATGTGCTTGGAGTTGCCATTCTGGCGCTGATCGCCATTGACGGTAAGCGAGAGCTGCAGGGTGTGCGGGTCGGTGATCTCGTCAGTGGTGACGATCATCGGGCCGAACGGGCAGTAGGAATCCTGGCCCTTGGAGAAGAACCACTGGCCGGAGCGACGCTGGTCGCGTGCGCTGATGTCGTTGACGATGCTGTAGCCGAACACATGCTTGAGGGCATCGGCTTCGCTGACGTTGCGAGCTGCGGCACCCATGACCACGGCCAGCTCGCACTCCCAGTCGAGCTGCTGAGTCATCGCACCGTTGTGCTGAATGGGCTCATTGGGGCCGACGACTGCGGTGCCGGGCTTGCTGAACAGCACGGGGCGGGTCGGGAGTTCCTTGTCAGTGTCAAGAGTGCGGCTGGACTCCTCGACATGCTCGACGTAGTTGAGGCCAACACCGACGACCTTGCCCGGGCGCAGCGGTGCGTGCAGGCGGGCATCGGCGAGCGGCGTGGTGGTGCCTGCTGCCCAGGAGCCCGCGGCTGCTGCAGCGCGCACCTTTGCATGGAGTGCCTCGCCTGCGGCGATGTAGTCGATTAGCTTCACGGGAACGTCGACAGTGCCGGCGAGTGCCGCACGAAGGTCGACGACGGTGTCGCCATTGACGACCAGACCGATACGGGGATCAGCCTGTGCCGCGGTGCTGTAGGTGACGAAACGCATGCGATTTCTCCTGATGTTGGTTGGTGAGTTAGAGCTCGGTGGCGTCCGGGTCGGAATCGACCGGAGGGAGTTCGTTGAAGACGATTGAAGGCTGCGGGGCGCGATTGACGTGCAGCTGGAAGACATCGAAACGGTTGTAGTGACCGATGATGTCGTGCATCTGCTTGGGCTGGATGCACTTGTTCAGATCGATGTCGGCATAGACGATTCCCTCGTCGTCAATCAGCGGCTCGCTGATCAGACGACCATCCGGGCCGAAGATACCGCTGAATGCAGAGTGCTTGCGCTCGAGCATCGCCCGCGACTCATCGTCATGGGCTACGGCGTCGACGATCTCGGGCGTAATGGCCGAGCAGGCCACGACGGTGAACACCTTGCCCTCGAAGGAATGCGCCGCAGCGCGGACCTTGATGGCTTCGACCATGTCGTAGTCGGCAGGTGCCGTGGGCAATGAGATGTAGTTGGCCGTATGGATGTTCTCACCCTGGGCGAGAAGGGCGAAGCGTGCGAGGGTGTTCGTGTTCTCGCCACAGGCCAGGCCACCGAGGCGGCCGATCGATGTCTCGTAGACGCGCAGTGAACTGCCATCGCCGCCGGCCCAGGTGAGCTTCTCAGCCCAGGTGGGTACCAGCTTGCGATGCACGCCGATGACCTCGCCGGCATCGTCGATAAAGAGCAGCGAGTTGTAGAGGGTGCCCATCGAGTAGGGATCACGCTCATTGATGCCGATGACGACGTGGGCGCCAGCGTCGCGCGCAGCTATGCGCAGTGCGTCGACCTCGGGGCCGGGCACATTGATGGCAGCGCGGAATAGCTTCTCGAACCAGGCACTGCCCTTGACCGGGGTCATGGTCCAGTTCCAGTACGGGTAGCCCGGCACGAAGACCTCGGGAAACACGACGAGCTTGGCTCCGCCGGCGGCAGCCTCGGCAATCAACCGGCAGGCCTTGTCGATCGTGGCGTCGGTATCCAAGAAGACCGGGGCAGCTTGCACGGCCGCTGCACGGAATTGGGGATAGGTGATCACCGGACTCGCCTTCAGTTGATTCCCGCTCGGGAGGGTGCAGCAAAGGGTAGCATTTGATCAAAGATCACGGTAGCCTTTTGATGGGCTTCCCACACGGAATACCCGCCAGACGCACTTATATAGAGGTGAGACCTATGGCCAAGATCGAGGACATTGCCGGGCGCGCACGGGTGCACGACACCGCCGAGCTCGAGGACTTCTACGCGCGGCTCGACGCCGTGGGCAGCGGTGCCCTCTGGAATGTCGCCAATGAGATCGAGCCCTGGTATCCCCAGCCCAAGAGCATCCCGATGTTCTGGAGCTACGAGCAGATGCGCCCCTTCGTGGTCGAGTCCGCAACTCTCGTGCAGGGCAAGGACGCCGGCCGCCGAGTCGTCTACCTCGTCAACGATGGACGTCGCGATATCGCCGCGGCGGTAGGACTGCTGTACACGGGCATCCAGATCATGAATCCCGGTGAGTCGATGACAGCCCACCGTCATGCCGCCAGTGCACTGCGTTTCGTCATCGAGGGCTCAGGCGCCTGGACAATCGTCGACGGCGATCGACTCAAGGTCGGCCCCAATGACTTCGCCATCACCCCCGGCGGTACCTGGCATGAGCACGGCAATGAAGCTGCAGACAACTTCGTGATCTGGCAGGACGGCCTCGACATCCCACTCGTCAATGCCCTCGATGCGAACTTCTATGAAGTGCATCCCGATCTATACCAGGTGCCAGGCAAGGTGAACAACACCTCGATTCTGACTCACGGCAGTGGAACGCTGAAGCCGACCAACCGCAATTGGGGCAAGCCTTACTCCCCTCTGCTCGGCTACCCGTGGGCGCAGACCCGCGATGCCCTCGTGAACTTCGGCAAGGTCTCCGATGGCACCGCGCACGACGGCGTGATCATGGAGTACGTGAATCCGCACACCGGCGGTTCGGTCATGCCCACCATGGGCGCGCATATGCAGATGCTCAAGCCCGGCTTTGCCTCCCAGGCGCATCGTCACACCGGCTCAGTGGTGTACCACGTTGCTGAGGGCAAGGGACATTCGATCATCGACGGCAAGCGCTATGACTGGAAGGAGCATGACATCTTCGTCGTGCCGTCCTGGTCGTGGCACGAGCATCACAATGACGATGCCTCCAACCCGGCGTTCCTGTTCTCGTTCAATGACTTCCCGATGATCAACTCGCTCGCGCTGTTTGCCGAGACCGTGTACGAGGACAACGGCGGACACCAGGAACTCGCCTGACGATGACGAATTCACGCCTGACTATCGCGACGATCCCCGGCGACGGAATCGGTAACGAGGTCGTACCGGCAGCCACGCGGGTCATCGACCATGCCGCGGCTCAGTCAGGCATGAGCATTGACTGGAACTGGCTCGATTGGGGCTGCGACTACCTCGTTGCCAATGGATCAATGATGCCGAGCGACGGCATTGATCGACTGAGCCAGAGCGATGCAGTGTTTCTCGGTGCTGTCGGTCGCCCTGATGTTGCCGATCACGAGTCGCTGTGGGGCCTGCTGATCCCCATCCGTCGAGCATTCGACCAGTACGTGAACCTTCGCCCGGTTCGACAGTTCGAGGGCGTTCCCGTACGCGTCACGATCCCCTCAGATGCGCGCATCGACATGGTGATCGTGCGCGAGAACACCGAGGGCGAGTACTCAGAACTCGGCGGGCGCTTCGGTCGCGGCACCACCCGTGAATTCGCGATTCAGGAGAACGTCTTCACACGCACTGGTATCGAGCGCGTGGCTAACTACGCCTTCGAGCAGGCAGTCTCGCGTCGTTCGAAGCTCACCTCAGCCACCAAGTCGAATGGCATCATCCACACGATGCCCTTCTGGGATGAAGTCGTCGACGAGGTTGCGGCCGGCTACCCCGGTGTTGCCACTCGCAAGGTGCTCATCGATGCCCTGGCGGCAGAGCTCGTACAACGCCCGCATGAGTTCGATGTCATCGTCGCCTCGAACCTATTCGGCGACATCCTCAGCGACCTCGCCGCCGCTACCGTCGGCAGTCTCGGAATCGCGGCATCCGCGAATCTGGACCCCGAGCGCCGCTACCCCTCAATGTTCGAGCCCGTGCACGGCTCGGCCCCCGACATCATGGGCAAGGGCATCGCGAACCCGATCGCGGCGATCTGGTCAGGCGCGATGATGCTCGAGCACCTCGGCCACGCCGACATCAGCGACCGCATCATGTCGGCCATCGCGGCCACCCTTGCCTCCCCCGCGACTCGCACTGCGGATCTCGGCGGCACATCCGATACTGAGGGCGTCACAGCAGCAGTCGTGGCTGCCCTGGGCACGTCCTGACATACCCGCACTACCTGATACCAGCACCACCCATCGAGGAAAGAGCAACTATGGCTGAGCGCTCATTTGCCAACGAGGTCAAGGCCCTGCGCATTGGCGAGGGCCAAGAGTTCCACGGCGAGGGCATCCTTGCTGTCACCAAGGGCCTGCTGCAGTCCGGTGTCGCGTATGTCGGTGGCTACCAGGGCGCACCCATCTCGCATTTGATGGACGTTCTTGGCGATGCGCAGGAGATCCTCGAGGAGCTCGGCATCTACTTCGAGAACAGTGCCTCCGAGGCCACCGCCGGGGCCATGCTCGGCGCCTCGGTTCATTACCCGCTTCGCGGAGCGATCACCTTCAAGTCGACGGTCGGCTTCAACGTGGCCTCTGACGCGCTGGCGAACCTGTCCTCCGGCGGCGTTCGCGGTGGCGCTCTCGTGATCATCGGCGAGGACTACGGAGAGGGCTCCAGCATCATGCAGGAGCGCACCCATGCCTTCGCGATGAAGTCGCAGATGTGGCTGCTTGACCCCCGCCCGAATCTCACCGCGATCGTCGACATGGTCGAGAAGGGCTTCGAGCTCTCTGAGGCCAGCAATACCCCCGTGATCCTCGAGCTGCGCTTGCGCTCGTGCCATCTGCACGGTTCGTTTGTCGCCAAGGACAACAAGCCACCGAAGATGACCATCAAGGAGGCCGTCGAGAATCCCGAGCGCGATCTCAGCCGCATCGTGCTGCCCCCCATGAACTTCGCACATGAGCAGGAGAAACTCACCAAGCGCTGGCCGGCGGCCGTGCAGTTCATCAAGGAGAACAAGCTCAACGAGTACCTGCCCGGAGAAGGTCAGGACATCGGCATCATCTTGCAAGGTGGCCTCTTCAATAACGTGAACCGTGCGCTCGAGCTTCTGGGACTCTCCGACATCTACGGCGAGAGCAAGGTTCCGCTCTACATCATGAACGTCACCTACCCGGTGATCGACGATGAGGTTGTCGAGTTTTGCAAGGGCAAGCGCGCCGTACTTCTTGTCGAGGAAGGCCAGCCCGACTACATCGAGCAGAACATCCAGGCGATCCTGCGCCGTGCCGATGCCACCGTGAGGCTGCACGGCAAGGATGTCCTCCCCGTCGCTGGTGAGTACACCCCCGCGGCAGTGACCAAGGGCGTTCTCGCGTTCATGCAAAAGTACGCACCCGAGTCACTCGAGGGCGTCGAACTACCAGCCCTCGCCCTCCCGATCGACGACCCGCGTTACCCGCTCGCCCCGCGCATCAGCACTGACCTAGTTCAGGGTCGCCCGCCGGGCTTTTGCACCGGCTGCCCCGAGCGTCCGATCTTCGCTGCACTCACCCTCGCTCAGCGCGAGGTGGGCGAGCATTACGTCAGCGCCGACATCGGCTGCCACCTATTCAGCATCAATGCTCCGTTCAACATCGGTGCCACCACCATGGGCTACGGCCTGGGCTCCGCTGCTGCATCTGCCTTGAACGGTTCTGGGGCGATGAAGCGCCCGATTGCAGTCATGGGAGATGGTGGCTTCTGGCACAACGGCCTGACCTCCGGTGTCGGCAACGCCGTGTTCAACGAGAACGACCAGCTGCTCGTGATCGTCGACAACGCCTACAGCGCGGCAACTGGCGGCCAAGATGTTCTGTCTTCCGCGGCAGACAATCCCAATCGCTCCACCAAGCACCCGATCGAAGCCGCGGTGCGCGGAATTGGAGTCAAGTGGTCACGCACAGCCACGAATACCTACAAGGTCGACGAGATGCGCGACCTCTTCAAGGAAGCCCTCACCAGTGAGGAGAAGGGCCCCAAGGTCATCATCGCCCAGAGCGAGTGCACCCTGAACCGGATGCGTCGCGAGAAGCCCGCGATGGCCAAGGCCGCCAAGGAGGGCAAGCGCGTCGTGCGTGAGCGCTTCGGCGTTGACCCCGAGACCTGTACAGGTGATCACTCGTGCATCCGAATTTCCGGCTGCCCGTCGCTCACCATTGCGGATAATCCCGATCCGATGCGCACTGATCCAATCGCTCAGGTGATCAGCTCGTGCGTAGGTTGCGGTCTGTGCGGCGAGAACGCTCATGCTGCTGCGCTGTGCCCGTCGTTCTACCAGACGCAGATCATCACCAACCCGAGTCGCTGGGACCGCACCAAACTCGCCGTACGTCGCTGGTACATCGGAGTGCTCCAGCGCGGCATCGAACGCCGCTTGACCGGTATCGAACCCGCTGCGTCCTGACACACGATTGACGAGGAATGAACTGACATGACCACGATGACGCAGGCGAACCCCGCCACCTCGGGGCGTACCCGACCCATCACCATGGCGATCCTCGCCATGGGCGGCGAGGGCGGCGGCGTGCTCTCCGACTGGATCGTCGCGCTCTCTGAGCACAATGGCTGGTTCGCGCAGAGCACGTCTGTGCCCGGCGTGGCTCAGCGCACCGGCGCCACGGTCTACTACGTCGAGCTCTTCCCTCGCGAGGATTCCCCGAATCCGCGATACCCCGTCCTCAGCACCATGCCCACCCCCGGCGAGGTCGATGTCGTGGTGGCATCCGAACTCATGGAAGCGGGCCGGGCGATCCAGCGCGGATTCTGCACCCCCGACCGCAGCGTGCTGATTGCCTCCACCAGCCGCACCTACGCAATGCCCGAGCGCACCGCGATGGGCGATGGCCGCATCGACTCCCAGGAGATCATCGATGCAGCACTCGGGGCATCGAAGTCGTTCTGGCGCGGTGACTTCGCGCGTATCGCCGATGAGACCGGCTCGGTGATCAGCGCGGTTCTCTTCGGCGCAATTGCAGCGTCAGGCACCCTGCCGTTCACCCGCGAGCAGTTCGAGGAAGCCATTCGCGCAGGAGGCAAGGGCGTCGAGTCGAGCCTGCGGGCATTCTCCGAGGGCTTTCGCGTCGCCGCCGCCTCACAGCGACCAGTGATCGAGCTGACACTGGGCTCTCGCCCCGCCGAGGTCGAAGAAGCCATCGCTGCAGAAATCGCCCAGGCAGCCGAGATCACGCTCGCCACCGAGAATCCCGCCGCCCTTGTCGGCAGCAAGCTCGCTCAGCAGGCTATGCGTATCGGCACTTTCCCGGCTGCTGCCCGGCACATGCTCGTACACGGCGTGAAGCGCACTGCCGAGTATCAGGATGTCGCCTACGCCGACGAATACCTCGATCGAGTTGCCTCGGTCACCGCATTCGAGATCAATGCTGACGGCAAGGCTCGACTGACCACCGAGACTGCTCGCTTCACGGCCTTGTGGATGACCTACGAGGACACCATTCGCGTCGCCTTTCACAAGACCCGCGCGCGCCGTTTCGACCGCGTCGGCAAGGAGGCTCGAGTTAATGACGAGCAGATGATGCAGGTGCGCGAGTACCTGCATCCGCAGGTCGAGGAAATCAGCGACACCTTGCCCACCGCTCTCGGTCGCTGGGTGCTGAACTCCAAGGCCGCCAACAAACTGATTCACCGCGTGACCCACAAGGGCATCAAGCTGCAGACCACGTCAGTGTGGGGCTACACGATGCTCTACACGATGGCCCGGTGCCGCCCGATCCGTCGTCGCTCACTGCGCTTTGGCCTTGAGCAGGCGCGAATCGACTCGTGGCTCACCCTCGTGCGCGAGCACGCGGCCACCAACTACGACCTTGCCTGCGAGATCGTCGAGTGCCAGCAGGTCGTCAAGGGCTACGGCGAAACCCACGCACGCGGATTGCATAACTTCAACGAGATCATGCGAGTGCTCCCCGAGGTTTCTACCCGCAGCGATGCTGCGCAGCAGGTGGCGCTCCTGCGCAAGGCAGCCCTCGCCGATGAGCACGGCAAGCAGCTCGCGACGATGATCACCGGCCTGACTGGCTGAACTCAGCTCAAGAGTGACGAAGGGCGCGAGCGTGAGGTCGCGCCCTTCGTCATTGCCCGGGGAGTTACTCGTTCGTCGGCGGATTGCCCGGCAGCGGCCGAACGGTGCGGAAGGGCCAGACGAATTCTCTTCCGCCTGTTAAACCAGTGGCCTTGAACATCAGCATGAGCACCAGGATCAAGCCGAGGATGATCGGGCGGGTTCCCTGCGGGATGCTGAGCGACAGGCCGAAGATGTCGATACCGGACTGCAGGTTGCTCAGCATGACGTCAATGGCGCTGAACACCAGGGTGCCGATCACGGCGCCACTGAGGGACAACGTGCCACCGAGCACCAGCATCGCGAGGGTAATGAAAGTCATCTCGACGAACAGCTGACTGGCCTGCACCACGCGGTTTGTCAGGGCGAAGAGTCCGCCTGCCACGCCGGCGATGACGCCGGAGACGGTGAACACGATCACTCGCTGGGTGACGATGTTGATGCCCGAGGCTGCCGCGGCAATGCCGTCCTCGCGGGCTGCACGCAGCAGCCTGCTGGGGCGGGTGCGCTGGAAAAGCCAGGCCACGATGATCGAGCCAAGCGCGAAGAGCATGGTGAGCTTGAGATCGAGCACCTCAGGAATACCCACCATCGACTGACCGCTACGCGGGCCGATGCTGGACCAGTAGGTGAGCACTACGTTGACCACACCGAGCAGGGCGAAGGTCGCGATACCGGCCTGCAGGCCATTGAGGCGCATGAGCACGGGCGCGACGATAAGCGCCAGCAACCCACCCACGAGTCCGCCGATGAGCACCGCCAGAACCCACTGCGCCTGGGCGTCCATCAGGAAGGGGAAGAGATCCGGCAACAAGTTCTTCTTGAGAGTCGGATCAATGGTGAGCAGGCCGACTGTCCAGGCACCCATGGCCACGAAGGCCACGTGACCGAAGCTGAGCACACCCGAGGTGCCGATGAACAACTGGAGTGCAACGACGATCACGAGGTTCACCAGGGCGTACTGCGCTTGAACCTGGAGGCTCTTGCCGAACATGGTGGTGACCATGGTCGCGGCGACGACGATCAGCAGCAGGCTGACCAGTGACCACAGGGGGCCCAGGCGCCAGCGCAACGACTGGGTCGTGGCCTTCGCGGAAGTCGTGTTGCTCATGTGCGAACCACTCCTCGACCCTTGATCAGCAGGCCCGAAGGCTTGAAGAGAAGTACGGCGATCACCAGCACGAAGACGAAGGCGTCCTTGAAGTTCGTCATGCCCTCGGGCAGCCAGGCGGCCAGCATTGACGTCGCGAATCCGACCACGAAGCCACCCGCCAGTGACCCGGAAATCTTGTCGATACCACCGATGACGGCACCGACCAGCGCGAGGATCGTGATGCGAACGCCGAAGTCGGGGCCGACCGCACCGCTTTGCACGGTGAGGACGAAAGCCACGGCCGCGGCGAGGATGCCGGAAAGGGCGAAGCTCAGCCCGATGACCCGACCGGCCGGAATGCCGACGAGGCGAGCAGTGCGGAAGTCTGCGGCAGCAGCCTTGAGCTGCAAGCCGAGGCTGGTCTTCGTCAAGAAAAGCTGCAAGGCGATCAGGAGCACCGCCGTCAGCACGATGGTGGTCACTGACAGCATCTGGATGCGGATTCCGCCGACCTCGACAGACTGAGCGAGCTCACTTGCTACGGGGGCGGTGCGCACGTTGTTGCCGAAGATGAGTTCGTACACGCGCTGCAACAGGAAACTCAGGCCGAAGGAGGCGATCAGCAAGGTGGCGGGACCCGCCTTGCGCATCCGCGAGAACACCGCGAGCTCCATCAGCAGCGAGATGCCGACAGCGACCAGGATCGAGATCGGGATCGAGACGTACCAGCCGAGATGCCAGGTGAGAATCAACGAGTAGGCAGCAGCGGTGATGATCTCGCCGGTCGCGAAGTTCGCGAGCCGGATGACTCCGAAGACAAGGCCGATGGCCAGGGCTGCGAGACCGAGAACTGCACCTGCAGAGATCGCATCGACGAGGGACTGAATGAATTGGTTCATCCGAAGTACGCCTCCGTCAGGACGTCGACGTTCTCGGCGTCCTCGGGCTTCAGGCTCAAGGTGATGACCCCATCGTGAAGAACATAGGTGCGGTTGGAGAACGCGATCGTGAACTCGGCGCGCTGCTCAACGATGAGCACGGCCTTGCCCGCCTTACGCACGACGTCGAGTGCTTCGAAGACTGAGTCAACGGCCGTCGGGGAAAGTCCGAGACTCGGCTCATCCAGCATCAAGATGTCGGGGTCTGACATGAGTGCGCGACCGATCGCCAGCTGCTGCTGCTGACCGCCCGAGAGCAGGCCTGCCTGGCGATGGCCGAAGTCGCGAAGGATCGGGAAGAGATCCAGGACGTACTCCAGAGCTTCCTTGAAGGTCGACTTATCGCGCCTTGCTACCGCGCCCAGGCGAAGGTTGTCGGCAACCGAGAGCTCGGTGAAGACGTGACGACCTTCCGGGACCAGCGCGAGGCCGGTGCGCACCACCTTCTCGGGTGCGAGCCCGGCGATATCGACTCCGTGCACGGTGACAAGACCGCTGCGCGGCGTTGCTCCCATGATCGCGAGCAGCGTTGAGGACTTGCCTGCCCCGTTGGGACCAATCAGGCCGACTGCTTCACCGGCGTTGACCTCGAAGCTGACGCCCCGCACTGCAGGAACGCCGTTGTAGGCGACCTCAAGATCCTTGACGTGCAATCCCTGGCGGGTGTCAGCGGTGGACACTGCCGCTCCTTCCGAGATAGGCCTCGGCGAGGGCATCGCTTCCGCGCACCTCAGCCGGGCTGCCCTCGAGAAGGGTCTTGCCCTCGACGAGTACATGAATGCGATCGCAGACATCAAGGATGAGCTTCACGTTGTGGTCAATGAGCAGGACACCCAGCCCGCGATCGCGCAGCTTGCGAATGTTGGCGGCGAACTCGCCGATCTCGCCCTCGTTGAGGCCGGCAGCAGGCTCATCGAGCAGGACGTACGAAGGGGATGTAGCGAGCGCGCGGGCAACGCCGACGCGGCGCTCAAAACCATGAGGCAATGAACTGCAGGGCTGATTAGCGCGGGACTCGAGGCCGAAGTCGGCGATCAGCTCGTGCGCGGTGGCAATGGCCTGCTTACGCTTTTGCCCGGTGCCCATGGCAGTGACGATGATGTTCTCGCGTACCGAGAGGCCGTTGAACAGATGGCCGTGCTGGAAAGTGCGAGCGAGCGCGCCTCGTGCGCGCACATATGGCTTGGTGCGCGTGATGTCGCGGCCGTCAAGGGTGACCGTGCCGGAATCAGGCAGGTCGTAACCGCTGATGATGTTGACCAGGGTCGACTTACCGGCGCCGTTGGGGCCGATGAGGCCGAGGACCTGCCCTGGCTCGACAGCCAAGGAGACGTCAGTGAGTGCCCTCACACCGGCAAAGGCACGGGAAACCCCGGTCACGCGAAGTTCGCGTGACCGGGGTGCCGTGGAATCGATCATTACGGGAAGACGACCTTCTCCGGTGCGAGCGACTCGATGAACTTCAGCTTGCCGTCGACAACCTCGAGGATTGCCATCGGGCGAGTGACGTTGATGTGCAGATCAGGCGAGAAACTGGTCGGGCCGGCCAGGGTCGGCACGTCCTTGAAGGTCTCCATCACTGCGGTCATCTTGTCGCCGTCCCAGCTACCGGCCTGCTTGTACGCCTCGAGGATGACCTGGAGGGTGGTCGGGCCGGTGACGAAGCCACCGACGTCGGGCAGCTGACCGTACTTGGCCTCGTACTCCGCGGCTGCTGCGTTGACATCAGCGTTGGCGTCGTCGCCGTTCTTGGCGTTGTAGGTCACGACGTAGTAGCCGGAGAGGTTCGGGATGCCACCGACCCAGAAGTCACCATCCATGCCGAAGCCGGAGATGATCGGGGAGTCGAGGCCGCCGTCGCGGATCTCCTTGGCGACCTGGCCGCCACCGGGGTTGTAACCGCAGTTGACGATCACATCGGGCTTGGTGCCGGAAGCGATCTTCGAGACGGTCTCCTTGACGGAGTCACCCTGGACGTACTCGTAGGTCTTCAGGACCTTGCCACCGAGCTCAGTGAAGCGCTTGTCGAACACTGCGCACTGGTTCTGGGTGTACTTGATCGAGGTGTCCTTCATGAGGACCGCGGTCTTCCAGCCCTTCTTGGAGGAGAACTCGGCCATGACCGAAGCCTCGCCGGGAACTCCGTCGCCCATGGAGAAGCCGAGCTTGAGGCCGCCTGCGGGGCCGTAGATCGGATCGCCGATGCAAGGAGCGATGTTGAGAACGTTAGCTGCCTCAGCAACGAGTGCTGCGGGCGAGGAGACGTCGTAGTCGCAGGTGACGATGAGGACGTTTGCACCCTCGTCGATGACCTTCTGCGCATTCGGGGCGTAAGCCTCGAACTTGGTCTCGGTGTCAATGAAGTTGACCTGGATCGGCTGGCCGTTGACTCCGCCTGCAGCATTGACCTTCTCGACCTCGAGCAGGAGAGCGTTGCGTGCGGGGGTATCGATCGGGCCCATGAAGCCGGAACCGGCCTGGACGATGCCGAGGACCAGCGGGTCACCGCTGGCTGCCGGTGCTTCCTCGGACGCAGCGGCTGACGCGGCAGGTGCCGACGCCTCGCTGGAGCTGCTGGACGATGACGAGCACCCGGACAGAACGAGGGCGCCTGCGCCCATTACTGCTGCCACGGTCATGAGACGAAGTCTCATTCGACCTCCCTTAACCAGACAGGGTCCTGGCGACCCTGAAGTTCATCCGCCGCGAATGCTGCGGACCTGGATCTTGACATTTGATCAACGGCTCCACAAGCGGAAACACGCAATTGTTACCTATTGTTGACATGACGGACGCAAAAAACCCGACATGCCCGCCAGGGCGGGTGCCAGATCAGGTGGCAGGGATACCGGCCGAGATATCGAACCGGGCCACGACTTCCGCGACCTTGGGCAGGGCGATATCCCGCTCGGTCTCGCCGGTCTCCCGGATCAGGTGCTGGGCGGAGAGTCTGACCGAGCTAGTGAGGTGATTGGTCATCCAGCGCACTGCCTCGAGACCGTCATGGCGCATCAGGGCGGAGAGGATCTGGGTGTGCTCATGATCGCGTGAGGCCTGGGTCTCGAGATGACGCATGGCATCAATGCGGTACCGCTCCGAGTTGCGCCAGGCCGGCAGGATCGAGCGGATCAGCCAGGTACGTTGCGAAGCTTCGTAGATCGCGAAGTGGAAGCGCTCGTGGGCATCGCGGGCCGCAACCCGATCGCCGGCCTCCTGGGCGGCCTCGCGCTCGGCGAGGGCGGCTGCGGCCTGTGCGCCGTGCTCGGCCGTGAAGTTCTGCGCGGCCTCCCAGACGGCAATGTTCTCCAGGTGCAGCCGGGCGAAGTAGGTGTCCTCGAGGTCAGCGAGGGAGAGCTCGCGCACGCGAGCACCACGGCGTGGCTCGATCTCGACCAGATCGAGGGCAGCGAGGCGGCGAATGGCCTCGCGCACGGGCATCATGCTCATGCCTAGTTGCTCGGAGAGTTCCTTCAAGCGGAGCGGCGCTCCTGGCGGGATGCGCTGATCGACGATGGCATCGAAGAGGGATCGGGCAGCGACATCAGACGCGCTCTCGATCTGCGCCTTCGTCAGCATGACACCGCCTTCTGTGGACCTCGTGGTCCGTTTATCAAATATCGCACATTCGGCAACGGCGTGTCACCCACTCCGCGATCTTGAGCGAGCGGAGCGTGCTCAGGTCTGCGTCACCTGGTTGCGTACTTCGACGATCCGGCCATCGAGCAGTGCAGCGCGGATGGCCGGCGGCCAAGGGGCAGAGCCCTCCGAAGTACTCGAGGCGTGCACCACGACGAGTCCGCCGCTCACCGCAACCACACCCTCCTCGGTACGTACCTCGAAGCCATAGGTGCACGAACTGGTGCCCACCTTGTGCACCGTGAGCTGCACGACGATCTCCTGCCCGAAGTACAGGCGGTCCTTGTAATCGATGTCGATATGCACTCGAGGAATCCGGGCGATCTCCTCGACCGGCATACCCACCGACATCAGCAAGGCGTGCTCAGCCTCCTCCAGCCAGCGAAATGCCGCCGTGAAGTGGTTATGGCCTGCCGCGTCAGTCTCGTTCCAGGCGACGGCGCGGTGGGCGATAACGGACGATCCTGCGGACTCACTCACGAATGTCCCCTGACGGTGGTGGATATCGGAACACATCATGCCGCAATGGCTCGTGGCCTTCCCTGGCAGGCTGCGAGCCAAAACTCCCAGGAATGCCACTGGCTCGCCACCTCTCGGTGACGAGCCAGTGAACGATGCCCTGACTAGAGAATCTCGACCGTGCCCGCAGCCCCATCAACGCGCACCCTGGTACCGGTGCCGATCATCTCGGTTGCCTTCGGCAGTCCTGCGACGCAGGGGATGCCGAGCTCGCGAGCGACGATCATCGCGTGGGAGCCCATCGATCCGGTGTCGACGATCACAGCCGAGGCCACCATGAACAGCGGAGTCCAGGACGGATCGGTCTGCGGTGCGACCAGGATCTCGCCGGGCTGGAACTCGCTGATTGCATCGGTGCCGGTGATGACGCGGGCAACGCCCTCGACAACGCCGGTTGATGCGGCAGCACCGGTGAGGATTGTGCCCTTGGCTGCCTTCTCTGCCCGATTGGCACCCTTGCGGGGAACCTCGGAGATCGGCGGGATCGGCTTGGAACCATCGAGGAAGGTCGGAACCTCGAGCTCCTTGAGCGCATTCCACTCCTTCTCGCGCTGAGCGAGAACCGGACGAAGCGTGGTCTCCTCAAGTGCCAGCGAGTCGAGCTCCTCGTCAAGGGCGATGAAGATCTGGCGCGAGTGATCAAGAACCCCCTTGGCTGCCAGGCGCTCACCGAGTTCGATGAGGGCCATGCGTGCCTCGTTCATGATCTTGATGCACGAGCTCTTGCCGCTCTCGCGCCAGCCGGCGAAGCGGCGAGCTGAGCCGATGGCACCGCGGAAGGCAGCCTCGGTCGCGGCATCCATGCCAGTCGTGGCTTCCATCATCGCCTTGTCGGTGGCGGCTGCATGCGCGGCCTGCTTCGACGAGGGCGAATCAGCATCATCGAGCTGGCGCATGCGATCGATGAGACCAAGAGCCAATGACGGCTTGGACTCCCATGACTCGGTGCCGAGATCCCATTCGCTGGGGCCGCGGTAGCCGAACTCGGCGATGAAGGCGGCGAAGTCGCTCCAGAAACCACCGCGTGCGGTCGGAAGCTGTGCAACAACCTTGTCGACACCGCTGTCGAAGAGCGCGGTCATTGTCGGGTCGTTCTTCACCGTGCGCGACAGTGACCACAGTGAGTAGGTCGGTGCTGCCGACTCGACATCACCGGCGTAGCCGAGGATCGTGACGAGCAGATGTGCCTTGTCGCCGAGGATCTGGCCGGCAACGGCCGGGCCGAGTGCCGCGTTCGAGGAACCGATCTGCTCAGAACGCCAGGCAAGGCGCTCGTACGGCATGACGGAGCGAGCACGAGCGACGAGTGCGCGATTGCTCATGCCGCGAAGGTTGGGGCGGTTGCGACGCAGATCGTCGGCGATCGCCTCGTCTTCGTCAGCACCCTCGAACTTCGAGGTCGTGAGCGCCCAACCGGCGCGTGCCGGGGCAAGTGCGGTGAGCGCCGGGTTCTCGTCGGCAGGCGACGCGGCGTGAGCCGGTGCACCGGGCGAGTTGAAGAAGATCGCGTCGATGGTCTCCCAGCCCATGCCCTTGCGAATGCCAAGCACGCGCACCGAGCTCTGGTTCACGTAGAGGTAGCCGTAGAAGAAACCCGCAACAGACGACTCGTCGGTCAACTCATCTGACGTGAAGCAAATGTCCTCGACGTAGCCCGAGGCCCAGCCCGGCAGCACATTGGGAATCCAGCACATCGATGCACCCAGCGGGGTGATCGGGTCGGACATCACGTCGGCTGCGTTCAGACGGGTGAAGACGGGGAAACGAGCGCTGGGCTCGGTATCGGTCAGCCATGCCTTGGTCATGCAGGTATCCATTTCTCGCGGGGAGCTGTCGCAGGTTCTGCCCCGGTGGGGGCCGCTTCATTGTGCCAGTCGGTTACCTGGAAGTCCTAGCAAAACCTTCACGATCAGGTCACGGACGAGCCCCCAGCCGAGAATTCCCGCGAGGGCCCCCTCGTGGGCGGCTCACCAGCACTTAGAGAACTGACTCGCCGTTCATGAGCCGGCGGACTGACTCGTGGGCGTGCTGGACCGCGATCTCGTTACGGCCGATGACCATGTGCTTATCGGCAAGGGAGGCCAGGCCATCTTGCACGAGCTGCTGAGCGGTGTAGTCCTCGTCACGGAAGGCAGCGAAGAACCAGTCGGCAGTCTTCTCAGCCTCTTCGAGTTCAGCCGCAGTTTCCGGCGCACGTCGCATCAACGTGGTCTGCCAGGTCATCGACTCACCCCAGGAATCCGCAGGCAAGATGATTGAGACCACTGTGCGCTCGCGCATGCCACCGGCAATCGACATGCCAGGGAAGAGCCAGTAGATGAGGCCAAGAGCTGCAGCGGGCTCCCACTGATCGCGCGGAGTATCGGCCATCGCGTCCATCGACTTCAGCGCGAACACATTGCGGCAGTGCGGGCCGAGGGCATCG
>JBIJBU010000217.1:0-2697 GCA_044345075.1 Candidatus Nanopelagicales bacterium | reverse complement strand
GCTTTTCTCCCCCCACCAAATCCTTGTGGGGGGGGTCCCCCCGCGCTCCCCCGCCCCTTCTCGTAGATCACTACTTTCGACGAGACGCAGTTCGCACTGCGAGGGCGACCGCGACGATCAGCGCGACGCCGTTGAATAGGTTGGTGACGTAGCTCGGAGCGCCCGCGAGTTGCAGACCCGATACGCCGGTGGCCAGCAGGAAGATCGCGACAAGCGTGCCGAGCACGTTGACTCGACCCGGACGAATCTGAGTGGCACCCAAGAACACCGCCGAGAACGCAGGCAGCAGATAGCCATCGCCCACGTTCGGGGTTGCCGTTCCGATCGTTGCTTCCAGGGCGATACCCGCGAATGCTGCGATGAGACCCGAGGTAACAAATGCGAGCATGGTGACGCGACCAATGCGAACGCCGGCGAGTCGAGCCGCAACCGGGTTGCCGCCGACCGCGTACAGGTAGCGGCCACCGGGCGTGTACTCGAGGATCCACCACAAGATGAGGGCGATAACGGCCGCGTAGTACACGGTGTAGGGCAGCCCCAGGAACTCACCACGTGCGAAGTTGAGGAATGGGCCGTAGCCCTCGACGCTGAGCACGATCTGAGTGTTCTGGGTGATGGCGTATGCCAACGCAATCAGGATCGAACTCATGCCTAGTGTGCCGATAAACGAGTCGACTTTTAGCTTGACGACGACAACGGAGTTCGCCAAGCCGATGATGATGCCAATGATCAAGGAGCCACCGACTGCAACAACGACACCATGGTGGTTGGCGAGGGCCCAGGCGGTGAAACAGACCGAGACCGAAACGGTACCCGCGACAGTCAGGTCGAAGGCACCGGCCGCGATCGGGACGATCAGGCCCAGTGCGACGATGGCGGCAATCGCCTGGAAGCTGAGGATCTGCTTGAGGGTGCTGACCTGCAGGAAGAGATCAGGGATCCACAGCGAGAACACGATGATGAGCGCTGCCCACACGTAAAGACCACTGAAGCGGTCAAAGCCGAGATTGATTCGGCGACGTGGTGCTACTTGAACTTCTGACATCGAGGTGACTCCGGTCTCTTCGTGGTTAAGGGGTAGTGGTCAGTGGGTTAGGCAGCGGATTCGCTGCTGTCGCGGCCGATGGAAGCGGCGGTGATGCCGTCGTTGGTGAGAGTCGCACCCTTCAGGACACTCACAGCCTTGCCGCGACGCATGATGATCACGCGGTCGCACAGACGCACGAGCTCCTCGTGATCAGTTGAAGCCACGAGAACAGCCGTTCCCTGCGCCGCTGCTTCGTCGACGAGGCGATGGATATCAGACTTCGCGCCCACGTCGACGCCCTGAGTGGGTTCGTCGAGGATGAGAACCGACGGCTCCTGGCGCATCCAGCGAGCGATGACGACCTTTTGCTGGTTGCCGCCGGACAGCTGCGCCATCGTGTACTCGGAGTTGCGGGGACGTACGTCGAGCTTGTCGAGCCACTCATTCACATCGGAGCGCTCGGAGCTTCGGCGGAGGAAGCCCATGTTCATGTGCTCAGCAGGATTCACGATGGTGATGTTCTCGCGCAGGGTGTGATCCATAAGCGAGGCATTCGCGTGACGCTCAGCAGGTACAAGGGCGATCCCACGCTCAATGGAGATATCGGGACGGCACTCGGGGAGTACTTCGCCGTTGACGATGACCTCACCGCCGCGACCATGTCCGCCGAAGACGAGTGCTGCCACTTCCTCGCGCCCCGACCCCGTGATGCCGGCGATACCGACTACTTCACCCGCATGAACAGTGAGATCAAGACCCTGCACTGCTGCGCCTTGCAGGCCCTTGAGCTCGATGACGGGCTTGCCGTGCTCGCGAGCCTCGGCGTCAGAGACATGAACCTCGATCTTGCGCCCGACAACGAGCTCAATGAGTTCTTCCTCCGTCAGGCCCTCGACCGGACGCGTGATGATGTGCTTGGCATCGCGAAGCACCGTGACCGAGTCGGCCATCTCGAAGACCTCGTCGAAGTGGTGAGAGACGAAGAGCACCGCGATGCCACGATCAGCCACGCTGCGCACGAGCTTGTAGAGACGCTGAGCCTCGGCGCCGGGCAGGTTGGCCGTGGGCTCGTCGAGGATGAGCATCTTGGTCTCGCTACCGCGAGTGGACATCGCGCGGGCGATGGCGACTGCAGTGCGCTCCGACATGGCAAGAGCGCCCACGGGCATGCGCACGTTGATGTCGTAGCCGAGATCTTTCAGCGCCTCGCGAGCTGCGGCACGCTCCTTCTTCCAACTAATGGTCTTGGTGGCACCGGTGATATAGCCCTGGCCGATGGCCATGTTGTCAACGGCGTCGAGGTTCGCGACCAAGCCGAGATCCTGGTGAACGAAGCGCAGGCCCACGGCCTCACTGGCAGTCGCATTGGAGAAATCGAGCTCCTGGCCACCCACAGTGACCGAGGTGCCGGGCTCGGGCTGGTGGAAGCCGGCGAGAATCTTGATGAGGGTCGACTTACCGCAGCCGTTCTGGCCGACGAGTGCGCGCACCTCACCAGGCTGGACGTCGATGCTCACATGATCGAGTGCGGTCTGCCCGCCGAAGATCTTTGTTGCGTCGCGAACCGACAGTGCCGTGGTCATGCAGCCTCCCTCAATGTCTGTCGAACACTAGTCCCGTAAATCCGATTTGCAAGGTCTTCCTAGTATTTTCTCCGCCGACTCCCGCTG
>JBIJBU010000130.1:0-5170 GCA_044345075.1 Candidatus Nanopelagicales bacterium | reverse complement strand
CCCTGCTGAAGGCTCGCTACTGCGCCGGAGATCGCGAGCTCGGTGAGCGCTACGTCGATGCAATCGCGCCGTTCGTCTGGAGCGCCGCTGATCATCCGGGCTTCGTGGAGGATGTCCAGGCCATGCGCCGGAGGGTCGAGCAGCACCTTCCGGCGCGCATTGCCGAGCGAGAGCTCAAGCTCGGCCCCGGCGGTCTTCGCGATGTCGAATTCTCAGTGCAGTTGCTTCAACTGGTACATGGGCGCAGTGACGTCATGCTTCGTAGCTCGACGACCCTTGTCGCGCTGGAGGCACTAGCGACGTGGGGTTACGTCGGCCGAGATGATGCGCACACACTCTCGGATGCCTACGAGTTCCTGCGCACTCTCGAGCATCGAATCCAGTTGCATCGTCTGCGGCGCACTCACACCATGCCCGACGATGAGCAGGATCTGCGCCGGCTCGGGCGCTCGATGGGCTTTCGAGGTGAACCGGTGACCGAGCTCGTACAGGCCTGGCGTCGCCATGCCCGTGAGGTTCGGCGAATCCACGAGAAGCTCTTTTATCGACCGTTGCTGGCCGCCGTCGCCCGACTCGATGCGGGTGAGGCTCGCCTGACGCCTCAGGCGGCCGAGCAACGGCTACAGGCCCTGGGCTACATCGACCCGGTCGGCGCGCTGCGCCATCTGGAGGCGTTGACTTCAGGGGTAAGTCGTCGAGCAGCGATTCAGCGAACCCTGTTGCCCGTCATGCTCGGCTGGTTTGCCGACGCGCCTGATCCCGATTCCGGTCTGCTCGGGTTCCGTCGTGTCAGCGACGCCCTCGGCTCGACCCACTGGTACCTCCGCCTCCTACGCGATGAGTCGTCGGCAGCCGAGCGGATGGCCCGCATTCTGGCCAGCAGTCGATACGCCACCGACCTATTGCTGCGCGCTCCGGAGTCAGTCTCGCTGCTTGCCGATGACGTCGACCTCGTACCGCGCTCGAAGGCCGCCCTCGACGCAGAAGCGCTCTCTGCGGCCGAGCGCCATGACGACATCGAGCATTCTGTGGCAGCGGTGCGATCACTGCGCAGGCGTGAACTCTTCCGCGTGGCCGCCGCCGACTTGCTCGGCGGCTCCGATCCGCTCGTGGTCGACATCGCCGGCCCGGCCCTGACTGACATCGCCTCGGCAACCGTCGAGGGTGCACTGCGTTCCGTTATTCGACATCTCGAGGGGGAGTGGGGGCGCCCACTGCCCATGCGCTTCACCGTGATCAGCATGGGCCGCTTCGGTGGCCTCGAACTCGGCTTTGGCAGTGATGCCGACGTCATGTTCGTCTATGAGGCCGATGACGGCGCTGATGAGACCGATGCCAATCAGGCCGCATTCCAGGTGGCCAATGAGTTGCGCACGCGTTTGATGGCGCCCAGCAGTGATCCACCGCTGGATATTGATGCGGGGCTTCGCCCTGAGGGCAAGAACGGTCCGCTCGTGCGCTCGCTGGCGTCGTATGCGGCTTATTACGAGCGGTGGTCATCAGCATGGGAGGCGCAGGCACTGCTGCGCGCCTTCGTGGCAGCCGGTGATGCGGATCTGGGTGCTCGCTTCATCGAGCTCATCGAGCCCCTGCGCTACCCCGACGGGGGCCTGCCCGAATCTGACGTGCGCGAGATTCGCCGACTCAAAGCTCGTATGGAATCCGAGCGCCTGCCGCGCGGCGCCGATTCAACCCTGCACACAAAACTCGGCCGAGGCGGACTCAGCGATGTTGAGTGGGTTGTTCAGCTGCTGCAGATGCAGCATGGCTATGAGCATCCGAGCCTGCGCACCACGCATACCCTCCGCGCCCTCGATGAACTCGAGGATCTCGGATTGATCGCCCGCCACGATGCGACCGAGCTTCGCAGTGCGTGGCTGTTTGCCACCGCGGTACGCAATGCCGTCATGCTCGTGCGCGGAATGCCGTCGGACATGCTGAGCACCGACGTGAAGGAACTTGCCGGCGTGGGCTACGTGCTCGGTTACCCGCCGGGGGATTCGGGGCGGTTGATCGATGACTACCGGCGCATCACCCGACGGGCGCGTGGCGTTGTCGATCGAGTCTTCTATGGAGTCGTCGACGAGGTGTGAACATGAACAGGGCGGACCACCGAAGTGGTCCGCCCTGCATATTCCCGTGCGCGCGAGGCGAATCGACGCGAAGGGAGCTTGGTTTAGATGTCGTAGTACAGCTCGAACTCGTGCGGATGCGGGCGCAGTCGAATCGGATCGACCTCCTTGGTGCGCTTGTACTCGATCCAGGTCTCGATGAGATCGGCCGGGAACACGCCGCCTGCCTGCAGGTACTCGTTGTCTGCCTCGAGTGCATCGAGCACCGCGGAGAGCGAACCGGGAACCTGCGGGATGTTTGCCATCTCGTCCGGCGGGAGCTCGTAGAGATCCTTGTCGACGGGTGCGAGGGGCTCGATCTTGTTCTTGATGCCGTCGATGCCCGCCATCAGCTGTGCCGCGAAGGCCAGGTAGGGGTTGCAGGACGGATCGGGAACGCGGAACTCGATGCGCTTGGCCTTCGGCGAGGTGCCGGTGACCGGGATGCGGATGCAAGCCGAGCGGTTACGTGCCGAGTACACCAGGTTCACGGGAGCCTCGTAGCCCGGAACCAGGCGGTGGTACGAGTTCACGGTCGGGTTGGTGAAGGCCAGCAGCGACGGTGCGTGGTGCAGCAGGCCGCCGATGTACCAACGTGCGATGTCGGAGAGACCGCCATAGCCGAGCTCGTCATAGAACAGCGGCTCGCCGTTCTTCCAGAGTGACTGGTGGCAGTGCATGCCCGAGCCGTTGTCGCCGAAGAGCGGCTTCGGCATGAAGGTCGCGGACTTGCCGAACTTCCAGGCGACGTTCTTGACGATGTACTTGAAGAGCATCATCTCGTCGGCCGCAGCGGTCAAAGTGTTGAACTTGTAGTTGATCTCACCCTGGCCTGCGGTGCCGACCTCATGGTGTGAGCGCTCGACATCAAGACCGGCAGCGAGCATGACGTTGACCATTTCGTCGCGAATGTCGGCGAAGTGATCGACCGGGGGAACCGGGAAGTAGCCACCCTTGTAGGGAGTCTTGTAGCCGAGGTTGCCGCCCTCTTCCTTGCGGCCCGTGTTCCACTTACCTTCGATCGAATCGATGTGGTAGTAGCTCTCGTGCTGGTTGGTGTCGAAGCGCACGTCGTCGAATACGTAGAACTCGGCCTCTGCGCCGAAGTAGACCGTGTCGGCGATGCCGGTCGAGGCGAGGTAGGCCTCAGCCTTGGCAGCGACGTTGCGGGGATCGCGCGAGTACTGCTCGTTCGTGAACGGATCGCGGATCGAGAAGTTCATGACCAGCGTCTTGTTCTCGCGGAACGGATCAAGGAACGCGCTAGTGGGGTCCGGGATCAACTTCATGTCTGATTCGTGGATCGCCTGGAAGCCGCGGATCGAGGAACCATCGAACATCAGGCCCTCGTCGTAGACATCCTTGGTGAAACCCGAGACAGGCATGTTGAAGTGCTGCATGACGCCCGGCAGGTCGATGAATCGGACGTCGACGAACTTGATGTCTTCCTTCTTGATGAAGTGGAAGAGCTCATCTGAATTCTTGAACATTTTTCCTCCTGCACCCTGTGGGGTGCCGCCTCGTGTACCTGTATGGGGTACTTCGCCTCGCGTGGTGGCGGTTGCCACCGGAACAGGGCTAACCGTACGGGGGGTGAATATCGCCGTCGTATCTCGAATGTTTCAGCCGTGTTAACGGACTGGCACTAGCGTTCAGGGGTGATGTCCCAGGCGAACATGCCAGCCCCAGGAGACCCAGGAGTCCCAGGTCCACCGGCCGGGCTCGGTCGTCGGGCAGGGGCGATCATCATCGATTGGGCGGCCAGTTCCCTGCTCTCGCTCCTGATCTTTCGCGGAGCCACGTACGGATCGCCCGAGTCAAGCTTCGGGATCCTGGGAATCTTCGCCCTGGAAGTCATCATCTTGACCTGGCTGACCACGGCTTCATTCGGCCAGCGCATACTGGGCATCTGCGTGCTCACCGTCTACGGCGGCAGGCTGTCCCTCTGGCGAGTAGCGCTGCGCACGCTGCTGATCTGCCTCGTAATTCCGGCCGTGGTCTACGACAGTGACGGTCGAGGGCTCCACGACCGCATCGTTGGCTCACGAGTCTTTCGCAAGAGCTAGCGCGGTCGGCGAACCGACCTTGCGCTCGTAGGCGAGCTTTACGAGCTAGCGCGGTCGGCGAACCGACCTTGCGCTCGTAGGCGAGCTTTACGAGCTAGCGCGGTCGGCGAACCGACCTTGCGCTCGTAGGCATGGGCCCCTTGGGGATGGGCAGCGCACCCGCTGCACCTCCCAGAGCGTCGAGGCGCTTGCGCACCTCGGTGATCTCGCCACCGCGAAGGTTACGGGGCAGCTTTGTGAGCTCGCGCTGCAGCTTCATGATGGAGATCTGCCCCTCTTCAACGCCGACCTGCATGTCATAGATCGGGGTCTCAGGAAGCCAGCGTGCGGTCTTCTTTCGCTCAGTGGCGAGCAGATGCTCAACGCGCGTGGGGGATCCTTCGCCGATCAAGATGACGCCGGGCTTGCCGACAACCCGGGTAATCAGATCTTGCTGCTTGCTGACCGCGACACCAGGGGTGACGATCCAGCCGCCGCGCATGGATCCGACTACTGCTCCGGCGGCGCCGGGCTGGCCCTCGATCTGCTTGTAGGCCGCCTTCATCGCTCGGCGGCTGAACCAGAAGGTGCCAGCGAGCAGGCCGGCCGGAATCGCGGCGATGAGCGCAGTGATCCAGCCCAGGAAGAAGTAGAGCGGCAGGCCGACGACCAAGGCGCCCGCGATGAAGAAACCGGCCACCTCGAGGGGCAGGGCTCGGTAGACCTTCTGGGTCATGCCCCAGTTCTTGGCCAGGGAGGACATGGTCGATCGAATGCGCTTGAACATGGGCATAAGCCTAGGCCCAGCGATGAACGGTGATGTGATCGCCAGGGCGAATCGGGGCGGGGCGCTCCACCCAGGCTGTAACCCCGCGTAGGCCCATGGCCGCCTTGGGGAAGGACTCCGTGCGAGCGCCGTGGGCCTGGTGAACCATGGCGCCGGCGATCGTGCACGGGAAGTTCTCGCCGCCGAGCAGGAGTATGGCGCCGCTACTGAATTCGAGACGGGTCATG
>JBIJBU010000028.1:0-17333 GCA_044345075.1 Candidatus Nanopelagicales bacterium | reverse complement strand
CATGACCGATGAGACCAGCGGCTACCGCGCCACCGTCGCCCAACTCGAGGCAGCGCGCACCCCCCGCACCAAGTTGCTCGTCTTCGTCTCGCCCTCGAACCCGACCGGCGCTGTCTACTCCCCCGCTGAGGTCAAGGCCATCGGCGAGTGGGCTCTTGCCCACGGCATCTGGGTCGTCACCGACGAGATCTACGAGCACCTCGTCTACGGAGATGCCGAGTTCAGTTCGATGCCGGTACTCGTACCCGGTCTGGCCGATACCTGCGTCATCGTCAACGGCGTCGCGAAGACCTATGCAATGACCGGCTGGCGGGTGGGATGGCTCATCGGCCCCGCCGATGTCATCAAGGCTGCCACCAACTTGCAGTCGCATGCGACCTCGAATGTCTCGAACGTCGCACAGGCAGCGGCGATCGCCGCGGTCTCGGGAGATCTCGCAGCAGTCGACGAGATGAAGGTTGCCTTCGATCGTCGCCGCAAGCTGATTGTCGCGATGCTCAATGAGATCGACGGCGTGGAATGCCCGACACCGGAGGGCGCGTTCTATGTGTACCCGTCCGTCAAGGCTCTGATCGGAAAGACGCTGCGCGGCAAGACCATCGGGTCATCTGCCGAGCTCGCGAACATCATCCTCGACGAGGCCGAGGTCGCAGTAGTTCCGGGCGAGGCCTTCGGCACCCCCGGCTACTTGCGCCTGTCATATGCGCTGGGCGACGCCGACATCACCGAGGGCGTCACTCGCATGCAGAAGCTGCTGTCAGAAGCCAGCTAACTGCGGCTCGGGCACAAGCTCGATCCCGAATACCTCGAGAACTCGTCGGCGCATGACGTCGGCGAGTTCTCGTATCTCCGCAGCCGTTGCTCCACCAGTGTTGGTCAGCGCAAGGGTGTGCTTGGTGGATACGCGTGCCCGCGAATCAGGGGTCACGCAAAAGCCTCGCTCGATGCCGGCATTCTCGATCAGCCAGGCGGCACTCAACTTCACGCCGGCCTCACTCGGATAACGCGGGCAGTCGCCCGGCACAGTGGTGGCGGTCACCGCATCGATGATCGGATTCGTGAAGAAAGAGCCTGCACTCCACGTGTCAGTATCAGTGTCATCAAGCACCATGCCCTTCTCGCGCCGGAGCGAGAGCACTGAATCGCGGATGCGGGCCAACGGGAGTTCGTCACCGATGCTGACTTCGAGTTCTCGCGCCAACTGCGCGTACTCGACCGAGCCGCGATCGCCAGTAGAGAGTTCTAGTACGACCTCGAGCACCACGAACTGATTCGGCTCGCGCTTGAAGCGACTGGATCGATAACCGAACTCGCACTCCGCTGCTGACAAGGTGACAAGCGAAGACGTACTGCGATCCCAGGCGCGCACTTCGCGGATCACCTGGGAGATGTCCTGGCCATAGGCACCGACGTTCTGTACGGGCGTGGCCCCGACGAGTCCGGGAATGCCCGAGAGTGCTTCGATGCCCGACCAGCCATGCCCGACGGCACGCGCAACGAGCGCATCCCACGACTCACCTGCGGCAACCGTCAACCGAACGACGGAGCCGGTTTCAACAACGTCAACGCCCCTGGTGCGAATGGCGATAACCGATCCGGCGAAGCCTGCGTCGGAGCACAGCAGATTGCTTCCACCGCCGATCAGCAGGACAGGAGTGCCATCAGAGTCGGCAGCGCGTACCGCCTCAACCAACTCGAGTTCGGTGGTCGCGATGATCAGCGAGCCGATGGGCCCGCCCACGCGGAAGGTCGTCAGATCAGCGAGCACCGGACGACTAGTCATGGGGAGCACGCTACGTGATCAGTGATGCAGGATCTCGTCGCGACCGCGGAAGGCCTGCAGGATTCGGTCATAGGTCTTGCGTGACTCCTTGTCGCGGTATGCCGGATCAGAGTCGTAATACCCGCGGTGACGGTCTTGTCGCACCGGGAGCTCGGCCGTCGGCACGACGAGGCAACCGCCCGCAGCACGAAGGGCGAGCGACCATTCGAGATCGGCATTGCGATAGAACTTCGCCTTCGGATGCGGGGGTGTCGCCAACGCTGCCTCGCGATCGAGTGCGGCGAAGTATCCGAGCAGCACATCAACTTCACCAGGGCCCGCATCGATCACTGAGCGCCAGGCATCGTCGACGTCGACATTCGTGCCCTTCCAGCCCGCACCCACGACAGTGCCACCGACTGCCGTGACAAGCGGCGTGACCGCATCGCCTTCGAGCACCGAGGAGAGATCCATGATGATGTGCACACGCGCAGCGGAGATCTGAAGAAGTGCGGTGATTGAGGCTGACCAACCGGCTTGCTGGAGAGTCTGTGCGCAGTGCAGCTCGACGATGCGTGACTCATTTGCGCGTGCGTACTCATGTAGCACCAGGCCCGCGCCATCAACGTTGCCGAGATCGAGCGCGATCACAACAGTGCCTTCGGGTGCGTGCTCGATCAATGCGTCAAGGCACGTGCGCAGGTCGTCGGGCCAGCCGTCAACGATGACACCGATCGTGCATACCGACGCATTGACTCGAGGCGACTGCTCGACAAGCGACGCAAGGGTCGCAGCGACCTCGAACGGCGGTCGCTCACTGAGGACATAACCATCGGCAGAGTCCTTGATCAACCACCCTGCAGCGGCGATCGCATCGCGAAGCTCATCAGAAAGAGCGAAATCCTTGTCGACTCGAGCTTGCGCCCGCGCCTCGGCGAGGGCAATGACCTCAGCGGGGGCAGCAGGCATGATTACGGCAGCCGGACAACAGCCTGGGCCTTACCCAGGACAGTGGAGTCATCGCACGATGCGGAAATGGTGATCACGACAGTGTTGTCATCGCGCTTCTCGGTGATCTTCGCGCTGACAGTGAGCGTGGCGCCATTGTCGTCATCCGGCACCACGACGGGGCGAGTGAAACGGCAGCCGTAATCGAGGAGCGCACCCGGATCACCAAGCCAGTCGGTAACAACTCGCACTGCCTCAGCCATGGTGAACATGCCGTGTGCAATGACATTCGGCAGGCCAACCGAGGTAGCCACGCGCTCATTCCAGTGAATGATGTTGAAATCACCTGATGCTCCGCAATAGCGCACAAGATCAGCGCGGGTGATGGGGAACGACTGGGCAGGCAGCTCGTAGCCCACCTCAACGTCAGCGAAGGCGGGGGTCATGAACCGGCCTCCTCTGCGGCGCGGGCCACGATGGTCGAGTAAGTCGTGACCACATGCTCGCCAGCGGTGGTGGCGACGTCGGCGCGGGCGCTCAGCATGTCGTTGCCCGCAACAGTGCGGGCACTCTCGATGGTGGCGGTCACGACGAGCTCATCGCCGGCGCAGATCGGACGGGCGTAAACGAAGCGCTGGTCACCATGGACAACACGCGAGTAGTCAAGCCCGAGATCGGGATCATGCGCGACGCTGGTCACGGCCTTCAGCGAGACCAGAATCGCGAACGTGGGCGGAGCAATGATGTCGGCATAGCCGAGTGCGGTCGCGGCAGCCAGATCGTGAAAGACAGGGTTGGAGTCACCAATGGCTGTCGCGAACTCGCGGATCTTCTCCCGCCCGACCTGGTAAACCGGGCTGGGCGGGAAGCTACGACCGACGAACTCTTGGTTGAGTGCCATGGGGACTCTAAGGCTCGAAGGCTCTCGGACTAGCGGGTCTCTTTGTGAGCCGTGTGCTTATTGCAGTTCGGGCAGTACTTCTTGGCCTCGAGACGATCGGGATCATTGCGCCGGTTCTTCTTGGTGATGTAGTTCCGGTGCTTGCAGTCCTCACAGGCCATGGTGATCTTGGGGCGAATGTCGCTGGCCTTGGCCATTGGACTTCCTCTTTCGTCTGGACGTGCGTTCGGGTGGTGCTGGTCTTGGAGGCGGGAGCTTCCAAGGTGGTAGCGGAGGCCGGATTTGAACCGGCGACACAGCGATTATGAGCCGCTTGCTCTGCCAACTGAGCTACCCCGCCGTGCGATGAGGCCTACCTACTCCTCATCAGCCGAGCCCCTTTACGGAATCGAACCGTAGACCTTCTCCTTACCATGGAGACGCTCTGCCGACTGAGCTAAAGGGGCGTGAAGCCTGGCAAGCGTACAGGGGGGATCCCCTCATGGGGAAATCGGGTCCGACAGCCTCGTGGTTGCCCCGTGAATGGTTCACAAACTTCGTGGTTGCCCCATGGATGGTTCAGCGTGACACTGGTGACATGCCCTGGACAACCGCTGACCTGCCCAATCTGACCGGACGACTCGCGCTGGTGACCGGGGCGAACTCGGGGCTCGGGTACGAGACCGCCAAGGCGCTGGCCGGCTGCGGGGCCCAGGTCACGATGGCGGTGCGCGATCTCGACAAGGGCGAGAAGGCCGCCGCCGAGATCCGCCGGGCCTACCCCGATGCCACTGTCGAGGTCGATGAGCTCGATCTCGCTAGCCTCGCGTCGATTCGATCCTTCGCCGCACAGTGGTCAGCCGCCCATGGCGATGGCCTGGATCTCCTCATCAATAACGCCGGCGTGATGGCTATCCCCCACCGCCTTACGGCCGATGGCTTCGAAATGCAGATCGGCACGAATCACCTCGGGCATTTCGCCCTGACCGGACTCCTACTGCCCGCACTCGTGGCCAAGCCGCGTTCCCGAGTGGTCTCGGTTTCCTCGGGGGCCCACCGCATGGGTCGCCTCAACCTCGATGACCTGATGGGCGAGAAGCGATACCGGGCGTGGGGGGCTTACGGCCAGAGCAAGCTGGCCAACCTGCTGTTCACTGGCGAGCTCCAGCGACGACTCGATCTCGCGCACCTGACGGTCAAGGCGATGGCTGCCCACCCCGGCTACGCACACACCAACCTTCAGACGGCAAGTGCCAGGATGAAAGGCCAGTCCTTCCAGGTTCGCATCACCGAGCGGGTGAACGACGTCCTCGCTCAAAGTGCCGCCATGGGAGCCTTGCCCACGCTCTTTGCCGCTACCGCCCCGGGTCTGCCGGGAGATTCTTACGTGGGCCCCAATGGCTTCATGGAAATGCGCGGGTACCCGCAGCTGGTCGGCCGCAGTGCCCGGGCCTCCGATGTCGCCGACGCCGCCAGCCTCTGGACAGCCAGCGAGGAACTCACCGGAGTCGTGTACCCGTTCGATTGATGCCGGACTCGGGTTCACGGGAGTCCGACTCGAGGGGCTTAAGGAACTGTCCCCGAGAGGCGGAGCTCCCGAGAACCCGAGGATCGCCAGTCCTCAAAGAAGAAGACCGGTTGCCAGGGGCAACCGGTCTTTCTCGTGGCGGGTGATGGATTCGAACCATCGAAGGTAAAACCGACGGATTTACAGTCCGCTCCCATTGGCCGCTCGGGCAACCCGCCTTACAGCCCACGAGGGGCTGCGGGAGAACAATACAGGCTGCCGAGTACGACAGAATGTGGCCCAGTAGTTTCACCCGCACTCAGGAGGATCAGTGGCCGACAGCAGCTTCGACATCGTTTCCAAGGTCGATCATCAGGAGGCCGATAACGCCCTGAACCAGACCGCGAAGGAACTCGCGCAGCGCTTCGACTTCAAGAACACCGACACCACCATTGAGTGGAAGGGTGACATGGGCGTCGAGATCACCTCGGGTACCGAAGAACGCGCGAAGGCGGCACTCGATGTCTTCCGCGAGAAGCTGATCAAGCGTGGCCTGTCGCTGAAGTGCTTCGAGGCACAAGACCCCCGCTCGTCGGGCAAGGAGTACAAGATCTCCGGCACCTTCAAGGATGGCATCAGCCAGGAGCAGGCCAAGAAGATCGGCAAGCTCATTCGCGATGAGGGACCCAAGACCGTGAAGACCCAGGTCATGGGCGAGGAGCTTCGCGTGACGAGCAAGAGCCGCGATGACCTGCAGGAAGTTCAGCGCCTGGTGAAGGAAGCCGATCTCGACTTCGCGACCCAGTTCGTCAACTACCGCTAGCCGGGAACCACTTCACCAGTTGATCGATGCCGTGCACCAGGCCACCGGCCGCGTGCGCGGATTGGTCGATGTCACCTGACCAGGCGAGTGCGTCGAACGGACACACATCGACGCAGATGCCGCAGTACATGCATGCACCGAAGTCGATGGTGAATTCATCAAGCACGTGAACGACTTTCGGGCGCCGGGCTCCCTCTTCGGTGACCTCCTGCGTATGACTCGAGAGATCAATGCACCACACCGGGCATTCGCGCACGCAGATCATGCATGACGTGCATGCTTCGGGATTCAGACCGATAAGCGAGTGCGCATTCGAGGGAATGGACTGCTCAGTCATCTGCGCCGCCGTCGTCGACAAGCCAGCCCTCGGCGACACCAACTGCACGCTGCCTGCGTCGGTTGGCCTTCGCATCGTCACCAGCATCGGCGTCACCGGGCCACGGAGTGAGAACGCGAGCTCCGAGAACCGTGCTCTTGAGCAGTGTGGGAGCACCCTCGTCAGTGCGTCGCAGAAGGGGGCGCTCATCGGAGGCACCCGTGATGCGCACCCCGAACATCTCGGCGAGCTCACGTTCGTACCACGCAGCGCCGGCGTACACGTGACTCGCCGTCGCGATCGCACGATCGGAGTCGAGGCTCGTCGATACGAGTTCGCACGTGCCATCGGAGTTTCGAGCCACGGAAGCGATCACCTCGATGCTCTCGACTCGATCGACTCCCGTGATCATGTCGAAGCAATCGAATCCGGCATCGAGACTGGCGGCGAGCTCCGAGACCCAGTCGGCCGACGAGACCTGCCTCATCGGGCCACCAGTTCGGTCAGGCCGGCGATGAGAGCCTCGGGCCGAGGCGGGCAGCCGGGGACGTAAACCTCGATTGGAATCACCTGATCGATGCCCTTGAGCACGGTCGGGGCATCCCAGTACGGGCCGCCGGTGTTCGCACAGGCCCCGAAGGAGACGGCCCGCTTGGGTTCGGGGAGGGCATTCCAGGCGGCGAGGACCGCCGGGGCCATGGCGTCAGTGACCGTGCCCGAGACCAGCAGTACCGATGCCTGGGCCTGGTCGCTCTCGGCCGGCTCTAGGAGCCCGGCCGTGACGGCGGCACCAATCTCCAGGGAGCAGCAGGCCAGGCCGATATCGAGGACCTCGACAGCGAGACCGGGGACTCCCGGGACGCGGTACTGCCGGGCGGAGGTCATATGCCCACAGTATTGGAGACGGCCTCGACCCTGCCTGACCCTATGAGGCGCATATCACCTCTAATCGGGTGAATTATGGTTGCAGAGGGCGTCTTACTCCACTTGGATTCAACAAAGTAGACATGTGCTCGAAACCCCTCGATTTACCGTCATTCACATTGCTCCAACGAAGGTGGGCCCGTGGCCAAGCAGGTCGTTCAACTCAGCAAGGTCGTCATTCGATTCGCGGGTGATTCCGGCGACGGTATGCAGCTCACCGGAGATCGATTCACCTCCGAGACCGCAGGCCTGGGCAATGACCTGAAGACCCTGCCCGACTTCCCCGCCGAGATCCGCGCACCTGCCGGAACCATCCCGGGTGTCTCGGCCTTCCAGCTGCACTTCGCCGATCACGCAATCTCGACCCCGGGTGATGCGCCTGACGTGCTCGTGGCGATGAACCCCGCAGCGCTCAAGGCCAACCTCAAGCTGCTTCGCGCCGGTGGAACCCTGATCGTGAACACCGATGAGTTCGGCAAGCGCGCCTACGAGAAGGTCGGCTACACCGCCAACCCGATCGAGGACAACTCACTCGAGGGCTACAACGTGATCCCGATTGCGCTGACCTCGATGACCGTTGAAGCACTCAAGGATTTCGATCTCTCCAAGAAGGAGGCCGAGCGCGCGAAGAACATGTTTGCCCTCGGCATGCTGTGCTGGCTATACGACCGTCCGAGTCAGGGCACCATCGACTTCCTTACCTCGAAGTTCGGCAAGAAGCCGGAGATTCTCAAGGCCAACATCGCCGCCTACGAGGCGGGCTGGTCATTCGGTGAGACCACTGAAGCTTTCGCCGTGCAGTACGAGGTCAAGCCTGCCCCGATGCCTGCCGGCGAGTACCGCAACATCCACGGCAACCTCGCGCTCTCCCTCGGCCTCATCGCCGCGGGCCAGCTGAGCGAGCTGCCGATCTTCCTAGGCACGTACCCGATTACTCCCGCCTCGGACATCCTTCACGACCTGAGCAAGTACAAGAATTTCGACATCACCACCTTCCAGGCCGAGGACGAAATCGCAGGCGTCATGTCGGCGATTGGCGCGTCATACGGTGGCGCACTCGGTATCACCACCACGTCAGGCCCCGGTATTGCACTGAAGTCCGAGGCAATCGGCCTGGCCACGATGCTCGAGCTTCCGCTCGTCGTTGTTGACGTCCAGCGCGGTGGCCCGTCAACCGGCCTGCCGACCAAGACGGAGCAGGCAGATCTTCTGCAGGCGATGTTCGGTCGTAACGGTGAGTCGCCCGTCCCGATTGTGGCGCCGCAGTCGCCGAGCGACTGCTTCTTCGCGGCCATCGAGGCAGTGCGCATCGCGATCGAGTACCGCACCCCGGTGTTTTTGCTCTCCGACGGTTACCTGGCCAACGGCTCGGAGCCGTGGTTGGTCCCCGACACCTCGGCGCTCGCGAAGATCGATCCGAAGTTCACGACTGAGCCCAATCACGAGCTGCCCGACGGCACGAAGGATTTCTGGCCGTACCTGCGTGATCCCGAGACCCTGGCCCGCCCGTGGGCAGTGCCCGGCACCAAGGGCCTCGAGCATCGCATCGGTGGTCTCGAGAAGGCCGATGGTCACGGCGGAATCTCCTATGACCCCGAGAACCACGACAAGATGGTGCGCCTTCGCCAGGCCAAGGTCGACGCGATTGCGCGCACCATTGATCCGATCGTGGTCGACGACCCGAGCGGCAAGGCACGCGTTCTGGTCATCGGCTGGGGCTCGACCTTCGGCCCCATCGGCGGCGCGTGCAAGCTCGTGCGCGATGCCGGCCACGATGTTGCGCAAGCACACATCCGCCACCTGAACCCGTTCCCGTCGAATCTCGGCGAGGTTCTGGCCAAGTACGACCGCGTGATCGTCCCCGAGATGAACCTCGGCCAGCTCAACATGCTGCTGCGCGCGAAGTACCTCGTCGACACCGTGAACTACAACCAGGTTCGCGGCCTGCCCTTTAAGACTGACGAACTGGCAGGCGTCATCACCGATGTTCTCGCCAGCCTCTAGCTCACCCGGACAATAGGAGCACATGTCATGACGATCAACGACCTCCCCGCCCTGAGCCTGGTTCCCAAGAGCGATGTCGCTCAGTCCGCCAAGGACTTCAAGTCCGACCAGGAAGTGCGCTGGTGCCCCGGCTGCGGTGACTACTCCATTTTGTCGACCGTGCAGGGCTTCATGCCCGAGCTCGGCCTGGCCAAGGAGAACATCGTGTTCATCTCGGGCATCGGCTGCTCCAGCCGCTTCCCGTACTACATGAACACCTACGGCCTGCACTCCATCCATGGCCGCGCGCCGGCTTTGGCCACCGGCCTTTCGGTCTCACGCCCTGATCTGTCGGTCTGGGTTATCACCGGTGACGGTGACGCGCTGTCGATCGGTGGCAATCACCTGATCCATGCACTGCGCCGCAACGTCAACCTGAAGATCCTGCTCTTCAATAACCGCATCTACGGACTGACCAAGGGCCAGTACTCCCCCACGTCCGAGCAGGGCAAGATCACGAAGTCGACGCCGCAGGGTTCGGTCGACTACTCCTTCAATCCGGTGTCGGTGGCGCTGGGTGCTGAGGCCACCTTCGTGGCTCGCTCGATCGACTCCGATCGCAAGCACTTGAGCTCAGTGCTCGCCGCTGCAGCAGCCCATGAGGGCACTGCACTGGTCGAGATCTACCAGAACTGCAACATCTTCAACGATGGCGCCTGGGAGCAGCTCAAGGATGCCGATACTGCCGATGACCTCCTCATCAAGCTCGTGCACGGTGAGCCGATCCGCTTCGGCAAGGACGGCAGCAAGGGTGTCGTGCGCACTGCCGATGGCCAGGTAGCCATCGCCAATGTCGCCGAGGTCGGCGAGGACGCGCTCCTGGTGCACGACGCCCACCGCGAGGATCCATCTCTGGCCTTCGCGCTCTCGCGCTTGTCTGAGGTACACACCCTCGCCGACACCCCCATCGGCATCTTCCGCGATGTCACTCGCCCGTCGTACGACCGCCTCGTTCGCGAGCAGCTCGACGAGGCCCGCGACAAGAAGGGCGCTGGCGATCTGCAGGCGCTCGTACGCGGCGGCGACACCTGGCTAGTCGGCTAATCACCACTGACCGCGAGCCGCGGTCCCGAGCAGCGATTGGTTTGCTGTTCGGGATCGCGGCTTACGTCATTTGGGCGCTGTTCCCGTTCTACTTCAGGGCTGTCGACTACATCTCCGCCATCGAAGTCGTCGCGAATCGGGTGGTGTGGTCATTCCTCCTGCTGCTCGTCATCATCACGATCACCCGTGGCTGGGGCTCGCTCCGGCGCCTAGCCGCCAATCGACGCGAACTCGGACTCGTGGCACTCGGGTCGATATTCATCGCCGCAAACTGGAGCGCTTACGTCGTCGCGATCAGCACGAATCACGCACTGCAGGCCTCACTCGGCTACTTCATCTCGCCCTTGGTCATCGTGGCGATGGGAGTCGTGCTACTGAAGGAACGCCTTCGTGCGGGCCAGTGGATCGCCGTCGCTTTCGGGGCTATTGCCGTCATCGTGCTGACCATCAGCTACGGAGCGCTGCCCTGGATCGCACTGATCCTGGCGTTCTCCTGGTCGACATATGGCTTCATCAAGAAATTCGTCGGTTGGGGCGCCGTGGAAAGCCTGACTGTCGAGACCGGTGTTCTCTCGCCGATCGCAATCGCCATCGTCCTCGTCATGATGGCCAACGGAACTGCCGCCACCATCAGCAATGGCTCCACGACACTGCTGCTACTCATGCTCGCCGGACCAGTCACCACCATTCCGCTACTGCTCTTCACAGGTGCGGCCAATCGGCTCCCCTACAGCACTCTGGGAATCCTGCAGTACATCACCCCGATCGGACTCTTCATCGTTGGCGTGGGGTTCTTCCACGAATCAATGTCACCGACAAGGTGGGCGGGCTTCGCACTGATCTGGTGTGCGCTGGTCGTGTTCACGTTCGACGCGCGACGGCACTCGACTGAGGAATCGCCGCTCAATGACGCGCAGCTGCTACCGGAAGAGTGATCAGCCGGTGCGGTCGACGACGTAGTCGCACAGCACTTCAAGTGCATCACGTGCAGAGTTCTCGGGCAGCTCATGCAGGCAGGCACGGGCCTTGTCAGCCCAATCGCGAGCCTGCTGGCGAGCCTCACCGAGCGCCGAATGGGCCCGCAGCAGTGCGAGGGCTTCGGCATGCTCCGCTGCATCAGGAATCGGGCGCGACAGCAACTCACGCAGACGCGCATCAGCCGGGTCAGTGCCCTGGAGGGCGATGAGGCCGGCGAGGGTGGGCACGCCTTCCTTGAGGTCAGTGCCGGGTGTCTTGCCTGACTGCTCGGACTCTGAGGTGATGTCGACGAGATCATCGGCCAGCTGGAACGCGATGCCGATGGCCTCGCCGAATTCCGTGAGCGTGCGAATCGTGGACTCGGAGGCACCGGACATCAGGCCGCCGTACCAACCGCTTGCCGCGATCAGGGAGCCGGTCTTATCGGCCAGCACCTCGAGATGATGCTTCACGGCATCCTCCCCGGGCTTGGGGCCAACGGTCTCCTTGATCTGACCGATGCACAGGCGCTCGAAGGTCACGGCCTGGATGCGCACGGCATCAGGGCCGAGATCAGCGAGGATGCCTGAGACACGAGCAAACAGGAAGTCGCCGCTGAGAATGGCAACCGAGTTGTCCCAGCGCGCATTTGCCGAGGCTGCACCGCGACGCAGCATGGCTTCGTCCATGACATCGTCGTGATACAGGGTGGCCAGGTGGGTGAGCTCGACGACCATGCCGGCCTTGATGACATCGGGGCCAATGCCTGAGCCGAATTGCGAGGAAAGCAGCACGAGAAGCGGGCGGAAACGCTTGCCGCCAGCTTCAACCAGATGCCGCGAGACCTCGGTGACGAATGAGTAATCACTCTGAATCGCACGACTGATACCCGCCTCGACATCAGCCAGCCCCGCCAGGAGATCTGCCTCGAGGACAGAGTCAGGCGTGGAGAAGCCGCTGGCGGAATCGGTCATGTAAACACGGTACTACCGCAGGAACAGACCCGCATTGTCGACCAAGTCGAGCAGCGGCTGCGGCAGGACACCGAGGACAACCGTGACCGTGGCACCGGCCGCAATCACGATGGTCGTGAAGGCTGACGGAACCACTACCGACGCGGTGTTCTCGGTGGGCTCCGAGAAGAACATGATCACGATCACTCGCGCATAGAAGAATGCCGAGACCACGGAGGCGACAACGGCCACGATGACCAGCCACGTGGCACCGGAGTCGATGGCTGCCGCGAATACTCCGAACTTCGCAATGAAGCCGCTGGTGAGCGGGATGCCCGCGAAGGACAGCATGAACAACGCGACCACAGTGGCGGTGACCGGCGACTTCTTGCCCAGGCCTGCCCACTTCGACAGATGCGTGGCCTCACCAGAGGAATCGCGCACGATCGAGATGACGGCGAAGGCACCGATGGTGGTGAAGCCGTAGGCCACGACATAGAAGAGCACACTCGACAGGCCCGAAGCGCTAGTGGCGATGACACCGACCATGATGAAGCCGGCCTGAGCAACCGAGGAGTAAGCAAGCATGCGCTTGATATCGCTCTGAGTGACGGCGATGACCGAGCCCACGACCATGGTGAGGATCGCGACGATCCACAGCATCGGTTCCCAGTCCCAGCGAAGACCACCGAAGGCCACGTAGAGCACGCGCAGGAGTGCCCCGAAGGCGGCAATCTTCACGGTGGTCGACATAAAGGCGGTGATCGCGGTCGGCGCACCTTGGTAGGCGTCCGGGGTCCACTGATGGAACGGCACTGCAGCGATCTTGAACAGCAGACCGACCAGGATCATGGCCACGCCGATGAGAAGCATCGCAGTCTCACTGGGCTTGCCCGAAATCGCATCAGCGATCGAGGAGAAGTTCACCGAGGTAGCGAAGCCATAGATCAGTGCCGAGCCGTAGAGGAAGAAGGCGGAGGAGAACGCACCGAGCAGGAAGTACTTGAGCGAGGCCTCCTGCGACAGCAGTCGACGACGACGCGCCATGCCCACGAGCAGGTACAGCGGCAAGGACATGACCTCAAGGGCCACGAACATGATCAGCAGGTCGTTGGCCGAGACGAAGAGCAGCATGCCGGCGACCGAGAAGAGGAACAGCGGCCAGACCTCGGTCTGGAAGTACCCGCGCGCGGTGAACTGCTTCTCATCCTCAGAACCCGGCAGAGCCGAGGCACGTGCGGCGAAGGCATCGCCCGAGGGATCCACCAGGCGCTCGGCCATCAGCATCGCGCCGAGTGCCGAGAGAATCAAGATGGCGCCCTGCATGACCAGCGCCGGGCCGTCGATCGAGATCGAGCCCGAAGCCGTGATGATGCGCGTTCCGGAAATGATCACGACATCGACGAAGGCAGCAATGAGTGCGCCGAAGACCAGCACGAGCTGAACCGGCCGACGCGCACGCTTGGGCAAGAAAGCCTCGGCGAGCACGGAGACGACTGCAGCAACCAGCACGATGAGGATCGGAGCAATTGCGCTGTAGTCGAGCGGCGGGATCTCGAACAGGATCTTGTCGGCCACGGCTATGGGATTCACTGGCCGTTCCCTTCAACGGAGGCACTAGGCACGGTGGGAGCAGGATCGCTGGCACCGATTGTGGTCATCACGCGATCGACCGCGGGATTGACGACATTGAGGATCGGAGCCGGGAAGAAGCCGAGCAGGATGCTCAGTGCGGCGATCGGCACCAAGGCGGTGACCTCTCGGCCACCGAGATCCTTCATGCCGGACAAGCCATCGGCCAGCGGGCCCGTCATCGACTTCTGGTAGACGCGGAGCACGTAGGCGGCCGTGATCACGATGCCGAAGGTGGCAATCGCGCCAACCCACATGTAGCGCTCGAACGTGCCCAGGAGCACCATGAACTCGCCGACGAACGACACGAGACCCGGCAGCGCCAGTGACGACAGCGAGGCAATCAGGAAGAAGCCCGCAAGTACCGGAGCAACCTTGTTGACGCCTGAGTAGTCGGAGATCAGCGCGGAGTTCTTGTTGCGCTGCATCAAGAAGCCTGCGGTCAGGAACAGAGCAGCAGTCGACAGGCCGTGCGCGACCATGTACACGACCGAGCCGGACTGGCCGATGCTCGTGAACACGAAGATGCCCAGGGCGATGAAGCCGAAGTGCGACATCGATGAGTAGGCGAACAGTCGCTTCATGTCGTTCTGGCCCAGTGCGACGTAGGCACCGTAGAAGATGCCGATCAGCGCCATGCCAATGACGATCGGCGCATAGAACGATGAGGCGTCAGGGAAGATCGGCAGGCAGTAGCGCAGCATGCCGAAGGTGCCGACCTTGTCGAGCACGCCGATGAGCAGCACTGCAGTGCCCGGCTTGGACTGGCCGGCCGCATCGGGCAGCCAGGTGTGGAAGGGCCACAGCGGTGCCTTGATCGCGAAGGCAAAGAAGAAGCCGAGGAACAGCATCTTCTGCACGTCAGGATCGATGTCGAGCCCGACCAGCGTGGCGTAGTCGAAGGTGCCCTGCCCGGTCATCTGGGCCGAGACGACGTACAGGCCGATGAGCGAGGCCAGCATGAACAGGCCGCCCACGAGCGAGTACAACAGGAACTTCACGGCAGCGTACGAGCGCTGCGGACCGCCGTAGCGACCGATCATGAAGTAGACCGGAATGAGCATTGCCTCGAAGAAGACGTAGAACAAGAAGACATCGGTAGAGGCGAAGACGCCGATCATCAAGGTCTCGAGAACCAGGATCAGCGCGAAGTAGCCCTTGACGCTGCCGCGCTCGTTGTCGACATCACGCCAGCCAGCCAAGATCACGATCGGCACGAGGGTGGTGGCTAGGGCCACGAGCACGAGACCGATGCCGTCAACGCCGACCGCGTAGGAGATGCCGAAGGCCGGGATCCACGAGTGCTGCTCGACGAACTGGAACTGCGAGGTGGAGTCGGCCTGGAACTGCAGGGCCATGACGACGGTAAGCACGAGGGTGACGAAGGCGAATGCCAGCGCAACCTGCTTGGCGAGGAGGCCCTTTGCCTTCGGGAGGAGTGCCACGACGACACTTCCGACGAGGGGCACCACTCCGAGGAGGGTCAGCCAGGGAACGGAGCTCATTACAGCCTCACCAACACCAGGGCGAGGACGACGATCACGGCGCCACCCACCATCGACAACGCGTACGAACGTGCAAAACCACTCTGATACTTGCGCATGCGACCAGAAGCTCCGCCGACGAATGCCGCGGCGCCATTCACGAATCCGTCAACGGCGCGGGCATCGAACCAATTGAGCACGCGGGCCAAGTAGTACGACGGGCGAACGACGAGGGTGTCGTTGACTGCGTCGCCATAAAGATCCTGGCGAGCGGCACGAGTGAGCCAGGAGCCGCGGGGCGCCTCGATCGGAATCGCGCGGCGGCCGTACATCATCACGCCGACGATGACGCCAGCGACAACGGTAGCCAGAGTGATCGCGATGATGGCTGTCTCGGGAATTGCCGTCTCGGCCTCGGCGATGCCGACCACCGGCTCAAGCCAGGTCTCGATATTGCCCCAGAAGAGAAGTGCCATGCCGAGGAAGGTCGAGCCGAGGCCCAAGATGATCAGGGGGATGGTCATGACCTTGGGTGACTCGTGCGGATGTGCGTCGTCCTCCCAGCGGGCCTTGCCAAAGAAGGTCATCACGACCATGCGGGTCATGTAGAAGCCCGTGATGCCGGCCGCGATGATCGTGAGAACACCGATCAGGGTGCCCTTCTCGAATGCCGCGTGCACGATGGCGTCCTTGGACCAGTAGCCCGAGAACGGCGGAATGCCGATGATCGCTAGGTAGCCGGCCATGAAGGTCACGAAGGTCACGACCATGACTCCGCGCAGCGCACCGTAGCGACGCATGTTCACGTTGTCGTTCATGCCGTGCATGACCGAGCCCGCGCCCAGGAACAGACCCGCCTTGAACACACCGTGGGTAAGCAGGTGGAAGATGGCGAAGACGTAACCGATCGGGCCAAGGCCTGCGGCAAGCACCATGTAGCCGATCTGGCTCATGGTCGAGCCGGCAAGCGACTTCTTGATGTCGTCCTTCGCAGAACCGATCGTGGCACCCATGAAGATCGTGATCGTGCCGATCACGACCACTGCCGTGGCCGCCCAGGTAGCGAGATCGAAGATCGCATTGCTCCGGGCAATCAGGTAGACGCCGGCGGTAACCATCGTTGCCGCGTGGATGAGGGCAGAGACCGGAGTCGGGCCCTCCATTGCATCGAGCAGCCATGCCTGCAGCGGGAACTGCGCCGACTTACCGCACGCGGCGAGCAGGAGCAGCAGGCCGATGGCGGTGAGGGTGCCCTCACTGGCCTGGCTGGCACTGCCGAAGACATCAGAGAAGGTGACCGAGCCGAAGGTGACGAACATCAGCATGATCGCCAGGCTCAGGCCGACGTCACCGACGCGGTTGATGACGAATGCCTTCTTTGCCGCGGCTGCAGCAGTGGGCTTGACCTGCCAGAAGCCGATGAGCAGGTACGACGCGAGGCCGACGCCCTCCCAGCCGACGTACAGCAGGAGGAAGTTATTGGCCAGAACGAGGATCAGCATCGCGGCCACGAACAGGTTCAGGTAGCCGAAGAACTTCCGCTTGTCCTTGTCATGTGACATGTAGCCAAGGGAGTAAATGTGAATCAGCGTGCCGACGATCGTGATCAGTAGAACGAAGACCATCGAGAGCTGATCGAGCTGGAAGGCAAGGTCGGCCTGGAATCCGCCGGCAAATACCCATGAATAGAGCGACTGCTCGATGGAGCGGCTCTCCGCGGGGAGTTCCATCAGCTTGACCAGCATGATGATCGCGATGACGGACGAGGCGGCAACGGTCAGAACACCGAGGTACGGACCCCACTTGTTGGTGCGACGGCCGCCGAGCAGCAGAACCGCGGCGCCGAGAAGCGGGAGGCCGATGAGCACTGCGATCAGGCTGAACACGCCCGTTGCCGAGGTGACCTCCTGGAGCGCAGGAGCGTTGAGGACGAGAGGGCTCATCTATGTGCCTCCACGTTCATCACGATGGTGTCCATTCCGTAGTCCGTCACAGTGCTAGTACTTGAGAAGATTCGGCTCGTCGATTGAGACCGAGCGTCGAGTGCGGAAGATCTGCAC
>JBIJBU010000027.1:0-17388 GCA_044345075.1 Candidatus Nanopelagicales bacterium | reverse complement strand
ACTCGCAAGGAGTTCAGATGACGCTCGACACCGGTACGGCTCTGTGGCCGATCGCCCTCAACCCGTCATCGAATCCGAAGTCGACGGCTGAGCGCGACGCGATCTTGGCCGACCCGGGCTTCGGTCGTTACTTCACCGACAACATGGTGCATGCTCGCTGGACCACCGATGAGGGCTGGCACGATGCCGAGCTCGTGCCCTACGGCCCGCTTACCCTTGATCCGGCCACCAACTTCATGCACTACGGCCAGGCGATCTTCGAGGGGCTCAAGGCCTACCGCCATGCTGATGGCAGCGTGAAGACCTTCCGTCCGCTGCGCAATGCCGAGCGCTTCGCTGCCTCGGCACGCCGTCTCGCGATGGCCGAACTTCCCGAGGAGCTCTTCCTCGGCTCCGTCGAGGCGCTCGTGCGCCAGGAGCGCGACTGGGTGCCCGCAGGTCAGGAGAAGTCGCTGTACCTGCGTCCCTTCATGATCGCCACCGAGGTCGGCCTGGGCGTGCGTCCTGCCAACCAGTACGACTACTACCTGATTGCCTCGCCGGCCGGCGCCTACTTCCCGCGCGGGGTGAAGCCCGTCAGCGTCTGGCTTTCTGACGACTACGTGCGAGCAGCCAAGGGCGGTACCGGTGAGGCGAAGTGCGCCGGCAATTACGCGGCTTCCCTGATTGCCCAGGCCGAGGCTGCCCATCACGGCTGCGATCAGGTGGTGTGGCTTGATGCCACCGAGCACGCCTGGATCGAGGAGATGGGCGGCATGAACCTGTACTTCGTGTACGGATCAGGCGACTCCGCCCGCATCGTGACGCCAGAGCTCACTGGTTCGCTACTGCCCGGAATCACCCGCTCGTCACTTCTCCAGGTGGCGTCGGATCTCGGCATTCGGGCCGATGAAGGGCGCATCAGCGTCGATATGTGGCGTGAGGGCTGTGCCTCGGGTGAGATCACCGAGGTCTTCGCCTGCGGCACCGCAGCGGTCATCACCCCCGTGGGTGAGGTCAAGAGCCGTGAGAGTGGCGCCTGGGAGATCAATCGTGGCGAATCGGGCCCCGTCACCTTGGCCCTTCGTCAGGCCCTGCTCGACATTCAGACGGGGGCAAGCCCTGACACCCACAACTGGCTCCACGCGATCTGCTAACTTAGGTCTCGTGTCCAGCACCATCATCATTACGTAGCGCGTCGATCTACCTCGACGCGCAGCCTTCCGTACCCCAACGGGAGGCTTTTTCATTGAGAAGAAGTAGCAGGGAAGAAGGATCATGAGTCGCCCCGACGCATTCCACGTGTACGACACGACGCTGCGCGATGGTGCCCAGCGTGAGGGTATTTCGTACTCGGTGAATGACAAGCTCAAGGTCGCCCGCCTTCTCGATGAGTACGGGGTCGGGTTCATCGAGGGCGGCTGGCCCGGTGCCATGCCCAAGGACACCGAGTTCTTCGAGCGCGCCCGCAAGGAGCTCACGCTTCACAATGCCGAGCTGTGCGCATTCGGTGCCACCCGCAAGGCAGGAGTCAAGGTCACCGATGATCTCCAGGTTCGTGCATTGCTCGACTCCCAAGCGCCGGTCGTGACCTTGGTCGCGAAGTCCGACGTCCGTCACGTGATCGAGGCACTCAAGACCTCACTCGACGAGAACGTCGACATGGTCACCGACACCGTGGCCTACCTGGTCGGCGAGGGTCGACGCGTGTTCGTCGACATGGAGCACTTCTTCGACGGCTACAAGCACGATCCCGATTACGGGGTGCGACTGCTCAAGGCTGCCGCGGAGGCAGGTGCCTCGGTCGGCGTGCTCTGCGACACCAATGGCGGAATGCTTCCGCATGGCATGTACGAGGTTGTGACCGATGTGCGCGAGCGCTCCGGTGTTCGTCTGGGTATCCACTGCCAAGATGACACTGGCTGCGCGATCGCCAACTCCGTCTCGGCCGTCGAGGCCGGCGTCACTCACGTGCAGGTCACCGCTAACGGCTATGGCGAGCGCACCGGTAATGCGGATCTCTTCGTGGTCGTGCCGAATCTGCAACTCAAGCTCGGTATCGACTGTCTGCCCGAGGGCGCACTGCGCGAGACCGTGCGCATCTCCCACGCGCTTGCAGAGCTCGCCAACATCGCTCCGAACACCCATCAGCCCTACGCCGGCTGGGCTTCATTCGCGCACAAGGCAGGCCTGCATGCCTCGGCGTTGAAGGTCAATGCCGAGCTCTACAACCACATCGATCCCGAAATTGTCGGCAATGACCAGGCAGTGCTCGTCACCGAGATGGCCGGTCGTGCCACCGTCGAACTCAAGAGTCGCGAGCTCGGCTACGAGGTCGCCTCTGATCCCGCGCTCGTTACGCGAGTGGTGGACAAGGTGAAGGAGCTCGAGAACAAGGGCTGGAGCTTCGAGGCCGCCGATGCGTCCTTCGAGTTGTTGCTGCGAGCCGAGAGTGGACTAGAACGAACCTTCGAGGTGGAGTCCTGGCGCACGATCGTCGAGCAGCAGCCCGATGGCAGCGTGAAGAGCGAAGCCACGGTGAAGGTGCATCTTGGTGACGAGCGCCTGATCTCGACAGCTGAGGGCAATGGCCCGGTCAACGCCCTCGACAATGCCTTGCGCAAGGCGGTGCTCCAGGTCTACCCGAACCTGGCTCAACTGCACTTGATCGACTACAAGGTACGCATCCTCGATGCCGGTTCTGGCACCGGTGCTGTAACGCGCGTCCTCGTCAGCACGACTGACGGCGAGGCCGACTGGACAACCGTGGGAGTGCACGAGAATGTGATCGCAGCGTCGTGGATGGCCCTCGAGGATGCCGTCAATTTCGGCCTGCTTCAGTCGGCCAAGAAGTAGCGTCCGAGGTTCTTCCTGCGCTCCGCGTAGACTCGGCGAGTGCGTATCTGCCGAGTTCTGATCAATGACGAGATCCTTTACGGGGTTGTCGAGGGTGTCTCCGAGACCGGTGACATCACTGACGAGACCATGGTGGCCACCTTGCACGGGCACCCCTTCGGTGAGGTTTCGCCCACGGGTGACGTCTTCCCGCTGGTGCGTGCCAAGCTGCTGGCGCCGGTGATGCCGAGCAAGGTCATCGCGGTCGGGCTCAATTACGCCGACCACGTGAAGGAATCCGGCAAGGAGATCCCGGCCGAGCCGATGATCTTCCTCAAGCCCAGTACCTCGATCATCGGCCCCGATGAGGCGATCCAGCTTCCTTGGCAGTCCGAACATGTCGATCACGAGGCAGAACTGGCGATTGTCATCGGTCGCTTCTGCCGCGATGTACCGATCGAACGGGTTCCCGAGGTAATCCTCGGCTACACCTGCGCCAACGATGTGAGCGCCCGAGATCTCCAGAAGGCTGACGGCCAGTGGGGGCGTGCCAAGGGCTTCGACACGTTCTGCCCGCTCGGTCCGTGGATCTCCACGGAGGTTGACCTCGACGATGCGCGCATTGCCTGCATCGTCGACGGCGAGGTGCGGCAAAACGGCCAGCTCGGCGACCTGATCCGCAATGTGCCGGAGCTTGTCAGCTGGATTAGCTCGGTGATGACCTTGCTGCCCGGCGACGTCATCTTGACCGGCACCCCTGCCGGTGTGGGGCCCTTGAAGGCAGGCCAGGAAGTCGCCGTGGCCATCGAGGGCATTGGAATCCTGAGCAATCCGGTGGTGGATCGTGTCTGACGTTCGTGTTCGTTTCTGCCCGTCACCCACTGGCAATCCGCATGTGGGAATGGTGCGCACCGCATTGTTCAACTGGGCGTATGCGCGTCACACCGGCGGCACGTTCGTCTTCCGCATCGAGGACACCGACAGCGCCCGTGATAGCGAGGAGTCCTACGACGCGCTCCTGAACGCTCTGCGCTGGCTGGGCCTGAACTGGGATGAGGGGCCCGAGGTGGGCGGGCCGTACGGCCCGTATCGCCAGTCCGAGCGCATGCACATCTATGCCGAGGTAGCGGGCAAGCTCAAGGACGCCGGCTTCGCCTACGAGTGCTTCTGCACCCAGGACGAGCTCGAGGACCGTCGCGAACTGGCCAAGAAGGAGGGTCGCACTCCTGGCTACGAGGGCACCTGCCGCACTCTCCCAGCCGAGCAGCAGGCTGCCTTCATCGCTGAGGGTCGCGAGGCCGTTATTCGCTTCAAGATGCCCGATCGTGATTTCACCTGGGACGACCTGGTGCGCGGCGAGATCACCTTCGGCAAGGAGCATGTGCCTGATTACGTGCTCGTGCGTGCGAACGGAGACCCGCTCTACACACTGGTCAACCCGGTTGATGATGCGCTGATGCGCATCACTCACGTCCTTCGTGGTGAGGATCTCCTTTCCTCAACTCCGCGACAGATTGCGCTGTACGAAGCACTTGCGGCCATTGGGGTCAGTGACGGCACGACGCCGCGCTTCGGTCATCTTCCGTACGTGATGGGCGAGGGGAATCGCAAGCTGTCCAAGCGCGATCCCGAATCGTCACTGCACATGTACCGCGACAATGGCTACCTGCCCGAGGGTCTGCTCAACTACCTAGCACTGCTCGGCTGGTCGATGGGTGATGACATCGAGTTCTTCTCCAAGCAGGAGATGGCCGATGCCTTCGCGCTGGACCGTGTCAGCCCCAACCCCGCGCGCTTTGATCTCAAGAAGTGCACGGCGATTAATGCCGACTGGATTCGGAAGCTGAGCGCCTCTGAGCTGATCGATCGGGTGATCCCGTTCCTGCAGGCAGCTGAACTCGTTGCGGTACCGCCGACTCCAGAGCAGATTCGACTGCTTGAGCAGTCGGTGCCGCTCATTCACGAGCGCATGGACACCTTGACTCAGGCGGTTGAGAACCTCGCATTCCTCTTCGTCCCTGAGGAGCGGTTCGCCCTCGATCCGACCGATGCCGCCGCGATGCTCGGCCCCGATGCTCAGCCGACCCTGGAGGCGGCAATCACCGCACTCGAGTCGCTGGTGCCGTGGGGCACCGAGGCTATCGAGGGGGCGTTGCGTACGGCCTTGATCGACGGGCTCGGACTCAAGCCGAAGGTGGCCTTCGGGCCGGTGCGAGTAGCAATCACGGGCCGACGCATCTCACCGCCGCTCTTTGAATCCCTGGAGATCCTGGGTCGACCGGTTGCCCTGGCGCGACTGCGCGCTGCGCGTTCCTGACACCGGATTTGGCTCTCCTGGGGGAACGTCTATACTTTTCCCCGCTGAGCAATCAGCGCCATGGGGTATGGGGTAATTGGCAGCCCAAATGATTCTGATTCATTTAGTCTAGGTTCGAGTCCTGGTACCCCAGCGACGTTTGCGTGTGACCGGATTTGATCCGCTCCTCGATAAGCGACATCATGCTCTGCGCAAGCAGCAGCATTGCTTGGTAGCGCGGCCCCGTTGTGTAGTGGCCTAGCACGCCGCCCTCTCAAGGCGGTAGCGCGGGTTCGAATCCCGTCGGGGCTACCAAGAAGAAGGCCCCCCGTCCGCGGGGGGCTTTCGCATGTGAGCGGCTGATCGTGGCGCGGGGTAGGGGTGGATTCTCAGGCAGCAAGCGCGGATTACGATTGAGTCCTGCATTCGTGCACTGTCTGGAGGTAAATCATGGGACGCACACTGGCCGAGAAGGTCTGGGAAGCGCATGTCGTGCGCCACGCTGAGGGTGAGCCTGACCTGCTCTACATCGATCTCCACCTCGTGCACGAGGTCACCAGCCCGCAGGCTTTCGATGGTCTTCGCTCGGCAGGTCGCCCCGTTCGTCGACCTGATCTCACCCTCGCCACCGAGGATCACAACACTCCGACCATCGACATCGATAAGCCGATCGCTGACCCGATCTCGCGTGCCCAGCTTGAAGCGCTGCGCGCCAACTGCGCCGAGTTCGGCGTTCCGATCTACTCACTCGGCAATGCCGAGCAGGGCATCGTGCACGTGGTCGGCCCGCAGTTGGGCCTGACCCAGCCTGGCATGACCGTCGTCTGCGGTGACTCGCACACCTCGACTCACGGCGCCTTCGGCGCTCTCGCCTTTGGCATCGGCACGAGCGAGGTCGAGCATGTGCTCGCCACGCAGACGCTGCCGCTCAAGCCCTTCAAGACCATGGCGATCACCGTCGAGGGTGAGCTGCCCGTCGGTGTCACCGCGAAGGATGTCACCTTGGCGATCATCGCGAAGATCGGCACCGGTGGGGGCCAGGGCTACGTGCTCGAGTACCGCGGCTCGGCCATCCGTGGTCTGTCGATGGAAGGTCGCATGACCTTGTGCAATATGTCGATCGAGGCCGGTGCTCGCGCCGGCATGGTGGCCCCCGATGAGAAGACTTTCGAGTATCTCAAGGGCCGCGATCACGCTCCGACCGGTGCCGAGTGGGATACCGCAGTTGCGTGGTGGATGACTCTGCCCACCGATGCGGATGCCACCTACGACGCCGAGGTCTTCCTTGATGCCACGACGCTGAGCCCCTTCGTCACCTGGGGAACCAATCCCGGCCAGGGCCTGCCGCTCTCTGGCAATGTCCCGTCTCCTGCCGATGCAGTCGACGAGGTCGATCGCGTGGCCATCGAAGGCGCGCTGGCCTACATGGATCTCACTCCGGGAATGCCGCTGCGCGACATCAAGGTAGACACCGTCTTCGTCGGCTCGTGCACCAATGGTCGTATCGAGGATCTTCGCGCCGTCGCCGAAGTACTCAAGGGCCGCAAGGTTGCTCCTAGCGTGCGCATGCTTGTTGTGCCGGGCTCGGTTCGTGTCAAGAAGCAGGCCGAGGCTGAGGGCCTGAACGTCATCATCAGCGAGGCCGGTGCCGAATGGCGCGAGGCTGGCTGCTCGATGTGCCTGGCGATGAACCCCGACAAGCTCAAGCCGGGGGAGCGCAGCGCCTCAACCTCAAACCGCAATTTCGAAGGCCGTCAGGGTCCGGGCGGTCGCACCCACCTGGTCTCACCCGCTGTCGCGGCAGCGACTGCAGTCTCGGGCCATCTGGCCGCACCCGCCGACCTGGCTTCGGCCTCCTGATCTGGAAAGGCACCGACATGGAAGCTTTCGTCACCCACACCGGTACCGCAGCGCCGCTTCGTCGCAGCAATGTCGACACCGACCAGATCATCCCCGCCGAGTACCTCAAGCGCATCACGCGCCATGGTTTCGAGGATGGCCTGTTCTCGTCCTGGCGCAAGGACTCCGACTTCGTGCTCAATCGCCGGGAGTACCAGGGCGTCACGATCCTGGTCGCCGGCCCCGATTTCGGCACCGGATCCTCGCGTGAGCACGCCGTCTGGGCCCTGCAGGATTTCGGCTTCAAGGTGGTCATCTCCTCACGATTTGCCGACATCTTCCGCGGCAACTCGGGCAAGGGTGGCCTGCTGACCGCTGTGGTCGACCAGGCCCTCGTCGAGCAGATCTGGGAGCTCATCGAGGCAGATTCGACAACACCGGTGACCGTCGATCTCGAATCCCGTGAGGTTCGCGTCGGTGATCTGGTGGCTCCCTTCGAAGTCGACGACTACGTGAGGTGGCGTCTGATGGCAGGTCTGGATGACATCGGTATCACTCTGCAGTACGCCGATCAGATCTCCGCATTCGAGGCCACGCGACCGGCATACAAGCCGACCACGAAGTAGTCGATCACTAACGCACAATCACCGCCGAAGCCCTTGCCAATTCCTGTTTATTGGCAAGGGCTTTCGCGGCGTGGCGTATCCGCATTCGCCTTCGATCGGGCTACATTCGCAGCTGTCGGCACTCGGCCGACCTAATTACCCTCCGGAGGGGTTTTAAGTGAACAAGGCTGAACTCATTGACGCAGTGGCCGCACGTCTCGGTCACAGCAAGCGCGACGTCACCGCAATCGTTGACGCATTCATCGACGACACCAAGCGTGCCGTTGCCAAGGGCGAGAAGGTCGCCATCAGCGGCTTCGGCGTATTCGAGGCACAGGCTCGCAAGGCCCGCCTCGGCCGCAACCCCCGCACGGGCGAGACCGTGAAGATCAAGGCCACCAAGCTTCCGAAGTTCCGCCCGGGTGCGGAGTTCAAGGCAGTCGTGTCCGGCGCCAAGAAGGTTGCTGCACCTGCAGCAGCCAAGAAGGCAGCAGCCAAGAAGGCTCCCGCCAAGAAGGCGGCAGCCAAGAAGGTTGTGAAGAAGGCACCCGCCAAGAAGGTCGTCAAGAAGGCGCCCACGCGTAAGCGCTAGTCCTCTCGCATGGAGGCGGTCACCCTAGGGGTGGCCGCCTCCATGCATTAGGGGAGTCGGATCGACGCGATGGATCCGTCGGCGTCATGAGTGATGACCAAGCGCTGGCCAGTGCGCAGCGGACCGAGTCCTGCGGCGGCGAGCAACGAGATCGGCACCGCGAGCGAGGTGCCATCCTCGGCCACGACGAGCGCATTCATGTCGCGATAGGCACGAAACATCACGATCATGGCTGCCTCCCGAGCACCGCAGAGGTGTGGGCGCCTACACCGATGCGCAGTGCATCCCACAGGTCAGCAGGAGTGTCGACATCGCGCCGAGCGCCGGCAACAAGAGTGCGAATGCTGGGCGGTGCTTCAAGAGCAAGATCGACGCAGCCGGTCTGCACATGCGCCGATCGTGACCCGACTCCAAATCGTGGATCCAGGAGAGGAACTTCTGCAGCACACAGCATTGCGGTACCTGAGCCCTGCGTATCGCTCAGCACGCTGCGCTCGTGACCTTCAGCGAGACCAAGGACGTATTCAAGTGCCTCAGGAGTCAGGCAGGGAAGATCTCCCGCCAAGGCCACCACGGGCCCTTCGCACAGCGCAGCGCCAGCCATGATTGCCTGATTGAGACCGCCCCCAGGTGGCTCCGGACACAAGGTCACCCCGGCGGCGCTGCTCATGACCTCGAGATCATCGGTGACGACGATGACCTGGCTCACTGAAGTGGCCTGGCGGCAGGCGCCGATGACGTCGAGGGCGAAGGCGAGTGCGAGCTCGGGGCGTCGAGGGTCGCCGGGAAGCCCGAGCCGGGTCTTCGCCTCATCGAGGCCCTTGACCGGGATGACGGCTGTCCACGACTTCATCACCCCATCCAAGCCCATCGCAGACGTGTGGCCGCATGGGCATGGGCGCAGCGGCAAGGACATGGAAGAGTAGGCGTATGTCGAATCCAGGCCATGTGCGCAGACGCTGGCGCCTGGGATTTTGGTTTCGTCTCGCCGCGTTCGTGCTGTGGCCGTTCCTCATGATCTTCACCAAGCGCGACTGGAAGGGTCAAGGCAACCTCGTGCAAGACGGTGGCGGCATCATCGTCGCGGCTAATCACCTGTCATGGTTCGACCCCCTGGCGCTGTCGAACCTGCTCTGGAACAACGATCGACCACCTCGGTTCCTCGCCAAGGAACCGCTGTTCCGTGTTCCGATCATCGGGCGAATCGTGCGCGGAGCCGGGCAGATCCCGGTGTATCGAGAGTCCGCGGAGGCCGTTGATGCTGTTCGTGATGCGATCAGTGCGGTTCAGAAGGGGGAGTGCGTGGTGGTCTATCCCGAGGGAACGATGACCAAGGACCCCGACATGTGGGTGATGACGCTGAAGACAGGCGCTGCTCGAATCGCGCTGGCCACCCAACGGCCCCTTATTCCGGTTGCCCAGTGGGGGCCGGAACAGGTTATGCGTCCCTATGTGAAGCAGTTGCGACTATTTCCGCGAAAGACGATGGTGATGCGGGTCGGGCCGCCTGTTGACCTCAGTGATCTGTACGACCGGCCACTCGATGCCGATACATTGCATACCGCGAGCCAGCGAATCTGGGAGGCCATCACCGATCTCCTGGCGCAGGCTCGCGACGAGGTCGCCCCGACCGAGCCCTTCCGAGTGGACAGGAACCCCAGATGAGCCGCGTTGCGATGATGGGCAGCGGCTCCTGGGGAACCGCCTTCGGCATGGTGCTTGCTGATGCCGGCAGTGACGTGCGCATGTGGACTCGTCGACAGGACATTGCCGATGAAGTCAATGGTCGGCACGCCAATGAGCTGTACCAGCCGGGCATCGCCCTGCCTCATGCATTGACAGCGTCAGTCGACGCGGCGCACGCACTTGACGGTGCTGACATCGTGGCCTTTGCTACCCCGGCACAGCATCTGCGCGAAAACCTGACCTCGTGGCTTCCATACATCCCCAAGGGTGCGGTTCTCGTGAGTCTTATCAAGGGTGTCGAACTCGGCACGACAAAGCGAATGAGCGAGGTGATTGCAGAGGTCACCGGTGCTGACACCTCGCGAATTGCCGTGGTGTCAGGGCCGAACCTCGCCCGTGAAATCGCTGAGCATCAGCCGACAGCCACCACGGTCTCGTGTGCTGACGAGCAGGCGGCAAAATTGGTGCAAGAGGCTTGCACCACCGACTACTTCCGCCCCTACTGGACAACCGATGTCGTGGGTACCGAAATCGGCGGCGCGGCCAAGAACGTGATTGCCCTGGCGAATGGCATTGCCGTCGGCATGGGTCTCGGCGAGAACTCCCAGGCCTCGGTCATCACACGAGGTCTCGCGGAGATGGCACGTCTCGGCGTAGCGCTTGGTGCCGATCCGCTGACCTTCCAGGGCCTTGCTGGCGTTGGCGATCTCGTGGCCACTTGTCAGTCACCGCTCTCTCGCAACCGCACCTTCGGCGAGAATCTCGGTCGCGGGCTGAGCGTGCAGGAGACCATCGACATGAGTCGCCAGACGTGCGAGGCATTCAAGAGCTGCCAGCCGATCTATGAGCTTGCTCAGCGACACGGCGTCGAGATGCCAATCACGGAGAAAGTCGTTCAGGTCGTTCACCATGGCCTGAGCCCTCGAATTCTTGTCGCTTCCTTCATGTCGCGCGATACCAAGCGCGAGACCGCGAGCGAATAGCGCGCCGTCGGCGGTGCGAGCCCCGTACCCGATACGGTCTGAGCATGTCCTCGCGCACTCGCATCGCCGTCATCTACGGGGGTCGCAGCAGCGAGCACTCGATCTCGTGTATCAGCGCCGGTGCGATCAGGCGAGCACTTGATCCGAAGCGTTATGACGTTGTACCGATCGGCATCACTCGCGATGGAGGCTGGTACCTCCAGCACTCGGATCCGCATGAGCTGCGGATAATCGACGGGGTGCTTCCTGAGGTTGTACCCAATGATCAACCCGTGGCCTTTCATGCTGATCCGACCCTGGTCGACGAGCTCATCGGCAAGATCGACGTGGCGTTCCCCGTACTTCACGGTCCTTATGGCGAGGACGGAACTATTCAAGGGCTTTTCGAGCTTGGCGGGATTCCCTACGTTGGCTCTGGAGTTCTATCCTCGGCCGTCACGATGGACAAGGGCTACATGAAGGCGCTGTTCGACGCGGCCGGTTTGAGTGTCGGCCCCTACACAGTGATTACTGACCACCAGTGGCGCGAAGATGAGGCTGGATGCAGGGCACGCATTGCCAAGCTGGGCTTTCCGCTCTTCGTGAAGCCGGCTCGCGCGGGTTCCTCTCAGGGCATCACCAAGGTGCATTCCGCTCATCAATTAGATGCCGCCATCGCCGAAGCGCGCAGACATGACCCGCGTCTGGTGATCGAAGCGGGTATCGACGGCGTGCGCGAGATCGAGTGCGCGGTGATGGTGGATGGCTCGGGCATCGCGCGCGCGAGCCGATGTGCCGAAATCATCGTGCGCGCCGGGCACGAGTTCTACGACTTCGCTGCCAAATACCTCGAGGATGCCGCTGATCTTGTTGTGCCAGCCGAAATCCCCGAGGAAGTTGAGACGCGCATGCGCGGGCTCGCGGTTGTGGCGTTCGATGCACTTGGTTGCGAGGGCCTGGCGCGCGTTGACTTCTTCCTGCTTCCCGACGGATCCGTGATCGTCAACGAGGTGAACACGATGCCGGGCTTCACCCCGATCTCGATGTTCCCGCGCATGTGGGATGTCTCCGGCGTCGGCTATGAGCAACTGGTCGACTCCTTGGTGGCAGATGCCATGCGCCGCGGAACTGGGCTTCGCTGAGATGGCCACCGACGCAACCATCGGCGACGTGGGGGAGTTTGGTCTCATCGAGCGGCTCACCAAGGGACTTGCGAGTAACTCGCATGTTGTCGTGGGCCCGGGAGATGACACAGCGGTCATCACCTCACCTGACGGCCGCATCTTGGTCAGCGTCGACATGCTCGTCGAGGGCAGGCATTTTCGACGTGATTGGTCGACCCCGGTAGACATTGGACGCAAGGCCGCGGCCGCAAGTCTGGCTGACATTGCCGCGATGGGCGGCGTAGCGACAGCGCTCGTGGTCGCCTTCGCTGCACCGGCAGACTTGCCTGCTGCCTGGGCCATGCAGTTCATGAGCGGTTTGGCCGAGGAGTCCGCGCTGGTCGGGGCGAGCATCGTGGGTGGTGATATTTCGGCGGCTGACTCGATCGTGATCTCCGTGACGGCTCTCGGAAACCTCGCTGCTGCCAACCCGGTGTTGCGCTCAGGAGCAAAAGCGGGGGATCGCGTCGCATTGGCAGGTCGAGTGGGCTGGTCTGCCGCCGGCCTTGCCGTACTCTCGCGCGGATTCAGGTCACCTCGGGTGCTCGTGAACGCGCACCGATTCCCGGAACCGCCCTATACCGCCGGGCCGCTTGCCGCCAAGGGCGGTGCCACCTCGATGATCGATGTCAGCGATGGACTCATCGCTGATGCCCGGCAAATCGCCGAGGCCTCGTCGGTGGTGATGAGTCTGTCGAGCGCCGCGCTTGAGGTACCGGAAGAGATTCGCGCCACCGCTGCGGCCTACAACGTTGATCCGCGACTGTGGCTTCTCACTGGCGGTGAGGATCATGCACTTTTGGCGACCTTCTCGGGCAAGAAGAAGCTTCCCGCCGGATTCATTGAGATCGGTGTCGTCGAGGCTGCGGGTGAAGACGGCCCGGGCGTCGTGATCGACGGAGTGCGCGACAACTCGCGCGGCGGGCATCGCCACTTCTAGAGGGCAAAAGCGAAGGGCGCACGGAAAACCGCGCGCCCTTCGAAGTGTGGAGTGCGACTAGCCACGAACAACCTTGCCGGCCTTCAGGCACGAGGCGCAGACATTCTGACGCTTGGGGGTCTTGCCCACGAGCGTGCGCACGCGCTGGATGTTCGGGTTCCAGCGGCGCTTGGTGCGGCGGTGGGAATGGGAAATCGAATGCCCGAAGCTGGGGCTCTTACCGCAGACATCGCAGACAGCAGCCACGGTGCACTCCTTCAAAGGTTAATCGAGTCACCCGTTGCCGGGGATCTGCCCCTCACGGGCAGCGCCTAAGACTAGCCGAGTCCCCGTGAGGAGCCCAAATCGAGGGTACGGTTTCGGCAGCGGTGGCCACAGCAGGGCAGCGTGGAGGGGTGAAATGACGGCGCGGGCCGATCTCGACTGCACGACCATCCGGGAGTGGGCTTATGCCGCCCTCGATGGTCTTGAGGACGCCCGAGCCCGTATCGACAGCCTCAATGTCTTCCCGGTCCCCGATGGGGATACGGGCACGAACGTGTACTTGACCATGGAGGCGGCCTGCGCTGCCGTGGATGCCGCAGTGGCCGAGAGCCGCACGCGAGCCTCGGCAGCGACGGCCATGGCACGAGGCGCACTCCTAGGAGCCCGGGGCAATTCGGGCGTGATCTTGTCGCAGATCCTCAAGGGCACCGGCGATGTGCTGGGCGACCTACCCGAGGATCACCCTGTCGACGCCCAGGCGATCGCTCGGCTGCTGCGGCGTGGCGCTGATCTGGCCTATGCGGCTGTGGCCCGGCCGGTTGAGGGCACCATCTTGACGGTGGCCCGGGCGGCGGCTGATGCCGCCCAGGAGGCCGTCGATGCCGGGGTGACCGACACCTCCGAGGTGCTGGCCCGTGCTGCCGAGAATGCGCGGCACGCCCTCGAACGCACACCGGAACTCCTTGAGACCTTGCGCATGGCCGGTGTCGTCGATGCGGGCGGACAGGCCTTCGTTGTCGTGCTCGACGCGCTGGCCGAGGTTGTCGAAGGCGTCCGTCGTCCCAGGTCAGTGGCACCTCGTGCAGTGGTGCAGCCGATCGAGGATCGTCGTGACGTCGACTACGTCGGGCCGGCTTTCGAAGTGATGTACCTGCTCGATGCAGATGAGTCCGCAATACCGGAGCTTCGCAGTTCGCTCGACGCCCTCGGCGACTCGCTGGTCATCGTCGGAGGCGAGGGGCTCTGGAATGTGCACGTGCATGTCGACGATGCAGGAGCTGCAGTAGAAGCGGGAATGCAGGCAGGGCGCCCTTATCGCCTGCGCATCACCTACCTGCACACCGATGAGCATGCTGATGAAGTGCAGATGCGCTCGGTCGTAGCCGTGGCTCACGGCACGGGGATCGCTGATCTCCTGCGCGAGCAGGGCGTTCACGTCGTCCCCGCAAGCGCCGGACAGCGTCCGTCGACAACCGAGATCCTTGGGGCAATCGTGAACTCCCACTCGGGTGAGGTCATCGTGCTCCCGAGCGATGGAGACACTCGAGCCGTCGCCGAGATCGCGGCCACCCAGGCTCGCGCCGATGGTATTCGCGTCTCAGTGATCCCTACGCGCTCTGTTGTGCAGACCCTAGCCGCTGTGGCCGTGAGTGATCCCGATGCTCGATTCGACGACGATGTTGTTTCGATGACTCGGGCTGCAGGTGCTACTCATTACGGGGCGCTCACCACCTCGGTTCGTGAGGCGCTCACGTCGGCGGGTACCTGTCAGCCCGGTGACATCCTGGGCTTGGTCGACGGCGATATTCGATTCATTGGTCGTGATATCGACGAAACCGCGCGTGAACTGATTGCCAGCATGCTGGCTGCAGGTGCCGAGCTGTTGACTCTGGTCTACGGAGAAGATGCATCCGACTACATGCGCACCATGGTTCCGCGCTGGCTTGCGACCGAGTATCCGCTGGTCGATGTCGTGACGCATGAGGGCGGACAACCACTGTGGCCGCTCATCATCGGCGTGGAGTGATGGCCATTCTCGACGCGAATCTCACTGGAGTCCTTGGCGGGAAGACCGCAAAGGCGCTGTCGAAAGCATTCGGCATCACGACTGTCGATGACCTTCTGCATCACTACCCGCGTCGCTATGCCGAGCGCGGCAAGCTCAGCGATCTCGCGAGTCTTCGAGATGGTGAGTCCGTCACGGTGCTTGCCGAGATCGAGAGTGTCACCGTGCGAGCCATGCGTGCCCGACGTGGATCCATCCTGGAAGCAATCATCACTGACGGTAAGGGACGCCTCTCGGTCACCTTCTTCAACCAGAAATGGCGTGAGCGCGAGTTCCGAGCCGGACGAAGTGGGCTGTTCTCGGGGGAGATCTCGGACTACCGCGGAAAGCGACAACTGGCGCATCCCCAGTGCGTGCTCTTCCCTGACGGAATCGAGGACGATCCGGAGGCCACGGCAGCCTTCGCGGGCGCGATCATTCCCGTGTACCCGGCCAGCGGCTCGATCACCTCGTGGCAGATCCAGGCAGCGATCCGCATCGTGCTCGACACCCTGGGTGAAGTGGATGACCCGATCCCGGCGGAGGTACTGCAACGCCAGGGCCTCGTTGATCGAGCCACCGCACTGCGCATGATCCACCGGCCGGAGTCGATGGACGATGTCGAGTCCGCCAGGGAAAGACTGAAGTACGAAGAGGCCTTTTGCCTTCAGTCGATCCTGGCTCAGCGGCGCGCGGAGTTCTCGTCGATGCCTGCGACCGCACGCGAGTCTGTCGGCGGTCCGCTTCTCACCGACTTTGACTCCCGACTTCCGTTCACGCTCACCGATGGGCAGGTCTCGATCGGTCAGGAGATCTTCGAGGATCTCGGTGCCACGCACCCGATGCATCGACTCGTGCAAGGCGATGTCGGCAGCGGTAAGACCTTGGTGGCACTTCGCGCCATGCTCGCCGTCGTCGACTCCGGTGGGCAGGCAGCGCTACTGGCGCCGACCGAAGTTCTTGCTGTTCAGCATCATCGTTCGATTACGCGCATGCTCGGTGAGCTCGCCCATCGCGGCCAACTCGGTGGCGCCGATCACGGCACGCGGGTGGCCCTGCTCACTGGTTCGCAGCGGACAGCCACTCGGCGCAAGGAGCTACTTGATGTCATCACGGGGGAGGCTGGCATTGTCGTGGGCACTCATGCGCTCTTGCAGGACAGCGTCGAGTTCCGTGATCTTGCTCTGGTGGTCGTCGACGAGCAGCACCGTTTCGGTGTCGAGCAGCGCGCCGCTTTGGCGGCGAAGTCGCGTAATGGGACCAGACCGCATGTTCTCGTCATGACGGCAACGCCGATTCCACGCACCATCGCGATGACCGTCTTCGGAGACCTCGACATCTCTACGTTAAGCGAGCTACCCGCCGGGCGAAGTCCGATCACCACTCATGTCGTGCCCGTCAGTGAGAAGCCGGCACATGCGGCTCGCGTGTGGGAGCGCGCCTCGGAGGAAGTGGCCAAGGGTCACCGCGTGTTCGTCGTATGTCCGCGCATCGGCGATGGTGATGACGGCGGTGATCTCGACGTTGAGGAATCACCTCTGAGCTCTGTCACTGAACTCGCGGAGCGCTTGCAGGCCGCGGAACTCTCACACCTGCGCGTGGGAACGCTGCACGGGCGAATGTCGCCGGAAGAGAAAGACGACATCATGCGTCGCTTCGCTGAAGTCAGCGCTACCGACGGCATCGACGTTCTCGTATCGACGACCGTGATCGAGGTCGGTGTCGATGTTCCTGACGCTACCTTGATGGTGATCATGGATGCCGATCGATTCGGGATCTCGCAGCTGCATCAGATGCGCGGCCGAGTGGGCCGTGGCGGACTTCCGGGATTGTGTCTGCTCGTCACGGCTGCTGAGAACGGATCACCGGCCCGCGAGCGACTAGCTGCCGTGGCCAGCACTATCGACGGATTTGAGTTGTCTCAGCTCGACCTTGAATTGCGTCGCGAGGGCGATGTGCTCGGCGCGATCCAGTCGGGCCGGCGAAGTTCGCTGAGGTTGCTCGAAGTCCTGCGTGACGAGGATGTCATTGCCCGGGCACGTGCAGACGCTGATGCCGTGATCAGGGATGATCCGACCCTGGTCGGTCACCCGGCGCTTCGTCACGCACTTGCGCGGCTCACCGCCGAGCAGAGCACCGATTACCTGGAGAAGGCATGACCCGGATCATCAGCGGCGTGGCGCGAGGGCGCACGCTAAAAGTGCCGGTGAAGGGCACGAGGCCGACCTCGGATCGAGTGCGCGAGTCCTTGTTCTCAGCCCTGCAATCCCGACTACTCGCCGACGGTCTCGACTGGCCCGACATCTGCGTGCTCGACCTCTATGCAGGCTCTGGCGCACTGGGTCTTGAGGCGCTGAGCCGCGGCGCTCGCGAGGTATGGCTTATCGAGAACAACCGAGCTGCGGCCACGGTTATTGCGTCGAATATCGAAACTCTCGGCTTACCCGGTGCTCACGTGCTTT
>JBIJBU010000129.1:0-5274 GCA_044345075.1 Candidatus Nanopelagicales bacterium | reverse complement strand
TGCGGCCATCTGCTGACTCGGGTGCACTGAGCCGATACCTGCGCGGAAGACCTCGGCAACATAGGCGCCGTACGAGAGCACTAGCGCAGTGGTGCCCCAGAAGATCGCACCGTTGGGAAAGCCGGCCAGGCGAAGTGCCGGTACACCGAAGCCGAGCAAGAAGATCACGAGGATCGTCGGTATCCCGCGAAAGATGTCGACATACAAGGTCGCGAGGACCCGCAACGGCAGGAAGATCGGCGACTTCAATGTTCGCGCAAGAGCGACCAGTAGGCCGACTATCAAGATCAGCGGCTCGGCGATCAAGAAGATGCGCACGTTGAGCATGAAGGCGTCGAGCAGGCCCGGGAATGTTTGGACGAACTCCTCGCCGTTGAAGAAGGTCTCCTGCACCACCGGCCAGCCGGGGGTCTGAGAGACGATCACCGAGATCACTACGACGAAGCCGATCAGGCTGCCCATGCCGATGAGGGCGTTGCGGCGGGCGCGCTGACGCACCAACGCCCGGCGCTGAGGGTCGACGTATGCGACCTCAGTGCCGGGCGTAGGAGCGTTCACGGGCGAAGACTATCGAGGGCCTTCGCCAGCGTTGGTGCTACTGCTTGATGTAGGGGGCGGACTCGCCTGCGAGCCACTGATCCTGAATCGCCTGCAGCTCACCGGATGCCTTGAGCTCACCGAGCACCTTGTTCACGCAGGTAACCAGCGGGTTGCCCTTGGCGAAGAGCAGGCCGAACTGTTCGCCGCCTTCCTGTGCTGCGAACTGGCCGACGATCTTGCTGTTCTCGATCTCTGCAGCGGTGATGTAGAAGGCCGTGGGCAGGTCGACGACGAGACCGTCGATCTGGCCGGCCTGCATCGCGCTCTTGGCATCGTTGGTGTCGTTGAAGATCTGTGCCTGGTTGGTGGGCATGACGACCTCGTCGATGAACTTCGCCGAGGTGGTACCGACCTGGGCGCCCAGGTTCGCCTTCTGCAGCTCGGCGATCGTGGTGGCACCAGCGATCGGGGAATCTGCGAGAGCGACAACGGCCTGATTCACCGTGTAGTAACCGTCAGAGAAGTCGACGACCTCCGCTCGCTCGGGCGTGATCGAGATCTGGTTGATGTCGAAGTCGAAGTTCTTGTCACCGGGGGCGTACGAAGAGTTGAACGGCACGACCTCCCACTTCACTTGATCCTTGGTGAAGCCGAGTCCTTCAGCGACTGCATAGGCGAGCGCGGACTCGAAGCCCAGACCGCTGGTCGGATCGCCGTTTTCCATGGCGGGGTCTTCAGTAACGAAGTAGGGCGGGTACGCGGGCGAGTCGGTTCCGATGGTCAGCTGGCCGCCGGTGATAGTGGTCAGGTTTGCGGGCGAGCACTCATCGGTCGCGGCAGCGGAGGCAGCGGTCGAGGCAGCCGCAGTCGAAGCAGCAGACGGGGTGGACTCCTGGCCGCAGGCGGCGAGCAGCAAGCTCGCGGCAGCGACGATCAGGACGGGGGCGAGCAGACGACGCGACATGACACTCCTTTTTTAGGGATCTTCTGGCCGAATCCTCTCAGATGCCGTTCCCCGCTCACTGGGTAGCGGCGCGCGGACGCATCCGGCCGGCTAGGCCAATCGCGACGACCGCAATGGCGGCCGAGGCCAGCCACAGGCCCGTGAAGGTCCCCGCGGTCGCCCCACCATGGGCTACGGCAACCGCGTAGCCGATCCCGAGCACCGCTACCCCCACCGAGAATCCGATCGCGTCCGCAATCTGGATCGCGGCAGAGTTGACGCCCTGATCCTGCTGGGGCGAGAGCCGGAACACCTGAACCGAGATCGACGGAATAGCCAAGCCCATGCCCGCGGAGGCGATGATCCATGAGACTCCCGCGGTCCATGCCGGCCATGAATCATTCAGTGATAGCGGCACTGTCATGATGGCAATGGCAATGACAACAGCACCGGCACGAACGGTGGTGGAGCGATCCTTCGTGGCTGACAGACGTGACTGCAGGTAGGAACCTCCGGCCCACGCCACAGCCGAGACACCAATCGTTAGGCCGGCCAACGTGAGGCTGACTCCCCTGATCTGGACCAGGGCAAGGGGAATGAACACCTCAGCTGAGAAGTACGAGGCGGCGAAGAAGGCGCGCATCATCACGGTCGCCGGCAGCCCGCGCCGAAGTGACAGTGCTCCTGTGGGAAGGACCTTGCGCACAGCCAGGAGCAAGATCACCACGCCGAGTACAGCTTCGGCGTATCCGAACACTGACAGTCGCAGCGCGCCGTCCTGCAAAAGGAAGAGTCCGATGGTGGCCACCGCGCCGGCCAGCAGACGTGATCGCCACTTTGGATGCGGCTCACCGCCTTGATATCGACCGATCCGAGGAACCAGTAGCACTGCCACGGGGATGATGAAGATCGGGACGATCCAGAAGACGAATCGCCAACTCAAAGAGTCGGCGAGCCAGCCGGCGATGAACGGGCCCATGATCGATGGCAGCATCCAGGCGGCAGAGAGTGCCGAGAATGCCCTGGGACGCAAGCTTTCCGGATACACCCGGGCGATGATGAGGTACGCGGTGACCATCACCGCACCGCCACCCATGCCCTGCAGGCCTCGTCCGATGACGAGAAGAGGCAGGCTGGCAGCTAAGCCGCAGGTCACCGAACCAAGGAAGAAGCATGTGATACCTGCGACCAGCGGACCTCGCGGCCCACGCGCATCGCCCCAGAGGCCGGAGACCACCATCGAGAACAATGACGCCACGGTGTACGCATTGAATGCCCAGGTGTAGTCAGCGAGCATGCCAAGCTCACTGGCCACGATAGGCATGGCGGTAATCGAGCCGATAGCTTCGAAGGCATTAAGCGTGATGAGGACGACGACTCCGATGGTGATCGGCGCGAGGTCGCCCTGCCAGATGGATCGTGGCGGGGTTTCGCTAGCCAGCGCCGGGCCGTAGATCAGGAGTCCTTGTTGTCGCCACCGCGGGGTAGTCCCGCGTGGATCGCCTGGCACTCCGGGCAGATCGGGAAGCGAGAAGGGTCACGATTGGGTACCCAGGTCTTCCCGCAGAGCGCCTTGATCGGAATCCCCGTGACTGCGCTCTCCATAATCTTGGCCTTCTCGACGTAGTGCGCGAAGCGCTCGTGATCGCCCTCGTCGATGCTGAATTCGGTGCGCTCCTCGAGCAAGGTGCTGCCCTCGATCGTGGGGGCGTCCAGTGGTGTCGACATCAGGTAAGCAGCCATGCCGGAAGTCTAGATCCGTTCTGCGTGGCTCGCGGGCACTCCTTAGGCTTAAGTCATGGCAACCACAGACATCACCGAGGCAACCTTCAACGACACGGTCAGCGGTAATGAGATCGTGCTCATCGACTTCTGGGCTGCGTGGTGCGGGCCGTGCCGCCAGTTCGCCCCGACCTACGAGAAGGTCGCCGAGGCCAACCCCGACATCGTCTTCGCGAAGGTCGATACGGAGGCCGAGCAGCAGCTGGCCGGTGCATTCAACATCACCTCTATTCCCACACTGATGGCCATTCGCGAGGGCGTGGTGCTCTACGCCAATCCCGGAGCCCTGCCCGAGGCTCAGCTCGCCGATCTCGTCGCGAAGGTGCGCGAGGTCGACATGGACGACGTCAGGGCACAGATTGCCGCCCAAGTCGAAGCGCAGGGTGGCGAGCTTCCCGCCGAGTAGCGCGTCAAAGTCAATTGCCGTTTGACCGTACTAACGGACCAATAGCACCAGAAAAGGACTTTTGTCCCTGCGAGCGAGTGCGCCCATGCCCTTAACGTGATGCGTGTACGGAAAACGCACACGGCAGAAGGAGTGGGGAGCATGCCGCAACAGCCCTTGGCCCAAGTACCGGTCGATGCACAGTGGTTCTGGCAGGAGCGTGGCTCATGCCGCGAGGTGGATCCGATGATTTTCTTTCATCCGCAGAACGAACGCGGCTCTGCTCGCGCTAAACGCGATCGCACCGCTAAGCAGGTGTGCGCCGCCTGCAACGTTCGGCTCGAGTGTGCCGACTACGCCGTACGCGCTCGTGAGCCTTACGGCGTGTGGGGCGGCCTTTCGGAAGAGGAGCGCGAGCGCATCTACTCCCGCCTCGACTCACGCAACTACCCGCGAGCCAAGGGGGATGGACTTCGAGTCGCCGCGCGCGACATCGAGATGGCCATTAGCCCTCGAGCACTGGGTATTGCGTAGTCGCGCTCCCTGCCCATGTACCGTTGGGCAATGACGCTTTACGGACGCGACTTCCTCAAGGAGTCCGACTTCACCCGCGCAGAGCTCGAGTCTCTGCTCGACCTGGCTGCCGAGCTGAAGTCGGCCCGTGCGGCGGGCACCGAGCAGCAGCGATTGGTCGGCAAGCAGATCGCACTCATCTTCGAGAAGACCTCCACTCGCACCAAGATCTCTTTCGAGGTCGCCATGCGCGATCAGGGCGGGCACGTCAGCATCCTCGATCCCAGTACCTCGCAGATCGGGCATAAGGAGTCTGTGGCCGATACGGCTCGCGTGCTCTCGACCTTGTTCGACGGCATCGAGTACCGCGGTGCCGCCCACTCGAATGTCGAGGAGCTTGCCGAGTACTCCTCGGTGCCGGTATTCAACGGGCTGACCGATGACTGGCATCCCACACAGATGCTCGCCGACTTCCAGACCATGCGCGAGCACGCAGGCCCAGGTCAGCTCTCGTACGCCTACATCGGCGATGCGCGCAGCAACATGGGCAACTCCCTTCTCGTGATGGGAGCGATCATGGGCGCCGATGTGCGCATCGTGGCACCGAAGGAGCTCTGGCCGAGCGATGAGGTGCAGGCGCTCGCGGCCGCACGCGCTGCCGAGAGCGGCGCGATCATCACGCTCACCGACGATCCTGCCGTCGGCATTCCCGGTGCCCAGTTCGTCCACACCGACGTGTGGGTGTCGATGGGCGAGCCTGCTGAGGTCTGGGCAAGCCGCGTGGCACTGCTGAAGCCCTACCGCGTCGATGCCGCGCTCATGGCGCTCACCGGCCGCACTGATGCGAAGTTCATGCACTGCCTACCCGCCTTCCACGATGCCAATACCGCCGTGGGGCGCAAGGTCGAAGCCGACTTCGGTCTCGTCGGCGGAGTCGAGGTCACCGACGAGGTCTTCGAGTCACCCGCGAGCATCGTGTTCCATCAAGCCGAGAATCGCATGCACAGCATCAAGGCCGTTCTCGTGGCCACCTTGGCCCACTAGCTCCTGCACGCACAAGCAGAAGGGGGGGGCCAATGCCCCCCCCAAAGCTTGTGTTGTCGCGAATTCG
>JBIJBU010000026.1:0-17740 GCA_044345075.1 Candidatus Nanopelagicales bacterium | reverse complement strand
ATCAGCTCGGCCGGTACCGAGGACGAGCTGACGATCCTCACCGGATTGCTCGACGGCTCTGTTGTGTGGCCCGGTCTCGCTGTCGACACGGACCTGCGGTGGTCGCTGATTCAGCGACTCGTCACGGTGGGTCGCTTCGGCGATGCCGAGATCGACGCCGAGCTGGTGCGCGATGACACCGCAACAGGTCGCCGCCAGGCGGCGGTGGCACGTGCTGCGCGCCCGACTGCTGCTGCGAAGGCGCAGGCCTGGGCTGACATCACCGAGCGCACCGACCTGCCGAATGCGATTCTCGAGGCCACCATCGGCGGCTTCATGCATCCCGATCAGATCGAGCTGCTGACCCCGTACCGCGACACCTACTTCGCGATCCTTGGCGAGATGTGGAAGTCGCGCACGAATGAGACAGCCACAAACATCACGGTTGGGCTGTACCCATTCCTGCTCGTCGATGAGACCACGATCTCCATGACCGATGCGGCTATTGCGGGCGATCTTGGCGCGACTCCCCAGCGTCTGCTGGCCGAAGGACGCGACGGTGTCGAGCGAGCAGCGCGTGCGCGTGCGCGCGATGCACGCGGCTGATTGGTGACCCATGCCTGAGGGCAATGTCATCCACAACCAGGCGCGCCGGCTTTCGCGGGCGTTTCGTGGCAAAGCGGTAGCGGTCGACAGTCCGCAGGGACGTTTCGCTGATGGCGCTGCGCGTGTGAGTGGTGCGCAGGTGCGCAAGATCGAGGCACATGGCAAGCACCTCTACATCGGCTTCGACAACGACTTGTGGATTCACATTCACTTGGGCTTGTTCGGCAAGTGGCGACTGGGCAAGGGGGAGGCACCCGAGCCTGAAGGCCAATTGCGCCTGCGGCTGCGCACAGATGAGTCGTACGCCGAGTTACGTGGGCCGACAGTGTGCGAGGTGCTGACCCCGCAGGAGAAGAAGGCGTCGGTCGCGAAGATCGGGCCGGATCCCATTCGCACAGACGCGGATCCCGAGCTCGCGTGGGCCAAGGTGCACAAGAGTGCAAAGTCCATTGGCGCACTTCTGATGGACCAGCGAATCTTCGCGGGAGTCGGCAACATCTATCGGGCGGAGGTGCTCTTTCGTCACGACATCTCGCCATTTAGGCCGGGTAACGAGATCTCACGCGAGGAGTTCGATGGCATGTGGGCTGATCTCGTGCTCCTGATGACTCAGGGCACCAAGAACGGCCGAATCGACACCATGCGCCCTGAGCACATGCCGAAGGTCATGGGTCGTGATGCGCGCGTCGATCGTCATGGTGGAGAGGTCTACGTCTATCGACGAGCCGGCATGCACTGCTACCTATGCGACAGCGAGATACGCATCGCCGAAATGCAGGGTCGCAATCTCTACTGGTGCCCGCGCTGCCAGGCCTCCTGAGGACAGGACGTAATGGTACGTATACCCTAGGGGGTATGGAATACACGGGTGATGTTGAACGCATGCGCACGAAGTGGCGCTCCGATCTCGAATCCTGGGCAATCCCACAGGAAATCTTGGATCAGGCCGAGGTTCCACCATGGATTCATCCGGTCGAGCTCTTCACGATTGAGGACGATGCGATCGCTGACACGTTCTCTCACTGCACCGCCCGCGCAGGGTTGACCGAGGGCGACAGCGTCCTCGACATCGGTTGTGGTGGTGGTGTGGCCTCCATGGCGCTCATCCCGCCGGCCGGCACCGTTGTTGGTGTCGACAACGATCAGGCGATGCTTGATCAGTTTGCCCTCGCTGCTACACGCTACGGCGCGCAACATCGGGAGGTGCTGGGCACTTGGCCGGCAGTAGCGGACGAAGTGCCGGAAGCCGATGTCGTGGTCTGTCATCACGTGGCCTTCAATGCGCCGGATATCGCTCCGTTCCTGCAGCAGCTCGACGCACATGCTCGTAAGCGCGTCGTGCTCGAGATGCCCATGTTCCATCCGATGTCGCGACTCTCGCCCATGTGGAAACACTTTTGGAATCTCGATCGGCCCGTGGCACCGAGCGCGCACGATGTCGTCGCGATCGCGACTGCCTTGGGATTCGATGCGCAGATCGAGGTGTGGGTGGATGCGGTCTCGTGGGGTTCGCGCAATGTGAAGTCCGATGAGCAGCGACTCACCTTGGCCAGGCGTCGACTTTGCCTGGGTACCGATCGCGCCGAGGAACTCGCGGCTTATCTGGCCGAGCACCCGGAAGCGCCAGTAGAGCTGGCGACGGTCTGGTGGGACGTCACTCGCTGACTCCCGTTGTGCAAAAGGCCCTCGGGATGATCCGAGGGCCTTTGCTTTGAGCGGGCGACCGGAATCGAACCGGCACCTCCACCTTGGAAGGGTGGGGCACTACCACTATGCAACGCCCGCGTGCGGGGCGAACCCCAGCGCGGAAAGTGTATCGGGCCGCGAGCCAGGGGCCGACGGGACAATTGGTGTGGACGAACGATCCTTGGTTAGGCCACCCTTAGTAGGGCTTACCTCAAGGGAGTCAGTCGATTCGTCGGCAGGGGAGTGCCACCTCTAGACTCGCTGGGCCAGCGCGGGGCGTAGCGTAGTGGCTAGCGCGCCTGCTTTGGGAGCAGGAGATCGGGAGTTCGAATCTCCCCGCCCCGACTCCCAGTGCATCGATTCCTCGAGGCGCAACCCATCAACACAGGAGATTGATCTGCAGTGAAGAGCGACGTCGAGACCCTTTCCCCGACCCGGGTCAAGCTCACCGTTGAGGTGCCCTTCGATGAGATGAAGGACAGCCTTGATGCCGCCTACGGTCGCATCGGCAAGCAGGTCAGCATCCCCGGCTTCCGCAAGGGCAAGGTCCCTGCACGCATCATCGAGCAGCGCTTCGGCCGCGGCGCGGTGCTTGAGGAAGCCGTCAACGACGCTCTTCCGAAGGCCTACGACGAAGCCGTGCGCGAGCACAAGGTGATCCCTGTCGGCCAGCCGACCGTTGATGTCACCGAGATCGAGGATGGCAAGCACCTCGCCTTCACCGCCGAGGTCGACGTTCGCCCCGAGTTCGATCTTCCCGAGTTCTCCTCACTTCGTGTCGAGGTCGGCAACGCCGTTCCGAACGATGACGATGTCACCACCCAGGTCGACTCATTGCGCGCGCGCTTCGCGACGCTCAAGGACGTCGAGCGCGCCGCCGCTGATGGCGATGTGCTTCTGGTCGACATCGCCGGTGCCACCCCTGAGGGCGATGCTGTTGACGATCTCATCGGCAATGCGCTCTCATACGAGCTCGGCACCGAGGGCATGCTCCCGGGCTTCGACGACGCCGTGCGCGGCGCCAAGACCGGTGACACTCGCTCCTTCGAGTTCACCCCGCAAAACGGTGACTGGGTCGGCATCCCGCTGACTGTCAACGTTGAGGTCAAGGGCGTGCGCGAGCGCGAGCTGCCGGCACTTGATGACGACTTCGCTCAACTGGCCTCGGAGTTCGACACCGTCGCCGAGCTTCAGGACGACGTCAAGACTCGCCTGGTGCGTCTTAAGCGCCTGGAGCAGGGCGCCGAGGCACGCAACAAGGTGCACGAGGTTCTCATCGAATCCCTCGACATTCCGCTGCCCGAAGGTGTCATCACCGCAGAGGTCGAGGCCCACTTCGAGGATGGCCACGACAGCGGCGAGGAGCACCGCGCCGAGGTCGAGCAGCAGGCCCGCGAGGCACTCAAGAGCCAGTTCATCCTCGACAAGATCGCCGAGCAGGAGGAAGTCTCCGTCGGTGAGTCTGAGCTATCAGCATGGCTGGTGCAGCAGGCTCCGCGTTATGGCATGAGCCCCGATCAGTTCGCTCAGGCGCTCGTTGAGGCCGGCCAGGTTCCGATGGCCATCCAGGACATCCGCCGCGCCAAGGCACTTGCGGTTGTGCTCGAGTCGGCCACGGTCGTCGACGCCGATGGCAATGCGGTCGACCTCAAGGCACTCGATGCCGAACTCAATGGGGCACTTGCCGCCGAGTAGTACTACGTGAATTCGTGAAAGGGGCGGTGGGCAACCACCGCCCCTTTTTCATGGCTCATTGGTGTCACGGCTATTTGGCCTCGGGCGAACACGCACTCGTGCGGGAAGTCATTCGGGGTCGTGCGCGTTAGGGTCTAGAGAAGCCAACAGGGAAGTACAGGAGGCACGGTGAGCGACATCTACGTTCCGCAGCTGCGAGGTGCCAGCGGCATGTCCGGTTTCGGCGACATGCTCGATGAGCGACTTCTTCGCGAGCGCATCATCTGGCTTGAGGGTCCCGTCATGGACGAGAACTCCAACCGCATCGCCAAGCAGCTTCAGGTGCTTGCCGCCGAGGATCCCGAGAAGGACATCACGCTCTACATCAACTCTCCGGGCGGTTCGATCAGCGCCGGCATGGTGGTCTACGACACCATGCAGCTCATTCCCAACGAGGTTGCCACCGTGGCGATGGGCCTGGCCGCGTCAATGGGCCAGTTCCTGCTCGTCGCCGGTGCACCCGGCAAGCGCTTCGCCACCCCGAACACGCGCATCATGATGCATCAGCCCTCTGGTGGCCTTGGTGGCACCGCGAGCGATATCAAGATCCAGGCCGAGCAGATGCTCTTCATCAAGAAGCGCATGGCGCTTCTCATCGCCGAGCACTCCGGTCAGACCATCGAGCAGATCGAGAAGGATTCCGATCGTGACCGTTGGTTCGACGCGGAAGAGGCCAAGGAGTACGGCCTGATCGACCACGTGTACTCGACTTCGGCTGATGCGCCCAGTGCATCGGCACGCAAGGGCAAGGGAGAGACCAAGTGATGAACCCCATGAGCATGCTCGATCCGGTCTCGCGCTACATCCTCCCCGAGTTCCGTGAGCGCTCCGCCACCGGCGAGCGCGTGCACAACCCGTACACCAAGCTCTTCGAGGAGCGCATCATCTTCCTCGGTGTGCAGATCGACGACGCGTCCGCTGACGACGTCATGGCGCAGTTGCTGTGCCTGGAGTCCATGGATCCCGATCGCGATATCCAGATCTACATCAACTCACCCGGTGGCTCGTACACCGCCATGACCGCGATCTACGACACCATGCAGTTCGTCAAGCCGCAGGTGCAGACCGTGTGCCTCGGTCAGGCTGCATCGGCTGCGTCGGTGCTGCTCGCGGCCGGTACCCCTGGCAAGCGCTTTGCGTTGCCGCACGCTCGTGTGCTGATTCATCAGCCGTACACCGAGGGTGGCGGTCAGGGCTCTGACATCGAGATCCAGGCCAACGAGATCATCCGCATGCGCACAGAGATGGAGGGCATCATCGCTCACCACACCGGTCGCACGGCTGAGCAAGTGGCCAAGGACATCGAGCGCGACAAGATTCTGACGGCAGAGCAGGCTAAGGAGTACGGCATCATCGACGCGGTTATCTCCTCGCGCAAGGCCTGACCTCGTCCGTTTCGCCCCACTTCCCCGGGTGTGTCGCATTGCCCAAGGCGCGCGATCGACAGGCCCTCACGGTACGGTCTAAGAAGCCCAGTTCCCCTCTGGGTTATCGGGGCGTCTTCGGGCGCGAAAGGAGCACTTGTGGCACGCATCGGCGAGAGTGGCGATCTGCTCAAGTGCTCGTTCTGCGGAAAGAGCCAGAAGCAGGTCAAGAAGCTCATTGCCGGCCCTGGTGTCTACATCTGCGACGAGTGCATCGACCTCTGCAATGAGATCATCGAGGAAGAACTCAGCGAGGCCTCCGATGTGCAGTGGGGCGATCTGCCCAAGCCCCGCGAGATCTTCGAATTCCTCGACCAGTACGTCATCGGCCAGAACGTTGCGAAGAAGGCGATGTCGGTTGCTGTCTACAACCACTACAAGCGAGTTCAGGCCGGCGAGAGCGATCGCCCCAAGGACGACAACATCGAACTCGCGAAGTCCAACATCTTGTTGCTCGGCCCCACTGGTTCGGGCAAGACCCTGCTGGCCCAGACCCTCGCGCGCATGCTTAACGTGCCGTTCGCGATCGCTGATGCCACGGCTCTGACCGAGGCTGGCTATGTCGGCGAGGATGTCGAGAACATCCTGCTCAAGCTCATCCAGGCCGCTGACTACGACGTCAAGAAGGCCGAGAAGGGCATCATCTACATCGATGAGATCGACAAGGTCGCGCGCAAGAGCGAGAACCCGTCGATCACCCGCGATGTCTCCGGCGAGGGCGTGCAGCAGGCACTGCTGAAGATCCTTGAGGGCACCACTGCCTCGGTTCCCCCGCAGGGCGGCCGCAAGCATCCGCATCAGGAGTTCATCCAGATCGACACCACCAACGTGCTGTTCATCGTCGGTGGTGCATTCGCCGGCCTCGACACGATCATCGAGCAGCGCCTGGGCAAGAAGGCCCTCGGCTTCACCTTCGACATCGTCGACGGCGAGCGCGAGGAAGACGAGCGCGACATGACTGATGTCTTCCAGTACGCGATGCCCGAGGATCTCCTGAAGTTTGGCATGATCCCCGAGTTCATCGGCCGACTTCCTGTCTTCACCGCAGTGGCCAAGCTCGACCGCGAGGCGCTCGTGTCGGTGCTCACCGAGCCGAAGAACGCACTGGTCAAGCAGTACCAGCGCCTGTTCGAGATTGATGGTGTCGAACTCGAGTTCACCGAGGATTCCCTCGACGAGATCGCCGATCTCGCACTGTTGCGTGGCACCGGTGCTCGTGGCCTGCGCGCGATCCTTGAGGAGACCCTCCTTAACGTGATGTACGACGTGCCGAGTCGCGAGGATGTCGCCAAGGTCGTCATCAGTGCTGATGTCGTCAAGCACAACGTGAACCCGACCCTGGTGGCCCGCGAAGCTCCGCGTCGGGTGCGTGGCGAGAAGACCGCCTAATAAGCAGAACCCGAGCATGACGAAGGCCCGCAGCGATCGCTGCGGGCCTTCGTAATTCTGCGTGAGTTACTCGGTGGGAGCGAGCGTGACTGCCACGTCGATCTGCGCGCCCTCGGCGAACGAGAGTTCGGAGATGCGTCCGACTGCCTTGATGTCACCTTCGGCAAGTGCCAGGCGCGCAGCGGAAGCTGCGGGTGAGGTGATGACAGCAGAAGACACCTCAGCCTTCATTGAAGCGCCGGCCTCGCTCTTGGCCTTGCGCACTTGAGTGAGCACGGCAGCGAGATCGGTGATGAGGTCAGCGTCGGCGCCTTCGAAGGCCAGGCCATCAACGGTCGGCCACGGTGAGCGATGAATTGAGCCCTCCTGCCACCACGACCAGACCTCTTCGGTGACGAAGGGCAGGAACGGTGCGAAGAGTGCGAGCTGGGTCTTCAACGCTGCAGCGAGCGTGGCCTTCGCCGATGCGGCCTTCGCCTCGCCCTGCTGGCCGTAAGCGCGTTCCTTCACCAGCTCGACATAGTCATCGGTGAAGTTCCAGAAGAAGCTTTCGGCAAGCTCGAGGGCCTTGGCGTAGTTGAAGTCCTCGAATGCACGTGTGGCCTGCTCGACAGTTGTCGCGAGACGGGCGAGCAGTGCCTTGTCGACAGCCTCGGTGATCGCAGCCGGATTTTCCTGTGCATCGAAACCGAGCACGAACTTGCTCGCGTTGAGGATCTTGATTGCCAGGCGGCGTCCGATCTTCATCTGGCCGACATCGAAGGCAGTGTCAGTGCCGGGGCGGCCTGAGGCGGCCCAGTAGCGCACGGCATCAGAGCTGTATTCGTCGAGTAGTGCCATAGGCGTAACGACATTGCCCTTCGACTTGCTCATCTTCTTGCGGTCGGGGTCGAGGATCCAGCCGGAGATCGCCGCGTGCTGCCAGGGCAGGCGATCTTCCTCGAGATCAGCGCGCACGACGGTCGAGAACAGCCAGGTGCGGATGATCTCGTGCGCCTGGGGGCGAACGTCCATCGGGAAAACGCGTGAGAACAGATCGGGATCGCGCTCCCAGCCGCCGGCGATCTGCGGGGTCAGCGAGCTGGTGGCCCAGGTGTCCATGACATCGGGATCGCCCATGAAGCCACCGGGAACTCCGCGCTGCGCCTCGGTGAAGCCCTCGGGCGCATCGGTCGACGGATCAATGGGCAGTGATGCCTCGGCGGGAACCAGGATCTGGTCGTACATCGGGTTGCCGGCGTCATCGAGTCGGTACCAGACAGGGATCGGCACGCCGAAGAAGCGCTGACGCGAGACGAGCCAGTCGCCGTTGAGGCCCTCGACCCAGTTCTCGTAACGCACCTGCATGTGAGCGGGATGCCAGATGATCTGACGACCGCGCTCGAGCAGTTCATTGCGCAGCTGTGGGTTACGACCACCGTTGGTGAGATACCACTGGCGCGTGGTGACGATCTCGAGCGGCTTATCGCCCTTCTCGAAGAACTTCACCGGGTGGGTAATCGGCTTGGGCTCGCCGACCATGGCGCCGCTGGTCGAAAGGATCTCGACCATGCGCTCCTTGGCGGTGTGACTGGTCGCGCCCTTGATGGTCTCGTAATTCGTGACGCCCTCACGGGTGGTGATCCACTCGGGAACGTCAGGAAGGATGCGGCCGTCCCAGCCGATGATCGGTCGGGTCGGCAACTGGAGTTCGCGCCACCAGGTGACGTCAGTGAGATCACCGAATGTACAGATCATCGCGATGCCGGAGCCCTTCTCCGGATCAGCGAGGGTGTGCGCGAGCACCGGTACCTCGACGCCAAAGGCAGGAGTGGTCACCGTGGTGCCGAACAGCGGCTGGTAGCGCTCATCATCAGGATGTGCGACGAGTGCGACGCAGGCGGCGAGCAGTTCGGGGCGCGTGGTCTCGATGAAGATGGCCCGTGAGGCATCGGCAGTCGTCGGGAATCCGATGCGGTGGTACGCGCCGGGGCGCTCGCGGTCTTCCAGTTCTGCCTGGGCGACAGCGGTCTTGAAGGTGACATCCCACAGAGTCGGGGCCTCGGACTGGTACGCCTCTCCGCGCGAGAGATTGCGCAGGAAGGCCAGCTGGCTCACGCGCTGCGCATTGGCATCAATGGTCTGGTAGGTCTGCGACCAGTCGATCGACAGGCCCATACGACGCCACAGTTCCTCGAAAACGACCTCGTCTTCGACCGTTAGCTTCTCGCAGAGCTCGACGAAGTTCTTGCGCGAGATTGGGATCTGCTGCTTCGCATCGGGCTCGGCCGGAGGAGTGAAGTTGGGGTCGTACGGCAGGCTCGGATCGCAGCGCACTCCGAAGTAGTTCTGCACGCGGCGCTCGGTCGGCAGGCCGTTGTCGTCCCAGCCCATCGGGTAGAACACCTCGAAGCCGCGCATCCGCTTGTAACGAGCCATGCAGTCGGTGTGGGTGTACGAGAAGACATGGCCGACGTGCAGCGAGCCACTGACGGTGGGCGGCGGGGTGTCGATGGAGAACACCTGCTCGCGAATCTTGCTGCGGTCGAAGCGGTAGGTGCCCTGCTCCTCCCAGGCGGCAGCCCAGGTGGCCTCCACGCCATCAAGGGTCGGCTTCTCGGGCAGACGCGCACTCGTACTCATGGGGAAATCCTATTGACGACGCGGCGGGCTCATATACGCAGGAGAGCCCGCCCGAGCCTCCCTCATGGTGGGATGTCGACATGATCACCGACTCCGCGACTGTCGTCATCATCGGAAGCGGAATGGGCGGAGGAACCCTGGCCTGGGGCTTGGCCCGCCGGGGTATCGACGTGCTCGTGGTGGAGCGCGGGGAATACCTGCCCCGCGAGCCCCAGAACTGGTCGCCGCAGGCTGTGTTCGTCGAGAAGCGCTACAAGCCCTCGGAGACCTGGGTTAATGACGCCGACGACACGGAGTTCGGCCCGGGCGTGCACTACGTGGTCGGCGGCAACACCAAGGTCTACGGCTCGAGCCTTCCGAGATTCCGTGAGCGTGACTTCGAGGAGACCGTCTATCCGAACGGGGTTTCACCGGCCTGGCCCTTCCGTTACGCCGACATCGAGCCGTACTACTCGCAGGTCGAGGCGCTGTTCAAGGTGCACGGCACCACGGGCGCCGACCCGACCGAACCGTGGCGCAGTCAGCCGTATCCGTATCCGGCGCTCGCACAAGAGGCCTACATAGAAGAGACGATGATGCGCTTGCAAGCACAAGGCCTGCATCCGGCACCGACTGCGATCGGCGTCGACCTGCAGCCCGGCGGCTCGTGCATCCGATGCAGCACCTGCGATGGCTTCCCGTGTCGACTCGGCGCGAAGTCCGACGCCGAGACCTGCGCTCTGGGCCCGGCCCTCATGACCGGCCACGTGCGCCTGCTCACTGGCGTGCGCATCACAGAACTCGAGACTGACGGCAGTGAGCGCGTGGTGCGTGCAGTGGGGGAGAAGGACGGCGAGCGAGTCGAGCTCACCGCAAGTTCCTTCGTGGTGTCAGCGGGTGCGGCGAATTCCGCAGCCCTCTTGCTGCGCAGTCGAAGTGAGCGCTTCCCCGATGGGCTCTCGAACCGCACCGGGCTTGTCGGTCGCAATTTCATGATGCACAACAACACGCACATCGCAGCGATCGATCCGCGCCGCAAGAACGATGTCGTGTTCCAGAAGACGTTTGCCATGAACGACTATTACGACGACCTGGGAGATGGCTTCCCGGGTGGCACGATCCAGATGATCGGCAAGGTGCAGGCATCGATGATGAAGACTCATGCCAAGAATGCGCCGCTGATCATGCTCAAGCGGATGGCCGAGCGCAGCCTGGAGTTCCTGGTGATGACAGAAGACACTCCTGCGCCGCACAACCGCATCAGTGTCGGCAGCGATGGTCGCATCCGCGTGGCGTGGAATCGCACGAACTACGACCGTCACGAACTGCTGCTCGACAAGGCGACCAAAGCCTTCCGGAAGGCCGGTTATGTCGGGCTCTTCCAGCAGCGGTTCACCATCGACATGAACAGCCATATGTGCGGCACTGTGGTGGCAGGCACCGACTCGGCCACGAGCGTGCTCGACCCGTGGTGCCGCTCGCACGAGGTGAGAAACCTGCTCGTGGTCGATTCCGCCTTCTTCCCGTCGTCGGCAGCTCAGAACCCGGCGCTCACCATCGGGGCCCAGGCCCTGCGAGTGGCGGCCGAGACCGACTGGGCGGCGATCTAATCCGTCGTTACCTGTGGACACTGACTTTGTCCACGTAATGCAATTCATTACGTTCGTGATATGTTCGAGTCGGTTGATTGGTCCTTCAGGGGTCAGTACATGCTCTTCCGTCATTGGATTACCCCATCCGTGGCGAACGATGCACTGGCTGACCCTGATCGGGTCGTGATCAACCCGGACTACAGCAGCGTGAGCGGCCGCAGTATGCGAGTGATCGGCTTCTCGAGAATCGCGGAGTCGCTCATCACGGTCATCGTCCTGATCGAGGGTGATGTCGCCTACGGAGTGAACGGATGGCAAGCAAATGAGAAGGACCAAAGGATCTACCTCGAAGGTGGCGACGATGAGCGCGCTTGAGAAGGTGCTCGAGGCAGAGGCTCTAGCCGCAGAGGAAGCCGAGAAGTTGAGCGATCCGCTGGCGTCGCTACCTGACTATGTGGCTGTTTCGCGTGGAGCCTCGCGCACGAAGAATCTCCAGGTGCGCTTTAGCGAGGATGAGTTCGCGGAACTCCTCGCTTATGCCGAACAGCGAGGGCTTCCCATGTCGACCGTGGCCCGAATTCTTGTCTTGCGTGCGATTGCTCCGGTCGAGAGTCTGGAGTCAGCCTTGAATCAGCTTGAGGCTGACCTGGCCGCCATACGCCGGGCTGCCTTACGCGCCTGAGACCACACAAGGCCCCCTCCACGCGTGAGGGGGCCTTGCTATGTGGATTCGTGCGGCGACTGCCGCGGGGAACCGGTTAGAGGCTGCGGGCGAAGATCGCGTCGATCTCAGCCAGATCAGCGGGGGACACCGCGAGTGTGCGCTGTCGATCCCATTCCCGGTGAATCTGCTGACGGCGAGCACCTTCGGTATCGAGGGGCTGGCGGTCGAACATAGATGAAAACACCTTGGCCAACGTGGTCATGGAGGATCACTCCTTTTCGTTGCTTCATGGATTGATATTCGGTTGTGTGTCGAGGGGGTCGCCCTCGCTACATAACAATTGTGCATCATTTTGCGGGATAGCGCAAAATCTTGCGTAGATCTGTCGGGGAGATCACATGCCCGATATCGGGCCAGAAATCTGCTGAACAATGAGGTGTGCCACGATGACCAAGCACGCTCGAGGACTCAGGGGAAGGGAAGGTGCATGTATCGGCACATCACCTTCTCGCCGAAGGTCTTCATTCCCCTCACCATGCTCTGCCGCGATAAGTGCGGCTACTGCACCTTTGCCCAGGCCCCGGCCCACCTGCCCGCCCCCTTCCTCTCGCCTGAGGAGATCCTCGAGATCGCTCGGGCGGGTGCTGCTGCAGGCTGCCATGAGGCCCTCTTCACCCTGGGTGAGGCCCCCGAGGCCCGCTACGAGGAGGCTGCCCAGTGGCTGGCCGAGCGCGGCTATTCCTCCACGGTCGGGTACCTCGCCGCCATGTGCCAACTCGTTCTCGACGAAACCGGTCTGCTGCCCCATGCCAATGCCGGTGCCCTGAGCAAGGACGACCTCGCGCTGCTGCGCCGCGTCTCGCCGAGCCAGGGGATGATGATCGAGTCGCTTAACCCCGATCTCGTCGCCCATCGCGGTGCTCCCGACAAGACCCCCGAGCGTCGCCTCGCCACCCTGCGCTGGGCCGGCGAGCTCGCGATCCCATTCACGACCGGCATCTTGATCGGCATCGGGGAGTCGAAGCAGGACCGCATTGCTGCTCTTGAGGCCATTGCCGCCTCTCACCGCGAGTTCGGGCACGTGCAAGAAGTCATCGTCCAGAACTTCGTACCGAAGCAGGGCACGCTGATGCGCAACGAGCCCGCATGCTCGATTGACGAACTGCTCGAGACCATTCGCCTCGCGCGCGAGATCCTGCCCGCCGATATCCACCTGCAGGCGCCGCCCAATCTCGTGGACGACCCAGGGCTACTCATTGATGCCGGCATCGACGACTTCGGGGGAGTCTCGCCCGTCACCCTCGATCACGTGAATCCCGAACGCCCGTGGCCTGAGATCGAGTCACTTCGTGCCATCGCCGGGTCACGGGGCAAGGCGCTCGTGCCACGACTGACTATTCATCCTGAGTTCGCTGCCAACCCACGCAAATGGCTCGACGACAACGTGCGCTTCGCAGTCTTAGATCGCTCCGATGCCGCATCCTTCGCTCGCGATGATGTGGGCGCCACCTTCCCGGAAAAGCATGAGGCTGCAGCCAATGTCGGCACTGGCGCTGAAGTCATCCAGGTCGGCCGTCGCTCGACCGCCTGGTACTCAGGCTCTGATCGCCTTCCGTCGCTCCTCATTCCGGCCCCGGCGAAGGCCGAAGGAGCGGTGCGCGAGGTACTTGACGGTGTGCGCGCAGGCCAGGTGCCTGACATCGACCAGCTCGAGACTCTCTTCCGTGCCCGTGGCACCGAGGTTGCTGCCATCGCGCAGTTCGCCGACGAACTACGCACTGCCGTGAATGGTGACGAAGTCACCTTCGTTCGCAATCGCAACATCAACTACACGAATGTCTGCACTTTCAAGTGCACCTTCTGTGGTTTCTCCAAGGGTCCGATGTCGCTGAACCTGCGCGGCAAGCCCTACCTGCTCACCAATGACGAGATCGCTGATCGGGTGCGCGAGGCTGATTCACTCGGAGCGACCGAGGTGTGTCTGCAAGGCGGCATTCACCCTGACTTCGACGGCGAGTACTACCTCGATGTCTGCCGAGCGGTGAAGGCTGCGGTTCCTGATATTCACGTGCACGGCTTCACTGCACTCGAGGTCACCGAGGGTGCGCGTCGCCTGCGCGAACCGCTGCCCGAGTACCTCATTCGGCTTCGTGAGGCAGGTCTGCGCTCACTGCCGGGTACTGCGGCAGAGATTCTCGATGATTCCATCCGCGAGATCATCTGCCCCGACAAGATCACCACGAGTGAGTGGCTCGATTGTCACGAGATGGCACATGGCGTGGGCCTGCGCTCCAACGTCACGATCATGTTCGGCAGTGTTGAGAACCCGCGGCATTGGGCCAAGCACATTGTCCGCACCCGAGAGGTGCAGGCACGCACCGGTGGCTTTACCGAGTTCGTGCCACTGCCCTTCGTTCACATGGCTGCGCCGATCTATCTCAAGCGTCGTGCCCGCCGCGGGCCTACCTGGCGCGAGGTCGTGCTCATGCATGCGGTGGGTCGCATTGGCTACCACGGTTCGATCGACAACATCCAGGCCTCGTGGGTCAAGCTCGGTGTGAGCGGTGCGCAGCAGTTGTTGCAGGCGGGTGTCAATGATCTCGGTGGCACCTTGATGGACGAGAACATCTCGCGCGCTGCAGGTGCAACTCACGGCCAGGGCATCACGGCCGAGGATTTCCTCGCGGTGGTCGAGCCGATCGGCCGCACGCTGCGCGAGCGCACCACCCTTTACGGAGTTCCCGCTGAGCGCACCGCCCTCGCAGTGCTTGCACCGTAATGCGAGCGATCCCCAATCGTCGCTACGTGACGACTGCGTGCACTGCCCCTGGCCCCGTTGGTCAATCGATGCTCGGCTCCTTCGGTGCCATCCGCAAGAACCCGCTTGCCTATCTCGACTCCGTCTGGCGCACCTACGGCGATGTCGTGCAGTTTCCGGTGCCCAAGCCGCCGAGCTATCTCGTCAACGACCCTGATGGCGTGCGCAGCGTGCTCGTGACCAATGCGCGCAGTTACGGCAAGTCGACGATTCAGTATTCGGCGCTCTCGCTCGTCACGGGGGAGGGCCTGCTCTCCGCTGACACGGCTGAGTGGAAGCGCCAGCGCCCCATGGTGCAGCCGGCCTTCCATCGCGAGACTCTGACCACGATCGTGTCGCACGTGGCCACGGCCGCCGAGCGCATCATCGAGGACTGGAATGCGCTGACCGAGGGTGCGGTGGTCGATATTGACGCAGCGATCATGAACGCGGCCCTTGAGGTCGTGGGCCATGCGCTCTTCGGTTCTGATCTCTCCACGGATGCCGATGTGCTCACGACTGCCACCCTTGATGCCCTTGATGTCGTCATTGCTCGTGCCCGGGTGCCGATCACGCCACCCGCGTGGGTGCCGACGCCAGGCAATCGCAAGCTCAGCAGCTCGGTCGCCGCCCTTGATCGCGCTGTTCACTCGATGCTCGACTCACGCGGCGTGCGCGAGGTGCCCGCTGACATGCTCGATCTACTCATCACGGCTCGCGATGACGAAGGTCATGCGCTCACTGAAACCGAGATTCGCGATCAGGTGGTCACGTTCATCGTGGCAGGGCACGAGACAGTGGCCAGTGCGCTCACCTGGACATTCGCACTGCTTGCCGAGAACCCCGAGGTCATGCGCTTGCTGCAGGCCGAAGCCGATGCGGTGCTTGGCGGCAACGCCGCGCACTTCGCTGACTATCAGCGGCTGCCCTATGCCCGAGCCGTCATTGACGAGACTCTGCGCCTGTACCCGCCGGCCTGGCTCATCACCCGCAACTCACTCGGTGACGATTCCCTGGGCGGCTACGAGGTGCCCGAGGGCTCACTGATCATCATGAGCCCGTGGCTGCTTCATCGTCACCCCGGCGTCTGGGCGAACCCCGATCGCTTCGATCCGCAGCGCTTCATCGATGGCGAGATCGATCGTTCGGCATTCATTCCGTTCGGTGCCGGCCCGAGGCAGTGCATCGGTCGCGACTTCGCGTACGTGGAAGCCGTGCTGCTGCTTTCCTCGCTCGTAGCGCACTTCGACCTGGAGTACCCGGCTGGTCAGCAAAGGCCGCCTGCGGTGCCCCTGGTCACGATGAGGCCGGCGAACGGATTGCACCTGCGCGTGAGTGCGCGTTCAGGCGCGTAGGGCGCTCAGTACCTCTGCGTGCAGCACACCGTTAGTCGTGACAAGTCCGCCGAACTCGATTGCGTCGGTGCCATCGAAGCCCGTGGCCATGCCGCCCGCCTCACGGATGACAGGGATGAGTGCAGCCATGTCGTAGGTGGCGAGCTCGGGCTCACCGGCAATATCGACAGCGCCCTCGGCGACGAGCATGTGCGACCAGAAGTCGCCGTAGGCGCGATGGCGCCAGGTGTCAGTCGTCAGGGCATTCAGGCCTTCTGAAGCGCCGCGTGCTGCCCAGCCAACACTGTCGGAGTAAGAGAACGATGCGTCAGAAAGGTTCGCGACCTTGCTGACCCGAATGCGCGTGGGCTCGCTCATGCCGGGGCCGGTTGACCAGGCACCCTGTCCGGTGGCTGCCCACCACCGGCGACCGAGTGCCGGTGCGCTGACGAAGCCAACCTCGAGCACGCCGGAAACGCGAAGGGCGATGAGTGTTGACCAGACTGGGACGCCCCGCAGGTAGTTCTTGGTGCCGTCGATGGGGTCGAGGATCCAGGTGCGCTCGGTACTGCCGCTGACCCCGAACTCCTCGCCGAGGATGCCGTCATCTGGGCGATCGGCCGCGAGGATCTCGCGCAGGCCCTGCTCGACGGCCTTATCGGCTTCGGTGACGGGGGTCAGGTCGGGCTTGGTCTCGATCACGAGATCGTGCGAGCGGTAGTACGACATGGAGATGGCGTCGGCGGCATCGGCCAGCCGGCGCGCGAGCTCGAGATCGGCATCCCAGTGATTCGTCACGCCGCGAACCTATCCCACCCGCAAGCGATTCCCGCGGTCATAGGGTGACCCCATGGAGTCACTTCTCGACACGTTCAATGGCCTGCCGGTTCACCCCTTGGTCGTGCACGCGGTAGTCGTGCTGCTTCCGCTGGTGGCTGTACTCGCGATCATCATGGTGATCAGCCCTCGGTTCTCACGCCGGTTCGGCCCGATCGCCGTGGCGCTGGGCTTCATCGCCGTCGTTGCGTCACTGGTGGCGAAGGAATCGGGGGAGCAGCTGCTGGAGCGGGTGGCAGCCTCGCCGAATCACATCGAACTTGGCTCCCGAACTCCGATCTTCGCCGGCCTCTACTTCCTGCTTCTTCTCGGCTTCTGGCTCCTTGATCGCGGTATCCCGGGCAATCGACGTCGTCCTGCCCTCGTGATCATCCTCGGTGTGCTGCTGGTGATCGCTTCAGTACTCGTCTGCATTCAGGTGTATGCCGTCGGGCACAGCGGTGCGGAGGGCGTGTGGCTGGAGATAGTGAGCGGAACGAACTAGTCGCCGGAGCGCTGATCCGACCATTTGTCGGTTTCCTTCGCACTGCGGAGCAACCGGCGAAGTGAGTTAAGCCTCTCGGTGACGCCATGACTATCGGCCCAGGCATCCAAGGCGCACTCAGCCTCGTCATGTGAGCACGCTCGAGGGCAATCGACGACCCCATCAGCAAGCTCGGGGAAGGCGTGAATGAGGCGCTCGAAGTCGACATGTGCCAGGCCGAAGGAGCGAATGCCCGGCGTGTCGATGATCCAGCCACCGCTGGGCAGCGGCAACGCCATTGCGCTGGTGGAGGTATGCCGGCCCTTGCCGGTGTTGATGTTCACGTGGCCAGTGCTGCGATCAGCGCCGGGCACGAGTGCATTCACGAGCGTTGACTTGCCCACACCGGAGTGCCCGATCAGCACGGTGAGGTGATCGGTCAGTGCAGCGATGAGCTCGGCGCTTGGTTCGCGATCGCGCACGACGTAGCAATCGGCCCCGAGAGCTGCGTAGGTTGCCTGCAATTCATCGGCGGGCCTGAGATCGCTCTTGGTGATGATCAAGATCGGCGTGATGCCAGCGTCGATGGCTGCGACAAGTGCGCGATCGATCAGACCGATGCTGGGGTCAGGAT
>JBIJBU010000002.1:0-53473 GCA_044345075.1 Candidatus Nanopelagicales bacterium | reverse complement strand
GAATCGGATCCTGGCGCAGGAATACGCAGGATCCATCAATGTCGTGATCGCTGTCGGACCGTCGAAGGACCGCACCCGTGCCGTGGCAGACGAATTGCAGCGCTCGAGTGATCACGTCATCGTTGTCGACAATCCGTCGGGTCGCACGCCTGCGGGCCTCAATGCGGCCATCGCCGCTGCAACGGGTGAGGTCATTGTTCGAGTAGACGGGCACGCGATGATCCCGCCGGATTACGTGGCGATTGCCGTCGAGACTCTTGAGCGCACCGGTGCCGACAACGTCGGCGGAATCATGGCCGCCGAGGGAGTTACGGAATTCGGAGTCGCTGTCGCTCGTGCGATGACCTCCAAGTTCGGAGTCGGCGGCGCGTCCTTCCACGTGGGCGGCGGTGAAGGTCCGGCACTGACCGTGTATCTGGGCACATTCAGGCGCAGTGCACTCGACAGAGTCGGCGGCTACGACGAGACGATGGTGCGGGCGCAGGACTGGGAGATGAATCTGCGGATTCGCGAGACGGGTGGCCTGATCTGGTTTACCCCCGCGATGCTCGTGACCTATCGGCCGCGAGCAACCGTGGGAGCACTCGCGCGGCAGTACCACGACTACGGACGTTGGCGGCGTGAAGTCGTGCGCCGTCACCCCGACACACTCTCCCTGCGTTACCTGGCCGCACCCGCGGCGGTCGCGGCGATCGCGATCGGGCTGCTGCTCGTTGTACTGGGTCTTGTCACCGGACAGGGCTGGCTCTGGGGCATCGGACTGATCGCCCCTCTGGGCTACCTGGCTGCAAATCTGCTCGCCAGCCTGATCAGCGCCGTGAGTGCGCCGCGTCTTCACCTGCGCTCGGCTCTGTGGCTGCCGATCGTCTACGGCACGATGCATCTGTGCTGGGGCGCAGGCTTTCTGCGCGGCGGCGCGGGACGTGACACCTGATGGCGTGGCTGCGGCGCAAGAGACCGACGCGGTGGGCAGTTGTCGTCGCATCGCCCAGTGGCGATGCTGGTGAGCAGTGGGGCGATACCTGGTTCGGTCGCGATCTCGTTGACGCACTCAACCGACAGGGCCAGGATGCTTCCCTCGTCTATCGCGGCGGCGCGAGCACCGAGGCTCGCGATAAGGACGATGTAGTTCTCGTGTTGCGCGGGCTACGTCGTGTCACTCCGCGTCGTGCCGGCAATACCTGGCTGCTCTGGGTGATCTCGCACCCCGAGCTCGTCGACGATGGGGAGATTTCCGAGTACGACGCCGCATTTGCCGCGAGCTCAACCTGGAAGTCGGGCTCGGTGTCTCCGCTGCTCCAGGCGACGAATCCACAGCGCTTCATGCCCGGTGCTGCGCAGCCTGACACGGGGGAGCGCTTCCTGTTCGTGGGCTCCACGCGCGGCGAGTACCGACCGATCGTTCGCGATGCGATCTCCGCCGGTATCCCGCTCGGCGTGTACGGAGTGGGCTGGGGTGAGTTCATTCCCGCAGAATTCATTCGCGGTGAGTTCATGCCCAACGGCGAATTGCCCGCGGCCTACGCCGGGGCAGGTGTCGTACTGAATGACCATTGGCGAGAGATGGCCGCTGACGGCTTTCTCTCCAATCGCCTGTTCGACGCGGTGTCAAGCGGAGCGCGGGTCGTCAGTGATGAAGCCGCCGGCCTCACTGAGGTATTCGGTGACGCCGTAGTGACGTACTCGTCAGCGGATCAACTCGGGCGAATCCTGAATGCCCCGTTCGAGAGCGTCTTCGTCGATCAATCGCGCCGGACCGAGAATGCCGCGCGTATCGCCGCCGAGCACAGTTTCGATGCCAGGGCCGCTGAGCTCATCGAGGCCGCGCAGCGGATCCGAGGTGCTGAGTGAGCGGCTCCGCGCCTGATGTGACGGTCATCATGGCGGTGCACAACGATGTGCCCCGTCTGCCGAGGGCACTGCGCTCGCTCTCCCGCCAGACACTTGGATCGATTGAGTTCGTCATCGTCGATGATGCATCGACCGACGGCTCGTACGAGTTCGCACTTCGCGTAGCGGAGCAGGATCCGCGATTTCGCGTGTTCCGGATGGATCGCAACTCCGGCGGATTCGCGGCGCCGCGCAATCGTGGATTAGTCGAGGCTCGTGGCGGATGGGTGCTGTTCTGCGATAGTGATGACGAACTCGAGATCCATGCAGCCAAGAATTTGCTTCTTGCAGCTGAGCGGCGGGACGCTGATCTCAGTGCCGGTGTCACGGAATTGGTCGAGCAGCGGTCAGGCAAGAGGCAGAGGGTGCAGGAGTGGGCCCACCAGACGGAGGGTGCATCGTCCCTCGCGCAGAGCGCGGCGCTGCTCTCCGAGGCCTCGACTCACGGCCGGCTCTACCGACGCGAGCGACTACAGCAACTGAACCTGAGTTTTGATCCCGAACTGGTAACAGCTGACTTCCTCTTCGCCTCGGCTGCACTGCTCGGTTCTGAAGACGTCGCATTGGTGTCCGAGACCGTGTATCTGCGGCACGTGGATCGTCTCGGCGAGGAGCTCACGTCAGGTCGCCGGCGTTGGTTGATCCGACATCTCGGTGATCGGCTCGAGGCTCTCCGCCGGGTTGACGCGCTCATCGCAGCCCAGCCCGATGCCCAACATCGGTATGCCGCGACCCTTCGCTTCCTGAACGAGGATCTAGCCGTCTACCTCAGCGTGATCCTGGACTCTGATGACACCTCCGCTGTTCTCGTGGCAGATCAACTGCGCGAGTACCTGGGTGACGTGAGCCTTGACCCCGCGGCGGACATTGCCCCGCTATTGCGCGTGGCGCTGTATCACCTGCTTATCGATGATCTCGATGGCATTCGCCGTGCGATGAGGTTCATCCGCTGGGCAGCGAGTGTTGATGGCACTGTGCATATGCGCGACGGACGTGAGCTCTGGGTGTGCACGGATGATCATCCGCTTGGCGAGGTCGCAGGGCACGAAACCGATTGGTGGCTCGACGTCACACTGCAGGGCCTCTCACGCATCCCTCTCACGCAGCGGCGCTACTGCCATCAACTGACCTCAGTCACCGATGATCGACTCCACGGCTCCACGTCGGACTTCCTCGACTCACTCTCGGAGGTCACCGCAGCACGAGTAGTTGTCCTCGATGAAGGTCGAGTCGTCGCGGCCGCACCTGTCGAGTTCGAGCAGGTGACACCTGTGCACTGGGAGTGGTCAACCACCCAGCGACTCAAGCCCATCGGAAGCCTTGAACTCGGCGACCGGGGTTTCCTGGGGATTGAACTCACCTTCTCTGATCGCCTGAATACTTCAGTCGTGCGTGCTTCCGAGGTGCGTGCCGGAACCACGATGTCCATACGAGTCTCTGCACTTCGCCGGGAGGGTCTTCACCTCGAGGAGCGAGGCCAGGGCATCGTGGGATGGCGCCTTATTCGGCGATCGGTGCTGGGGCTTGCGGCGGCGGGCCTGCGCAAGGGCTGGTTCGCCATTCCTGGAACCCGTGCACTCGCGGCGCGCTGGCAGCGGTTCACGCACATCACGCTTCCCAAGGTTGCTCGAAGGATGGGGGAGTACCTGCCCGATCGTCGAGCATTCGTGATCGCCAGCGATCATGGCCGTCAGCTCACCGGGCATCCGAGGGCTATTGCCGAGTACCTGCACGCTGAGGAGTCCAATGCGCGCCTGCGCTGGCTCGGCTCCCGCGCTGCGATCACCGGTCTCGACTGGCTGACGCACGTCGACCCAAGCACTGTTCGCGGTGCTTGGCGAATTGCACGAGCCGGGTACTGGATTGACGACTTCGGCATCGATACGAGCATTCGCAAGAGTCGACGCACGAAGTACCTGCAGACATGGCACGGCATCGCACTCAAGCGGGTCGGCGCTGATGCGCCGGACTGGCCCCTGCTTTCTCTGCGAGTGCGTCTACCGCGACCGACGAACCGAGAACGTTGGGATGCACTGCTATCTCCGTCAGAGTTCTTCTCGGAGACAACCGCGCAGGCGATCGAATTCACCGGCCCGCTCATCGAGAATTGCTCGCCCGTGGGTGACGCGATCATGCGTTCCAGTTCTGATCGACTCCTGCGCGACGTGCTCGACCTTCCACTTGATCGACCGGTGATCGTGTATGCGCCGACTGCCCGTACGACTGACGAGATGCGTCTTGACCTTGCCGCGTGGTGGCGTGACTTCGGCAACTCTGCGTATCTGCTGGTGCGCTCGCATCCTGCAGATCCCTTGGTAGTCCCTGCGCGATGGGCCAACGGAATTCGAGACATCTCCGCTGAGGGTGATTTCGCTTCGTATCTGGCGGCAGCCGATGCGCTCCTCACCGATTACTCGGCCGTGACCTTCGACTTTGCGCGCCTCGGTCGCCCGATCGGATTCTTCGTACCCGATTTCGAGAGATTCACCCGACGCTCCGTGGGCCTCTACCTCGATCTTGCGACAAGCGGGCCCGGCCCCCTTCTTCGCAATACCGATGAACTGGCTGCGTGGGTGCAGACCTTGATCGAGGCGACTCCGACCGGGGGCTTCGATACCGATCCGGGCGGCCACCGAGACTTTGTCTCGATGTTCGCAGGTGAGCTTGACGGAACGAGCGCCTATCGAGCAGTTGAGCTGCTGCGGGGGATGCGATGAGCCATTCCATGGGGCAACGAATCGTGATTCTCGCCAACGACATTGATGGTGTCGGCGGTGCACAGCGAGTGGCGCACTCCCTTGCGCAGGGCCTGTCACTTCGCGGCTATGACGTCGACCTGGCCGGCATCGTCCCGTTCGAGCCGCGACATCAGTTCATCGCCGAACCGGCATATCGCACGCACGTGCTCGGTGATCGCCCACAGCCAGTGCGCGAGGACGAAGCAGGTCGCGAGCGCTTGCGCGAGCTGTGCTGCGCGCGCCTGGACGAACTCCTGCGTGACGGACCTCCCGGCATTGTGATCACCACTCAGGTGTGGGCAATGGAGCACCTGGCTGAGGTCGAGCACCGCGGCTGGCGAGTGATTGGTCAGTACCACTCGTCATTCGAAGCAGCAGCGACCGGACCTGAACTCGAACGGCTCCGCTCTGCATACGCAGATATCGATGCCTTCGCGCTGCTGACTGATGAGGACGCTCAGTGCTTCAGGCGGGCGGGGCTCAATAACACCTGCGCGATCCCGAATGCCGTGAGTTTCTTCCCCGATCGGCCGGCAGCCCTCGCGACAAACACGCTCACGTATCTCGGCCGACTCTCGGTCGAGAAGGGCCCGCAGTTCCTGGCAGAGGCGTGGGGCCGCATCGCTGCCTCGCATCCCGACTGGACTCTGCAGATCATCGGCGATGGCCCGGACGAGCCCGCCGTGCGCGCGATGGTGGATCGACTGCCCGACGGCGCGGAGCGGATTTCCTTCCATGCCCCTGTCTCGGATCCGCAGCGAGTGCTTCTGGGCAGTGATCTCGTCGTGCTGCCCTCGCTGGTCGAAGGTTTCCCGTTGGTGCTTGCCGAGGCAATGGCCTGTGGGGTGCCTGTGGTCGCCACGGATTGCTCAGCGGGTGTTCGAGCTCTGCTGAAGGAAGGCGTGACCGGACTCCTGGCTGCTCGCGGTGATGCCGGATCACTCGGTCGAGCGCTCAACACTGCGATGGAATCCCACGAACTTCGAGTCAAGCTCGGTTCAGGGGGGCGGATGGCCGCTCGCGAACTGCTGCCCGACCAGATTCTTGACCGCTGGGAAGCGCTGTTCATCGACGTGTTGCGCTAAGTACGGGTGAGGGGACTCGAACCCCTAATCCTTTCGGAACGGCGACCTAAACGCCGCGTGTATGCCAATTCCACCACACCCGCTTGCGGGCAGCAGTCTACGTCAGGACGCGGGGAAGGTTAGATGTCCAGGTCGCGCATGAGCTTGGCGACGTGGCCGGTGGCCTTGACGTTGTAGAACGCGTGCTCGATTTTGCCCTTGGGGTCGATGACGAAGGTCGAACGGATCACGCCCGTGACGGTCTTGCCGTACATCATCTTCTCGCCGAAGGCCCCGTAGGAGGCGAGCACTGACTTGTCAGGATCACTGAGCAGGGTGAAGGTCAGATCGTCGTGCTCGCGGAACTTGGCGAGCTTCTCGGGCTTGTCGGGGGAGATCCCGATGACGACGAGGTCGTGCTTGGCGAATGCCTTGAGATTGTCCCGGAAATCGCAGGCCTGCTTGGTGCAGCCGGGTGTCATCGCTGCGGGGTAGGCGTAAAGCAGCACGCTCTTGCCCTTGAAGTCGGAGAGCTTCACGGTCTTGCCCGTGTCGTCGAGGAGTGCGAAGGCAGGGGCCTTATCGCCGGGTTCGAGTCTCATCTGTTCACCACCGGGGCTAGTTCGGCTACGTCGTGATGCTTGTCGAGTCCGGCGGAACGACGCAGACCGCGTCCGCCGGTGATGGCGAGAACGATAACGAAGATCGCGGCGCCGACCAGCACGATCATCGTGCCGGAGGGAACGCCCGCGTAGTAGCTGGCATACATGCCGACGAAGCCGCAGAACAGGCCGATGACGGTGCTCCAGGCGAGCATCTTGCCGAAGGAGTCAGTGAGCATTCGGCCGACCACTGCGGGGATGACCAGCATTGCCGCGACAAGAGTCACGCCGATCACGGTGAGCGTGGCGAGAATCGACAGCGACAGCACGATCATCAGCATCGCCTCAAGACGTGCGACGCGAACGCCGGAAACATCGGCTACGTCGGGGTCGAAGGTCGAGAAGATCAGCGCGCGGTAGCGCAGGAAAACGAACAGTGCCGCCAGGATGCTGATCGCGACGAGGCCGATGATTTGCTCCACGCTGATTCCGAGGATGCTGCCGAAGAGTGCATTCTCGAAAGATGGCCCGCTGGTACCGAACTTCGCGAAGAGGGCGACGCCGAGGGCGAAAGACGCGGTCGTGATGACGCCGATCGCAGCATCTGCGCCCACCCGGCCCTTACGGGCGACGGTAGTGATGGCGATCGCTGAGGCCACGCCCCACAGGCCAGCGCCGAGCATGTAGAACTGCGCGGCAAAGAGCTGGGAGGCGGCGAATCCGCCGAAGATCGAGTGCGAGAGGCCATGGCCGATGTAGCTCATGCCTCGCAGCACGATGAAGACGCCGATGAAACCGAGGAGAGCACCCGACAAGGTAGCGACGATCAGGCCCTTGTTGAAGAAGGCATAGGAGAGGGGCTCGAGAAGGGCATCCATCAGATGTTCTCCGGGAAGGAAGGGCGAGCCGGAGCGAGAATTTGGTCTGTCCGAACGACGGGAGCGCCATCAACAACGACCAGCATGCCGAGATGCTCGAGGACTTCCATGCGAGCCCCGAAGGTTTCCTCGAGAACATCGGGCGTGATCACCTCGGCGGGTGAGCCGTCAGCCACGATGCGGGAGTTGACGCAGACGATATGAGGCAGATGGGCGGCCATGCCGTTGAGATCGTGAGTGGTCAGGACGATCGCCACGCCGTCTTCGTGCAGGTCGCCGAGCAGATGCAGGATGTCGTGGCGGGTAGAGACGTCAACGCCGCTCGTCGGCTCATCGAGCAACAGCAGTTGCGGATCGCGCAGCAATGCGCGAGCGAGGAACATGCGCTGCTGTTGCCCGCCGGAGAGCTCGCGGATGTGACGTTGCGAAAGATCGGCAATACCGAGGCGATCAAGCACGCTCATCACTCGAGCTCGCTCCGCGCCACTGGCCCAAGGCAGGCGACGTCCGCGTGTGCGAGACATCAAGACGCACTCGAACACCGTGATCGGGAAGTTCCAGTCGACAGTCTCAAGCTGCGGAACGTAGGCGACCCGCAAACCCGGTTCAGTGGTAACCGAGCCCTCGCAGGGCTTGAGCGTGCCCAGGAGCAGGCGCAGCAAGGTGGTCTTTCCAGCACCAGACGGGCCGACGATGCCGGTGAATTGATCCTCGTGAACATGGATGTCGACATGGCTCAGCACGATCTGCTTGTCATAGCGCGCAGATACGTGGTTGAGGCTGAGCAGGATCTCGCCGACTCCGGTTCCGGTCACTGCGGGTAGACCGCCGAATCCTTCACCGACGACGTGATGTCGAGCGCCTCGAGGTTAGTCGCGGTGCCACCCAGCCCGGTGATCATGGTGATGTAGTTGTACTTCATCAAGCCCAGCCAGGAGTGATTGGCATCGCCGGGTGCGCCGGGAAGATCGTCATCGCGCAGTGAGTTCTCATAGCGGGCGCCCGTGGCCTTGCCGATCTCCTCGAGAATCTTGGAGGGGAAGACCTCAGAGCCGAAAATGACCGGCACCTTCTGCGCCTTGACCTGATCGATGAGTGACGCCAGTTCAGCAGGGCTCGGATCGTCGAAGCTGCTCGGCTGTAGCGCGCCGATGACCTGCCAGCCGAAGTTCTTGGCGAAGTAGGCGTAGGCATCGTGGTAGGTGAGCAGCTTCAGGCCGCCGTTCGGCACGGTGACCTGGTCAGCGCGCAGCGCATCAGCGAGTGCGGTGGCCTGCGCAGCGAAGGCGTCGTAGTTCGCCGAGTAGTACGCCGCGTTCGTCGGATCCTTCTTCGAGAGCTCGTCGCGAATGACAGCGGCGTACTTGATCGCGTAGAGCGGGTCAGTCCATAGATGCGGATTCGGCTTGCCCTCCTCCTTCGGGAAGGAGAAGTCGTAGAGGTAGTCGGACTCAGGAAGCACTGTGGTGCCGATCTCGATGAGATCTGCACCCGACTTCATGTTGGCTTCTGCGAGCTGCATGGTCGGGTCCTCGAGCTTGAGGCCGTTGACGAAGACGATGTCGGCGTCACTGAGCAGCTTGGCCACCGAGGGTTCCGGCTCGAAGGTGTGACTGTTTGTGCCTTCAGGGACGATTCCCTCGACGCGGGCCTTGTCGCCGGCGATGCTGGCGGCGATCGAGGTGATCGGGGAGACCGTGGTGGCGACCAACAAGCCGCTGCTTTCCGAGGAAGAGGCCGAGCCGGAAGAGCTGCAGGCGGCCAGGGCCAGCGGAAGGACGACGAAGGCTGCCAGGGCAGGGCGAATTCGCATGCGGTTCTCCTAAGTGGTATTTGAACTACCTGCGAATCATATGCAATAAGCCTGAATCCCGCAGAACTGAGGGGTCGTGTTCGTGCCGTAGGCTGGCGCCGTGAGTGATCCCAGCACCGTCGACCTGCAGGCTGAGCTTGCGGCTGCCCGCGAGGAGCTCGCGGCCAGCATTGCCGCGCTGAAGGCCCAGACGAGCCCCGGCGCCATTGCGGCACGCGGTAAGCGTGCGGTTACCGGATTCTTCACCACCCCCGAGGGTGGCGTGAACGTCAAGCGCGCGGCCATTGTCGGTGGAATCGTGGTCGGAGTCGTGGCCATCAAGTTGCTGCGTCGCCGCTGAACCCGAGTCGATTTGTCGCACTGAAGTACTGCACGTTATGTTTTGCCCATAACTGAATACCTCATCAAGAGGGGCAGAGGGAAACGGCCCGTTGAAGCCCCGGCAACCTACCCAGCATTAATCGACGAGATCCCATCTCCGAGGCCGCTGGATTTCGGTGCCAACTCCGACCTGACAACCAGGACAGATGAGCAAAGAGAGAGGCCTCGTCATGACTGTTTCTGCATCCCCTGCCATTGGCTCTGCCATCGCGCTCAAGTGTCGCGAGTGCGCAACTCGTTACCCGCTCGATGCGAGCTACGCCTGTTACGAGTGCTTCGGCCCCCTCGAGGTGGCCTATGAGCTCGGCAATGTCACCCGCGAGCAGATCGAGAGCGGGCCGAACTCCATGTGGCGTTACGAAGCACTGCTGCCCGTCGTGCCCGGCGCTGATGCGCGCCCGGGCCTTCAGGCCGGCTTCACCAAGCTCGTCCGCGCCGACAATCTTGCCCGTGAACTCGGCGTGAAGACCTTGTGGGTGAAGGACGACTCAGGCAACCCGACCCACTCCTTCAAGGATCGCGTGGTCGCGGTCGCTCTCGAGAATGCCCGTCGACTCGGCTTCGAAACCATTGCATGCGCCTCGACCGGAAATCTGGCCAATGCCGTGGCCGCTGCCGGTGCACGCGCAGGTCTTAAATCAGTCGTCTTCGTGCCCTCGAATCTGGAGGCAGGCAAGATCGTGACCACCGCTGTCTACGGCGGAATCCTGGTAGCGATCGGCGGAAACTACGACGACGTCAATCGCCTGTGCACTGAGGTCGCTGCCTCGCGCAACTGGGGCTTCGTCAACGTGAACCTGCGCCCGTACTACGCAGAAGGCAGCAAGACCGTGGGCTACGAGGTTGCCGAGCAGCTCGGCTGGCGCCTGCCCGATGCTGTCGTGTCACCGGTGGCATCCGGCTCGCTGCTTACCAAGGTCGACAAGGCCTTCCGCGAGTTCATCGATCTCGGGCTCGTCGACGATCACCCCTACGCGATCTACGGCGCTCAGGCCACGGGTTGTTCGCCTGTTTCTACTGCCTTCAACTCGGGTCAGGATGTCATTCGTCCGGTGAAGCCCGACACGATCGCGAAGTCGCTGGCGATCGGAAACCCGGCAGACGGCCCGTACGCCCTCGATGTGGTGCGCCGCACGAACGGCGCCATCGGTGATGTCAGTGACGAAGAGGTCGTCGAGGGCATCAAGCTGCTCGCTCGCACCGAGGGCATCTTCGCGGAAACAGCGGGCGGCGTAGTTGTCGCCACGTATCGCAAGCTGCTGCGCGAGTGTCGTATCGACCCCAGTGCAGAGACCGTACTTCTCAACACCGGCGATGGTCTGAAGACCCTCGACGCCGTTGAGGCAACCTCCCAGCCCACCATGGTCATCAGCCCGTCGTATGACGAGTTCGAGGCCGAATACTCCAAGGTCGTGTCATGAGCGCAACGGTCCGTATCCCCACCATCCTTCGCACCTACACCGGCGGCGCCGCTGAGGTCACTGCCGAGGGCGCCACGCTTCAGGAAATCCTCGACAGCCTTGATGCTCAGTACGCGGGCATCGCTGCGCGCGTGCTCGATGACAATGGCGCGCTCCGCCGCTTCGTGAATATCTACGTCAATGACGACGATGTCCGCTTCCTCGATGGTCTGGCTACTCCGATCGCCGACGGTGCGAACCTCTCGATCATTCCCGCAGTCGCCGGAGGCTGATCCATGGCTCGCTCTGAGGTCCTGGTCAGCACCGCCTGGGTCGCTGAGCATCTTGATGATCCGAATGTCGTTCTTATCGAGGCCGATGAAGACATCGAAATGTATGCCGAGGGGCACATCAAGGGTGCGGTGAGCCTCGACTGGCGCCGCGATCTCCAGGATCCTGTGCGCCGCGACGTCATCAGCCCCGTGCAGTTCGCTGAACTCATGTCCACGCTTGGCGTGAAGCCGGAGTCGACAGTCGTTCTGTATGCGGCCAATAACAACTGGTTTGCCGCCTATTCACTCTGGTACTTCACCATGTACGGCCACCGCGATGTGAAGCTTCTTGATGGTGGGCGCAAGAAGTGGGAACTCGACGGTCGCGAACTCGTCAAGGATGCACCGGCGATAGAGCGCACCGACTACCCGGTACCGGCAGAGAACTCCAGTCATCGTGCTCGTCGTGACGAGATCATCGCCGGACTCGGCAGCCTGCAGCTCATCGATGTGCGCTCACCCGATGAGTACTCCGGTGCAATGCTCGCCCCCACGCATCTGCCCCAGGAGCAGTCGTATCGCCCGGGTCACATCCCAACGGCCATCAACGTGCCGTGGAATCTTGCGGCAAACAATGACGGCACCTTCAAGGACAACGATGAGCTCGAGCGCATCTATGCCGAGGCCGGCATCACGCCGGAGCGAGTGACGGTGGCGTATTGCCGGATCGGCGAACGCTCTGCCTACACCTGGTTCGTGCTGCATGAACTGCTGGGCTGGGCCGATGTCCGCAATTACGACGGATCCTGGACGGAGTACGGCTCACTGGTGGGCGTGCCCGTGGCGATCGGTGATGAGCCGGGATCAGTCGAAGGCAGTCGCTGAGCCGCTGATGCGGCCCGGGGGCCGGGCGGATAAAGTCGGGATCTCACACCCCCGATATTTGGAGTATTCATGACCATCGCAGTTGGCGATCGCATCCCCGAGGTTGACGTCCGAGTGATCCGCGAGGGCGCACAGGCCGTCATCCCGAGCACCGAGGTTCTTGGCTCAGGTCGAGTCGTGCTCTTCGCCGTTCCCGGCGCCTTCACTCCCGGCTGCTCCAAGCAGCATCTGCCGGGCTTTGTCTCCCAGGCAGCTGAGATATCGGCCAACGGCGTCGACTCCATCGTGTGCATCGGCGTCAACGATGCATTCGTCATGGACGCTTGGGGCACAGTGCAGGGCGTCGGCGACTCGATCACCATGGTCGCTGATCCCGCAGCAGACTTCACCAAGGCCATCGGCATGGAGGTCGACGCGAGTGGCTTTGGACTAGGCACCCGCTCGCAGCGCTACGCCATGGTGATCGACAACGGTGTCGTCACCGCCTTTATGCCCGAGGAGGGTGGTTTCAAGGTCGAGGCCAGCACCGCCGACTGCGTGCTGACCTCGCTCAAGGGCTAGTCCTTAAGAACGCTTGCGCCGCATTGCGGCGAAGAGCACGACCAAGACGAGTCCGATAGCGACTCCGATACCGAGCCCGAGCCACGGGGTACCACCCGTGGACTCGGGCTCTGTCGTATCCGAGATCGGCTCATCGATGGCCACCGGCGTTGCACTGGACTCTGCCGTCGCTACCTCGCTGGCGGCTGAGTCGCTGGCCGGAGGTGAAGCGGCCGACTCAGCGGGTGCGTAGGTGAAGCTGATCGCACCGGTCACAGGGTGACCGTCGGCCGAGACCACCCGGAACGCAGCCTGATACTCACCTGCAGGCAGATCGGCAGGCCACGGCAACTCGATCGAACTGCCATTGGGCTGGACCTTGGCGCTGGTGATGTTGGTGCCGTCGGCCGCGTTGAGCGAGATGGAGTCAGCATCATCAAGCAATGGTTCATTGAAGGTGAGCGTGATGGCTGCCGGCGCCTCGGTGACAACGGAGCCGTCTGCCGGGTTGGACGACTCGAGCCCGGAGTGAGCGGAGGCGGTTGTTACACCGAATGCCCACATCGCGGTGGACACCGCCAGGATCGCCACTGTTCGCTTGAGGATACGGGAGGTCATTACTGCTCCAATTCGACTGACGGTCATGGGTTAAGTGTCGCAGTTCCGGAAGTGATCACTACCGAGCCCTTTGCGCTGACCAAGGTGGCCCGCATCGTCCATGCGCCTGGGAAGGGGAGCACGCCGTTGGATTCGGAGGCCTTGCCTCGGTCGCGCACCGGCCAGGACAGTGATCCGTCGAAGTCGGGCGAGGTCCAGATCACCTCACCCGATGCAGCCTTGTTCGCGAAGGTGAGGGTGAGGGAACCCGGTCGTGATCCATTGAGGCGAGTGGCGACGGAGGGGGAGGTGACGACCGACTGAGCAGGTCCGCGGGCACCTGGCTTTCCGATGATGAAGGCGATCGCGCCATCAACCTGATGCCCGTCATCAGAGGTCACCGAGAATTCCGCGGTCGTGATGCCGCCACGAAGTGGTGACGTCGGAGTAAGGGTCAAGACCGCACCGTTCATCGCGGAACTCGAGGGCACGGTGGATCCACTGGCGTCCAAGATCTTCGCCGAGTCGATGGTCACTGGTTCATTGAACGTGATGCGAATGGACGAAGGCGCCTTGGCCACGGTGCTGCCGTTAGCCGGCGCACTGCGGATGAAATCGGCATGGGCGTACGCAGGTGCTGGGCTCACCAGCATGAGAAGTGAGCCCAGCACTGCGGCCATGAAGGCCTTGCGCATCAGTGTCAGCTAGCCGTTGCTGCAGCGGGAGCCACCACGGTGACCACGGGTGCCGGGCTGGCCAGCTTTGCGGTCGAGCCCGCGGTCGGGATCTCGATCCAATTGTCTGCGCCGGCCTTCGAGGTACCCACCAGGCGGCCGTCAATCTTGGCAAAGACCTCGGCGTCGGCGGGGACCTTAACTGCCTTGGTAGAGACGCTGAACTTGCCGTCAGCGCCAACCGTGACGTCGCGCACCGTCAGCGGGGTATCGCCGACGAAGAGAGCGACCTTCTGGCCGGCGAATGCGGGCAGGAAGCCCGTGATCGTGGCGTTGGCACCCTTGGTCGCGACTTTCAACTCGGCGTTGCAGGTCTGCACCGCCTTGAAGTAGTACTTCTGTGCGGCCGAGCCTGCTGCGGCCTTCGGCCACGTCATGCGGATGCCGAACTCGTCGATCTGGTCGTCGGGAAGATTGCCACCCGACCAGGTGATCGTGTTGCCGTTGTTGCTGGTGCTGAGCTTCCAGCCGGCCTTGGGCTGAGCCTTGACTCCGGTGACTCCTGCTGGGATCTCGATGCTCAGGGCATTGGTGGCATCGCCATCGCAGCCGTGGCCCGGGCGGAACAAAATCGTGCTGCTGCTGCCCGCGGTGGGAGTCGAGCCGCGAAGCTCGACACCCATGTGAGCACTGGCCGAGGATGCGCCGACCACGGTGATCACGGATGTTGCGGTGAGAGCGCCGGCGGCGAGAAGGGCCTGGGCGCGAGAAATACGAACGTTCATTGAATTACTCCTTGGATGTCTGAAGGTGAATGCGTGCCGAGCACGCGAAAAGAGGTCGCGAGCGCGCTGCGCTGCGACTGGTGACATCAGGAGGTAGGTGGCCCTCGGCGTGCGATGGCGTGCCCAAGAACTGCGGAGCCTGAGATGTGCGGCTCGAAAAAGGCGGGTGCTGAACCTGCAGCCTGCGGTGCAGGGGTCCACCCAAGCTCGATCGCGAGGGCCTGCCAGAAGGCGATCCAGCGGTGAACGAGTGCATCGCCGTGTGTAAGTACACCCGCGATCGCAATGGCAGCGATCAGGTGGCCGAGCAGCATTGAGGTGTCGGGCAGGAAGCCGCGCTGATGCGCGTGGCCCGCGGCGATGGTGAGGAGGATGTGGAACAGAACCTGCAAGGCCAGGACGAATCCGAGGATCCAGACGCCCGAGCGGCGCTTCTGTGCCACGAGGGTGCCGAGGGCAAGGGCGAGGGGGAGAAGCAGGACCAGCAGGGCCGGCTCAGGGAGTTCGCCGTGGCCGCCCGAGTGGCCGAGGAGCGTGATCAGGACCGCGGCGACACCCAGGGCAGCTCCGCGCATCAGGCGCGAGCTGCCGGTGAAGTGGGTCGGGCGGGTCACGGGGCAACCTTATCTGCCCCGAACGTACTGAAGGCCACCTCCGAGGAGATGGCCTTCAGTACTGACAAGAGCGACTAGTTCGGGGTAAACGGGAACTGCTGCATGGTTCCGTCGGCCCAGGGCTGCATGGTCGGGCTCAGTCGCTTGGCCGCGCGCTGCTGATCGAGCAGCTTGGACATGACGGCCTGTGTGTCTGCATAGGCCGCATTCCCGTAGAGGTTGCTGAGCTCTGCCGGATCCACCGTGGCGTTGTACATCTCGAACTGATCGGCCGGGGGAGCAACCTGCCCGTTGGTCGGATTAGGTGCCTTCACTACGGTCTTGGCTACCTTCGTGCCGGGTGCATTGACCAATCCGAGCACGATGGTCTGGACGTCCTGCACGTTCGGTGACGACCAGGTGGCGGGGTTATCCCAGTAGCGAGAGTACTTCCACCGTTGCTTCGCTCCGGCCGGGCCGGTGGGCAGGTACGCCACAACCGTCTCGACGCAATTGGGTTCGTCGACCGGCAGGTACGGCAGGCCGGTAAATGAGACCGCGTTCGCGCCCTTGAAAATCTGGTCGTCGGTCATGAAGTACACAGGCTTATCGAGCTTGGCCTCGTCATGCTCACCGAGCAAGTAGCCCGAGAGATCCTGGCCCACGAGCCTGCGCACCTGCGTGTGACTCTGGCGCAACTGCTTGGCTAGGGCCATCTCGTCGAGTCCGGCCAGCCCGAGCATGGTGGGGAGCAGATCCGCGTGGCTGGTCAGCACATCGCTGGTCTCGTACCGCGGGAATAGCTCGGGATTGTGGAACATGAACGGAACCTTGAGCATCTCGTCGTAGGCGTTGTGCCACTTCTGGAACATGCCACCGTGAGCGCCGAGGAGCTCTCCGTGGTCGGAGAGGTAAATGACGATCGTGTCGCGGTATTGCTCGCGATCCTCGGTCAGTGTGTCGACCACCTTGCCGATCTGTTCATCGACGTTCTTCTGCAGTTGGTAGTAGAACCGGTGATAAGCGCTTTCATTCCCGTGCGGCTGAAACCCCTGCGGGTACTGCGCGACGTAACTCGCTTGGGCTGCGGGCTTGGTGCTCAAGCTCTCCGTCGACGACTGGTCGTAGGCGGGACCGAACAGGTTGCGGGGCACATTCGAGCCGGCCAGTTGCTGGGCCAGGTAGAACGAGCCCGGGTTTCCGGCAAGGTCCGAGGCGACGGTGAGGTCACCCCACAAGGTGATGTCATGCGGGTTCACGAATGAGGCAACAAGCAGCCAGGGCTTATTCGAGCGGCGCAGTTTCTGAAGCTGCTCGACATTCAGGTCGGCGTAGACCTCGTCGCGGCCGCGGCCATTGGGTCCCGAGGAGCCTGAATTCAGCGGATTGCTGCCATGCGGCTCCGGGCCGATGAAGCCCGTGAATCCGAATCGGTCAAGGCGCTCGGACTCGAGGTAGATCTCCTCAAGGTATGGGTCGCGTCCGCCCATGTCGTTGTACGAAGGGAGCGGGTTGTAAGTGCCCGCCTGGTAGAGATCGGCATCGGAGATATGCCACTTGCCCTTCCAGTAAGTGTCGTAACCCGCGGCGCGGAACCAGTTTCCGAGGGTGGGAACGGTGGTCGGATCGAGCCAGAAGAGATCTTCTTCAATCGCACGCTTGGCTGCGCCGGAAGTCTGTGCGACACCGTGAAGGGACGGGTACTGACCGGTGTAGATCGAGGCGCGGCTCGGTTGGCAGGCGGTCGACATGATGTGGTGATTGGTGAACTCGACGGCATTGCGACGCAGGAAGTTCTGAGTTGGCAGGTTGCTCATTCGCCAGGCCTGCAACTCGGGGCTCTCGTAGAACGGAGCTGCACGCTGCTCGTCCATCATGATGATGAGGAAGTTAGGGCGCTTGCGCAGGCGGCCGCGCGGCTTGAACTTCGGCATCGGGGCAGCGTTGACGCTGGCTCCACTCGCTGCGGCAAGTCCGGCTACCGCAACAGTGGCAACGCCGGCATTCTGGAGAAGGCGGCGACGGCTGAGGCCGTCAGTGGGTTCGGTGTTCTCGGTCATGGCGTTAGTTGCCCTTCGTGTCACTGAGCGAAATGGTGCCCAGAACCTGGTCGTAGGTGAGCGTGTAGTCGAAGTAGAAGGAATTGCCTGTGTTCACCGTCGGCGAGCCCTTGGTGATCACGCGAGCCAAGTTGCGTGATCCCTGCCGCCCGGCAATGAACTCGTGACCGTAGAAGGCGCTTGAGCCCGCGGCGAACTTGACCCTAGTTCCGGATCGAAGCAAGTCGGTCGGGGTCTTCGGCACTCGCCAGAAGTTGCGTCCGACCACGCGCATCACAGTGAAGCCGGAGTCGAACCAGGTGGGCACGCATTGCTCAGGCACGGTGCCGAACTTCCAGCATCCCGGCGCTGCGTGGTCATTCCACATCCGAGCACCGTTCACGTCGACGCCCAGGTACGGAAGCTGGAAATGCATGATGGGGCTGACCGGGGGTTCCGCGCCGAGAACGAGTGCGCCTTGTCGAGCCGAGCGCGAGGTGGCGGTGCGCTCGAAGTGCAGGCTCCAGCGAAGACCGAGGGTGCCGGGCATCGATTTCAGGATGTTGGTCATGGAACCGCCGTCGCCGTCGCCGAGGCCGATGATCCCCGAGATGCCGCGATTGGTCCATTGCCTGATGTACGAGCTGCCGGTGTTCACATACTGAATCGCGACGGGCGCTGTCGTGGTGACTCCGCCGATGGTGACCGGTGCGGAGAAGAGGGCGCCCGGCAGCTTGTTACCTTCCACAACGGTGGTGGCCTGCTTGCCCGTGGCTCGAGCAGAAGTCGGCTTCTCGAAGAGAACGAGTCCGATGATGCCGGTGTCGACCATGACTGAGATGGGGGCCGCCCTGCCTACCTGAATTTCCAGGATGCCGTTCTGGCCGGTGCGATCGGGCGTGTTGATCGTCCGAATCGGAACGGAGACAGCGACGGGCTCGCGAGCTGCCGAGCTCTGCACATCTGCGTCGTCGGCATGGGCGATGCTGCTCGGGAAGACCAGCAGGCTCACGCCGATGCCGGCGATGATTACGGGGGTCCAACGGCGCATGTGCACGGCCTCCAAGAAGGTGGCAGGCCTGGTGAGGGGCGCTGCGATCGATATTCAGGAGACTAGGCGGAGAAGTTCCGAGGCGTCCCCTAAACGGGCAGCCTCCCACGGGATGGACGTAAACCTCGCATCGGTCACATTCGTGAACCTTGGCGGAGCTCGCTTTTAGCCGCCTAGATGCTTGGCCAGAAACCGGTCCACTCGTCTGATCGAGTCAGTCCAGGGGCCATAGAAGTAGTGTCCAGCACCCTTGTATTCCACGAGCGTGGCGTCTTTGCCGGCGCGAGTGAGGGCGTCATCGGTTGCACGTGCCCACGAGATAGAGCAGCTGTCGTCATTGGTCCCGTGGAACATCAGGATCGGCTCGGTGACGCGGGAGAAGTAGTTGCGCGCGGACATCTCGCGCCAGAACTCTGGTTCTTTCTCCGGGCTCCCGTACTGGGCGATGATCCTCTTGCCCAATGCACTGTCGTAGCGCTGCCACTTGTTGAAGTTATCGACAGTGTCCGAGCTGGTTGCGGCGTATGTGATGGCAGCGTCATAGACGCCCGGCTTGATCACGAGGGCCTGGAAGGCCACACCACCGCCCATGGAACGTCCGAGCAGTGCGAGACGGTTGGTGTCGATAAAGGGGAGCTTTGACTCGCGTACGGCCAGGCCGGCATTGATGACATCCTCGGCGTAGCCCAGGCGCATGCTCAGGTCAGCCTGCGGATCCTTGTCGGAGCTCGCGTGATTGCGGTAGTCGATATGCAGGGCTACGTAGCCGTTGCGGGCTAACCAGTCTTGCTCGCGCCGGAAACCTTGCCCGGTCACATAGACCTTGGGGTCGATGTACCCGTGGGCCAAGACGACCACGGGGAAGGGTCCCTTTCCGCGCGGCTTATTCATGATCCCCGAGATGGTGAGGTCACCGCTCTTATAGGTAATCGCATGCCGTGTGTAGGCAGAGTTTCCGCCAAGGTCCTTACGAATCCGCAGGTCGCGGCCGTCATAGGTCTGAGTGATCGCGGCGGGAATCGTGGGGTCGATAGGCGCCGCCTGAGCCGGCGCGCTCAGCGCGGTAATCGCGACAGACAATGCGGTCAGTGCGATAACTACGGGGGCGACTACGGGCTTGAGGCGCATTCTGTGAGAGTACGTCACGTCGGCTCATCCGGCGTTTCGGAGCGAAAGTTGATGTGAGAGTGCGGCCGTGAAAAGGAAGAAGGCCACCCGAAGGTGGCCTCTGCCTGGTACACCGCCACAGACTTGAACTGTGAACCCGCTGATTAAGAGTCAGCTGCTCTGCCAATTGAGCTAGCGGTGCCTGCCATGCAAGTGAGAACACTACCACCGTGATTCGAGGCCCTCGAACGGCCTCCCGCGGGGCTAGCGCAGTCGGGTTCCGACTTCCGCGGCGATCGCCTTGCCCATGACTTCCAGGCCCTTCGGGTTGGGATGGAAGGCGGCCGCAGCGAGTGGCCCGAGGCTGATCAGGCCAAAGGTCCAGGCCTGGCTCCCGGCGCACACGCCGTGACCCACCTCGGAGTTACCGCTGGCCCCCCAGGTGCCTGCGATGTCCGACCAGCCCAAGGCACCGGCAGTCGCGGCAATCTGGCTATTCAGGGTGCCGGCAGGCAATGCCATGGGCACGGTGGTACCCGACGTCGTCACGTACGAATACGGAGACTGGGGATCAGGTACGAGCAAAGTGGCGCGTGCCCAGGCAAAGTCAGACTGGCTCATCGTCAGGTACGTGCACGGAGCGCCATTGGCATCGCGAGTGATGTCGGGATACATGGTCGGGAAGATCGGTGCGCCTGGTGCCAGGCCTGCGAGAGCGGCATTGACCGCGGCGTACTTGGCCGGCAATGCAGCGAGGTTCGCCTGGGCTCCTGCCTGAGTGGACGGGTAGCCCTTGAGTGGGGGAGTTGAGGAGGGCTGGGTCGGGCAGTTCGCCTGTAATGCGCACGCCTGCAAGATCGCGCCGAATCCGATGTCATTGCCGCCGACCGAAAGCGTGATGGCATCGATGCGCTGTCCGGCCGCGAGTGCTCGAGCCTGCTCAACCTGACTGGCTGACTGACGAGCGCGGGCTTGCGGGCCGAGCACGCCTGCGTTGATCGTCGCCCCGCTGCAACTCACGTCGATCAAGGTCACGCTGAAGTACGGCGAGGACTTCTCGAGCTCGAGCGCAGCACGCGCCGGAGCGCTGTGCGTGCTGCGTGCGCACGCAGAGTCGTCCCAATAGGGCGTGAAGGAGGAGAAGAGCCCGGCCTGCTCGAGGTAGGCATCGATGTTGCGCGGGTTGCCCTCTCCCGAGGCGTAGGAGTCGCCCATCGAGACCATCACGTAGTTATTGACTGAGCCGCGCATGGTCTGCTTGACGGTAGATCGCCCGGACTTCACGGTGAGAGAGAAGGAGTATGTGCCCTCGGGCAGCATTACGTTGCTCGTGCACTTCTTCATCGGCTTCAACGGGGTGCGCACTGTGGTCGCTCCGGTAACTGCCCAGGAGTACGAGTCCCCCTTAGATCCGCACGCATTGAGGAGGACGCTGAAGGTGTTGCCCAGGTACCAGGAGAGCGAACCGTTAATGAGCCGCTCATTGGGCTGAGCCACGTAGTTACCGGCGCCGATCATCGTCGCCGAGGGGTTGAGCGAGAGTGCACCTCGAGCGGGTACTCCACCGTCGCCATCGATGAAGCCATCGCCGTTGGCGTCTTTGCTCTGCGGTGCCATTGCCCAGCTGCCCTTGGCGATCGGTCTATCGGCAGCTTCTGCCACGGTTGCTGTGCCGATGGTGGCCAACACCAGGCATGTGGCGAGTACGGCGGCGATCCTGCGAGGCATGCGCCAACCGTACGCGACCACTCCTACGATGGCTCACATGCGCAGGACAGTCATTGCTGCGGTCACCGTGGCTGTTCTTATCGCGGGTGCCCTCGCCTTCGTGCTGACCGGCCAGGGTGATCACGGGCATCCTGTGGCTGCTCCCAGCGGCGGCGCTCCGGTCGCCATGCATGTCGACACCGGCAACCACACCCTCAACGGCACCCACGACGATGCGACGCCCACAGCGGCGTCTTCATCAACATCGGTGGAGGTCACTCGTGATCTCTACAGCCAGGTCAGCGCCGAGCTGCTCGACGTGCAGCGCAAGCAAGGCTCCGCCGCAGCGCTTGAAGAACTTGAGCTGCGTTCGCGTGCGGATACCGCTCTTGGTGGTGTCTGCCATGCGATCTCCCATGATCTGGGGCATCAGGCGCTGGAGCTCGCAGGCGGCAAGCCAGGTAAGGCGCTCACTGTGCGCAACGATGTTTGCGGCGGTGGCTTCACCCACGGCGTGATCGAGGACGCACTCGCGACATCCACGGACCCCGGCCGCGACTTATTAGAGATCTGCGCACCCGACCAAGATGGTTCGTGCTTTCACGGGGTGGGTCATGGCGTGATGTTCGCGACCGGGCTCGATCTTGCGCGGTCACTTGATCTCTGCGATCTCGCGCCGAAGGAGATCTTGTCGGTGCGCTGCGGTGAGGGCGTCTTCATGCAACTCTTCAGCGCCGACGTGGCCGGTGGTCACGCGGCCGGCAAGGGCGCGAACCCGCAGACCGTTGATACCGCTCGAGCAACCTGCGCCGAAGTTCGAATGCCCTACGCGGGTTCCTGCTGGTTTTATACGCCCACGCTCTGGCTTTCCGAGAATCCCGATGACTTCGCGGGTGCGATGCAGTGGTGCGCCGATGCGTCCGCCGATTTCGGGCAGCAGCTATGCGCGAAGGGCGTGGGCAGTCGAACCATCAAGTACCACCCGGATGATCCGACGATTGGTGCTCAAGTGTGCGCAGATGCCGGTGCACTCACGAATTCCTGCCTGGCCGGCATGGGCTCGTACTGGTCGGTGCATCACAAGGGGGCTCGGCCCGCGAGTGAGGTGTGCGCTCGGCTGGGCAGTGCATCGCTGGAACGACGCTGCCTGCAGGTGACCTAGCGAGAATGCGTCAGTCGCACGCCTCGTAGTCAAATGGACAGTGGCGGCATCTGTTGCCGCAGCACGCCCCGCGATGCAGGTGGTACGCCTCGGTCATCACGAATAAACCGGTGCGCGGATCGAAGTACCCGTCGTCCTCCCGTGCCATAGCCTGGGCGTGTGCGAGGGCGATCGCCTCGCTCTCGGAAGTCGAACTCATGGAAAGAGTCTGACATGTGGGATTTCAGTGGGCGCCGCGTAGTCGTCACGGGTGCGGGCAGTGCGATCGGTATCGGATTCGAGTCGGCCCGAGTGCTGGCTGATCTGGGTGCCTCCGTCGCACTTCTTGGTCTCAGTGAACGAGTGATCGATCGCGCGAATGAGCTCAATGAAATGGGCTTTGACGCGATTGCAGCGCGCTGCGATCTCACCGATGCAGATGCGACCTTTGAGGTGTTCGAGATGTTGGCCGATGAACTCGGCGGCATCGACGTGCTCGTGAATAACGCAGGCATGACCAGCCACGACAATCCGGCCGTCGCTGAGATGGGTGGCGTGGGTGAGATCAGCTTTGCCGGTTGGCAGGCTGCACTCGGCCGCAATCTCGACACGGCCTTCCTCTCCACGAAGGCCGCACTCCCGCATCTGCGCGCCTCAGGTAGCGGACGAATCATCATGATCTCGAGTGTCACCGGCGAGCACATGGCGATGCGCAATCTCGTCGCCTATGCGGCAGGCAAGGGCGGCATGAACGGTCTCATGCGGGGTGTGGCCCTGGATGAGGCGCGAAATGGCATCACGTGCAATTCGGTGTCGCCAGGCTGGATTCACACCGAGGCACTGACCGGGCCGGAGTACGAACAGGGGTTCACCGTGCCGATGGGGCGCCCGGCACGGCCCGAGGAGGTTGCTTCGGCTGTTGCGTGGCTGGCTTCGCCTGGAGCTTCGTACATCACCGGTCAGTCGATCGTGGTTGACGGAGGTAACTCCATTGCCGAAGAACGGGCCCTGTAGGTTTTTCGCATGGGTGCAGACAAGCTGATTTCAAGTGGTAGTCCGTGGGAGAGCAAGATCGGTTACTCCCGTGCAGTGGTGGCAGGCGATTACGTCCATGTCTCCGGTACGACGGCAACGATCGACGGAGTAGTGCAGCATCCCGGTGATGCCTACAACCAAACCCTCACTGCCCTCGGCGTGATCGAGAAGGCCATCGCCCAGGTAGGCGTCACCCTTGCCGATGTCGTGCGCACTCGCTGCTACGTCTCGACTGCCGAGGCGATGGATGATGTCGCCCGTGCCCATGGCGAGATCTTCGGCGAGATTCGCCCGGCGCTCACGATTCTCTCCGGCGTGGCCTTCGTCGATCCGGCGATGCTCGTCGAGATCGAGGCCGACTGCTACTCGCGCGATATTCGCAAGTAGTTCACTTAGATCGAGAAGTCATCCTCGGTCTGCCATACGCCATCGGCGCTGATGTAAGAGTTCGATGTGGTCAGGTGACCTGTCACCTGCATCTCGAGTTCTTCCACTCGGCGCAGCAGTGACTTCACGCTGGTGCCGACCGGATCCGGAAGATCAGCATCCTCGCCCGTGGGGCGAATGCGCCCGCGCGAATCCGCGATGACCTGACCGGGTACGCCGACCACGACTGAATGATCGGCAACACTGCGCAGGAGCACTGCGTTAGCACCAATGCGGCTGTCGCTGCCGACCGTGATGTCACCGAGAACCTTGGCTCCGCTGCCCACCACGATGCGATCACCAATCGTGGGGTGACGCTTGCCGGGGTCGAGGGTATTACCGCCCAAGGTGGCACCGTGATAAATCGTGACATCGTCGCCGATGACAGTGGTCTCACCGATGACGACGCCGGATCCATGGTCGATGAACAGTCGAGCGCCCAAGGTAGCGCCCGGGTGAATCTCGATCTGGGTCAGAAAGCGCGTGAACTGCGAGACAGCGCGACCCAGGAACTTCATCTTGTGGCGCCACAACCAACTGCTGAAGCGATGCCCCCACACGGCATGAATGCCCGGGTACAGCAGTGCTACCTCAATGCGACTGCGTGCTGCCGGATCGCGTTCGACGATCGAGGCAAGCTCATCGCCGATGCGACCCATGAGTGTCTCCGTAAGTCAGCGATTAGTCGCCGAGGCCGGCAAAGAGCGCGGTCGACAGGTAGCGCTCGCCGAAGCTCGGGATGATCACGACGATGGTCTTGCCGGCGTTCTCCGGGCGCTTGGCCACCTCGCGTGCAGCCCACAGCGCGGCGCCGGAGGAGATGCCGACCAGCAGGCCTTCCTCGGTCGCTGCGCGGCGAGCAGTAGCCATCGCATCGTCAGCGACGACGCGGATGACCTCGTCGTACACCTCGGTGTCGAGAACTGCAGGAACAAAACCTGCGCCAATGCCCTGGAGCGGGTGCGGGCCCTTGGCGCCACCGGAGAGAACCGGCGAGGCGTCGGGCTCGACAGCGACGATCTGGATGGAGGGCTTGAGTTCCTTGAGTGCCTGGCCGACTCCGGTGATGGTGCCGCCGGTGCCCACACCGGCAACGACGATGTCGACGGTGCCGTCGGTGTCGTTCCAGATCTCCTGGGCCGTTGTCTTGCGATGGATTGCGGGATTTGCGAGATTGTTGAACTGCTGCGGCATGAAGTACTTCGGGTCGCTGGCGGCGAGCTCGGTCGCCTTGCCGATGGCGCCACCCATTCCCTCGGGGCCGGGGGTGAGGATCAGCTCTGCGCCGTAACCGCGGAGCAGCATGCGACGCTCGATGCTCATGGTCTCGGGCATGGTGAGCACGATCTTGATGCCGCGAGCGGCGCAGACCATAGCCAGGGCGATGCCCGTGTTGCCGCTGGTGGGCTCGACGACGATGGTGTCGGGGCCGATCAGGCCCGCCTCTTGCGCGGCATCGATCATCGCGACGCCGATCCGGTCCTTGACGCTATTGCCGGGATTGAAGAACTCCAGCTTGGCCAGGACCTCGGCGTCAGCACCGTCGGTGATCTTCCGGATGCGGACGAGGGGGGTGTTGCCGACCAGTTCGGTGATGTCATTGGCGATACGCATGGGGCGACTCTATAGGCGATTTCAGGTACGTCCAGGGGGGCGAATGTCACCTGCAAGGGGTTTGCAGCAAAGACTCGGCCCCCATGCAAGAGCACGGGGGCCGAGGAGCTGGGGTGACCGACGGGATTCGAACCCGCGACATTCGCGACCACAACGCGACGCTCTACCGCTGAACTACGGTCACCATGAAGCCTCCGAAGACTACAGGAGGGCGAGCGGTGGGATTTTCGGGCCTCAGGAACCGTGTTCGGCGCCAATGGCGCGAGCGGCGTCCGTATCTGGGCCGGGCTGGGGGACGAAGACGGCATCTCGGTAGAAGCGGAGCTCGCTGATGGAGTCGCGAATATCCCCGAGGGCGCGGTGATTGCCCGTCTTCTCGGGCGAGGCGAAGTAGACCCGGGGGTACCAGCGGCGGGTGAGTTCCTTCACGCTCGAGACGTCGACGAGCCGGTAATGCAGGTGCGCATCGAGCTCGGGCATGTAGTTCGCCAGGAACCCTCGATCGACATAGACGCTCGAGCCGGCGAGCGGTGCCTTGCGCGCCTCGGGCACATGCGTCTTCACGTAGGCGAGTACCTGCTGCTCGGCGTCGGCGAGGGCGATGCCCATCGGGATCTCCTCGATCAGGCCGGAGACCGTGTGCATGTTGACGACGAAGTCGTCCATGCCCGCGAAGGACTCTTCGCCGGGCTTGACCACCAGCGTGATGCCCTCATCAAGTTCATTGAGCTCGGCGTCGGTGACGATGCACGCGATCTCGACTATCTCGTCGAATTTCGGATCGAGCCCGGTCATCTCGCAGTCGATCCACACGAGTCGGTCAGCACTGGCCATGCGGGAAGCCTACGGGCAGGTGCGCGCGAGTAGTGAGGTGGTTCAGGCCGCGAGGAGCCAGCGCACCAAATCTGACTCGGTCACGATGCCCACCACCTTGTTCCTGCTATCGAGCACCGCGACCGCTTCGAGCGATCGTTCCGCCATCAGGCGCGCGGCCTCTACGGGTGAAGCATCAGGTGACAGCCATACGGAGGGCATGCTGCTCAGCAATTCCCCGACGGTACGCGCACTCAAGGATTCGGCGGAAAGTGGCGCATTGGCCAGGATCATCCGGTCGCTCAACAGGCCGACGAAAGCACCATCGGCATCGATGACGGAGATGTGGCGAAGTCCGGAGACGAACAGCATCTGCCAGGCATCCCACAGGGATTCGCCTGCCTCGATCGTGAGCACCTGTGCTGACATCACCTCACTGAGGGTGACATCAGGGGCGGCCATAGGACCAGCATGGGTGCTGCCCGGGCCGATGAGCAGGGGAGCAGGGCCCAGGTGCGCGGGACCTAGGTCACCCAAGCGCTGGGCCCGCCTGAACGGGCACGGATTCTCGGATACGGCCCAGGTGCGTCTCGCGAGGCTGTGCCGATCACGCGAGCCGGTAGCGCCTGCCGATAACCTCGGATCGTGGCCGACTTCGTATACCCCCCAGTTGTCTTCGCGGCGAAATCCGTCTTCAAGGGCCTGGGTATCAAGTTCGTCATCGAAGGTGCCGACAACCTGCCCCGTGAGGGTGGTGTCGTGCTCGCCATCAACCACACGAGTTACCTCGATTTCGCCCTCGGCGGCATTCCGGCAGAGGCAATCGGGCGCCACGTGCGCTTCATGGCCAAGGACGGCATCTTCAAGCACAGGATCGCAGGGCCCCTGATGCGCGGCATGAAGCACATCCCGGTTGATCGCGAGGCCGGCTCTCAGTCCTTCCGTGACGCAGTGGGTGCGCTCAAGGCAGGCGAGATTGTCGGAGTCTTCCCCGAGGCAACGATGAGCAAGTCATTCGAGATCAAGGAATTCAAGAACGGCGCGGTGCGCATGGCGATCAGTGCCAAGGCGCCCATCGTGCCGATGATCATCTTCGGCGGGCAGCGCATCCTCTACTACGGCCACAAGGATCTCACTCGAGGGCGCACGGTGTGCCTGACTCTCGGCGAGCCGATGTACCCCGAGCGCGGGCAGGATCCCGATGAGCTCACCGTTGAGCTTCGTTCGCGCATGCAGGTACTTCTGGATCAATCCTTGGATCGTTACCCGGCTCCGCTGCCGGGTGAAGACGCCTGGTGGCTGCCGAAGCGTCGTGGTGGAACAGCGCCGGAGTATGTGCCCGAGACTCCTGAGGCGTAGTTAGCGCGGCAGTCGCGTGCGCAGCAAGGACTCCTGCACCACTGACGCGACCAGGATTCCGTTGAGGTCATAGAACAATCCGCGGGCCAGACCATGCCCACCGCGCGCGACCGGGGTGTCCTGAGCGAACAGCATCCATTCATTCGTATTAATGGGTGCGTGGAACCACACGGCATGATCGATTGACGCAAGCATGAGATCCTGCGCGGCTTCCTTGCCCCCGTGCGGCGCAAGTGCCGTGCTCACCATCGTGAGGTCTGACAGGTAGGTGAGAGCCGAGGCCTGGATCAGGTACTCGTGGGGAAGCTCCTCGGGGATTCTCACCCACGACATGCCCTCGTATCGTCCGTCGCGCAACGGCATCGCCGTATCCGGGTTGATGATCCGCAACTCGAAGCCCTGACTCTCGAAGCCATGCCAGCCGGTCTCCTCCTCATTCAGATCGACGTGGCGCGGGAGCAAGATCGCGGCAACGTCATCAGGCAGGGGAGCGGCGGGCTCGGCGAACTGGTGCATCGGCCCCTGCTCGACGAGTGCGAAAGAGGCAGTCATCATGAAGATGGTCTCGCCGTGCTGAACTGCCCGCACGATGCGGGTCGAGAAGGAACGACCATCGCGGGGGTGTTCGACCAGGTAGGTGATCTGGTCGGAGGAGCGACCGGGGCGTAAGAAGTAGCCGTGCAGCGAATGGATCTGGCGGTCCGTGCCCTCGACCGTGGCTCCTGCCGCCATCAGTGACTGAGCCGCGATCTGGCCGCCGTAGGCCCGCAGCGGTGCTCCGGCATGGCAGAGGCCAGTGAAGATGTCACGGTCGACCTGGGTCAGGTCGAGGCGGTTGAGGAAGGAGGCGCTCGGCTGGGGGCTCACGAGTCCATTCTCTCTATCGAGCCGGGCCCTTGTGGCGGACACCCCAAGGCCGCGGGACCCAATCTTCGAGGATTTCCCCTGCAGGACCGGGGTGAGTGTGTGACGATTCGCGCATTCACAGTTGAAACGCTCAAGGAGTGCAGATGTCGATGATTGACCGGGTCGACCCGGAGTCCCGTATCCCGCTGGATGCCCTGAACGCGGCGTTGCCCGGCGGCTTCAATGCCATTGCCGATCTCGCCACTCGCCGAGCCACGCTCGACGGCATGCTCGCGATGATGACGGCTGACATCCCGCCGAACCCGAACATTTCCATCGAGGATTCGAGCATTCCGGGCCCGGCTGGTGCTCCTGACATCGCGATCCGCGTCTACCGTCCAAATACTCCCGCAGCGAGTAAGCCAGGCATCCTCTTCATCCACGGCGGCGGCATGATCCTGGGCAACCTGGAGACCGACAGCCTTGCTGCTGCCGCACTGTGCGAGTTCACCGGCGCTGTCGTGGTCTCGGTTGACTACCGACTCGCGCCTGAGAGCCCGGCACCTGCGGCAATCGAGGACTGCTACGCAGCCCTGCGCTGGATGCACGCTGCATCCAGTGAGCTCGGCTTCGACCCGACTCGACTCGCGGTTTACGGCGGAAGCGCCGGCGGTGGTCTGGCGATCGCCACTGCACTCGTTGCTCGCGATCGTGGAACGCCGATCATTTCCTTCGTCATGGCTCCGTACCCGATGATCGACGATCGCAATGAGACCGAGTCGAGCAAGGCAGTTGTCGACCTGGGTATCTGGGATCGTGCGGGGAATATCGAGGCCTGGAGCTGGTACCTCGGCGGTAAGCCGGCTGACCAGTACTCGGCACCGGCGCGTGCCACTGATCTCAGCAACCTGCCGCCGATGTTCATCGACGTGGGCGACTGTGACATGTTCATGGACGAAGACATCGCGTTCGTCGAGAAGCTCAAGGCCGACGGCGGCACTGTCGAATTCATCGTGTATCCCGGTGCGTACCACGCCTCCGAGGTGTTCGCTCCGGCTGCAGCACTGAGCGCGAAGATTTCCGGTCGACGCATTGAGGCTCTGAAGGCGGCACTCGCGTAGTTCGCTCTAGCTGAACAGCTGCCAGGCGAGTGCGATCGAGACGCCGAGTAGCACGCACTGGAGTATTCGAGTCGCTGCTGTCGGGCTGATTCGGCGCAGCAGAATCGTGCCAAGCGGAGCCCCGATGATTCCGCCGATGCCGAGCAAGATGCCTGTCGTCCAGAGGATGTTGTCGTCAAGGATCGCGTGCCCGACCACTGCAGCTGCGCTCGAGAGCATGATCACGGCTAGTGACGCGCGGGCAGCAATCTTGATCGGAGTCGAGAGCCAGAGGATCTGAAGCGGCACGACGATGAGTCCGCCTCCGATGCCGAACAGCCCTGAGAGCAATCCGCCCGAACCACCCGTTGCGGCGTATTCGAAGGTCGTGGGCGCCTTGCCCTGATGGTGATGGTCATGCTCTGCGGGCTTTCGCCCGGTCAGCACGATGTTGACGATGTTCATCACGATGAAGCCGGCGATGAGCAGTTTGCCGGGCAGTTGCAGGGCGATCCATGCGCCCAGTGGCGCGACGATGATTGCCGGGATCCCCAGCAACATCACCCGCCGCCAGGGCACCAGGCCGTGGCGGGCATTGGCCAGTGTTCCTGCCGCGCTCGTGATGAGAATGCCGAGATTGCTTGTCCCGAGAGCTTGCACGACAGGCACGCCGGCAAAGAGAAGCACCGGCACAAAGAACATCCCGCCACCACCACCGGTGAGGCCGGCCAGCAGGCCAGCGGCGATCGCGGTGAGAAACTCCAGGATCAGCATGTGAAGACCTGCTGCCCTGAGTTCATGCGGCAACGCTAATGCCCCATGCGACCACAACTACGCTGGTCCCACGCTGGGTGTCCGGCTCACAAGGGGAGAAGTGCCGATGAAGATCCGCCTGGTCAGCGCAGTGATTGCCGGAGTGATAATCGGTGGACTGATATCTCCGATCGCCGCTGCCGCAGATGGTGATGAGTGGGTGCAGCAGATCGGCACGTATGACTACCTCGTCTCGCCCAACTACGCCGGCCTTGCGCCGATCAAATCCGCGTCGAAGGGCGCGACGCTTGGTCTCGGAACCTTCGACCACCTCGACGGTGAACTGATCATGGTCGGAGGAGAGTCGTATCGCGTGGGCACCGACGGCACTCCTGTCATCATCGACGGAAGTCAGTCGACGCCATTCCTCGAATCTGTGAAGTTCGTCCCGACGGCTTCAGGCCCGGTTCCTCCCGGCACCACGTGCGCCAATCTGCTCGCAGGCGTGAACGCGCTTGCGAAATCGGAACAGGGAATGGTTGCCGTGCGCGTGCGCGGAACCTTCTCTGATCTCACCTTCCGAAGCGTTCCGGCGCAGACCGTTCCGTATCCGCCACTTTCGCAGGTGGTGGCTAAGCAGACCTTGTTCCCGCTCAGCCAACGGCGTGCGGTGCTCGTCGGATTCCGCACCGGCGCTGATCTCGCCGGCACGGGTGCTCCGGGGCTGCATCTTCACGGACTCACCGCTGACCGAAAGGCGGGAGGTCACGTGGTCTCGTGCGTGGCAGGAAATGACGTTCACTTGTCGGTGCAGCGGACCGCGGGCGTTCAAGTGCAGGGTGCTGCGCATTAGCTCGTGATTTGTTCGTCAGCCTTGGGGCAGCGATACTCCGAGTTGTCGCTGCGGGTGCAGCGTAGAGACAGCGAAAGGTTCACAGCCATGCATGCACCGAGAATGGTTACGACAGTGGCGGTAGCCATTGCTGCTGCGGGAGCGCTCCTCCTCTCGGGCTGCGCTTCTTCCACGCCGGACACTGCGTCGACCGCTGCTTCAGCACCTGAAGCTTCCAGCGCCGCACCTGCCCCGTCGACTCCGGTGTCATCATCGCCCGCTGAGATTCCCGCTGAGCCAGTTATCGCCTCGTGGACGTGCACGAATGTTGGCGGAGAAGTCACCTGCACTTGTGAGGGATCCGAGACTGATTGCAAGTCGACCGTCACCAAGCCCAGCACGCTCAAGGGCGCGACAGGGACAGTGAAGTGGTTTAACGACAGTAAGGGATTCGGATTCATAACCCCCGACGGTGGTGGGCAGGACATCTTCGCGCACTTCTCAGCCATCCAGCTATCCGCGTTCAAGAGCTTGGCGGAAAACCAGCGCGTCTCCTTCGATGTGATCACTGGGCCTAAAGGTGAGCAGGCATCAAACATCAGAGTTGAGTAGTAGGAGCTGTCGTTCAGGTAGCTGGACGAGAGCAGACGTTAAGCAGTTCTCCTTCGGCGTCGGGTGGAGTGACGCTTGAATCACGACCAATCTGACTAATTGCTTGGCGTTCCTGTCACCGCAAATCCAGAATCCGTCCGGCATGCATGGCGGTTAAGAAGGGCGTTCCTGATACCGGTCAGCAGGTGAGCTCGTTGAGGAAGTCGGCCGCGGTATCGAGGTAGGTGTCGACGTCTGTTTCGTCGATGGCGTAGGAGACCGACGGTCCGGCGGTGGCGATGGAGTCCCATACGCCGCGGTTGAGCAGGAACACCTTGCGGGCGTCGGCCAGGGGAAGAACGACGGAGGCGAAACTCTCGGCTCCGTTTCGGGGGGCGTGCGGGGTGAGGCGGAACTGGATCCGTCCGCCGAGCCTGTCGATGGTCCACGGCAGTCCGACGCGGTCGACCTCACGCTGCAGCCCCGTCTGGAGCCGCGCGCCGAGGGCGTCAACTCTGGCGCCAGCCTCGGGGGTGAAGATTTCACTGAGACCGACGCGTGCCGCTGCCAGAGAAAGCGCGTTGCCGTAGAGGGTTCCGCCGACCGCCAGGCCGTGGGCATCGCCGGTCTCCACAAGGCCGGGGTCATGGTCGCGGTTGACGGTCATGATCTCAGCGAGGGCGTCGGTCATGCCGATGACCCCGATCGGCACGCCGCCGCCGATGCCCTTGCCTCCGGTGAGCATGTCGGGCTCGAGACCGAAGGCGACCGTGCCTCCGCCGTGGACGGCGAACTGGACGTGTGTCTCGTCGACGATGAGTACGGCGCCGGCCGCGCGCACATCGGTGTTGAGCGAGGCGACGAACTCGGGGGAGGGGAGCACGAGCCCGCAGTTTGTCAGCGCCGATTCGACGACGACCGCGGCGACATCGCCACGGGCTAATCGAGCCCGGAGCGCGTCGGGGTCGTTGTATGGGAGGACGTCGGTTGTCTGCGCGGTAGAGGGGTCGAGGCCGGTGAGGTCGCCCTCAAGACCTCCGTTTTCGCTGCGTGACCACAGAGTCTGATCGAGATGCCCGTGGTATTTGCCGTCGAACACGAGGATCGTGGATCGGCCGGTGGCCACGCGCGCGATGCGAATGGCGTCGGTGTTGGCACCGGTTGCCGACAAGGTGAACTGCCACTGCGGAAGGCCGAAGCGCTCAGTGAGCAGCCGGCACACCTCGACAGCATCCGTAGTCGGGAGCAGGAAGTGGTTGCCCAGCAGCGCCTGGTCGTGGATCGCGCGCACGATGGGCTCGGGGGCGAAGCCCGCCGGCATCGCGAGGTCGCAGGCGTTGAAGTCGACATACACGTTGCCGTCAATGTCTTCGAATCGCGACCCCCAGCCACGGGCGACGACCACTGGGGCGTGGCGGTAGAGCGAGCGCATCCACGCCATCGGGACACCGCCGGGCATCCGCTGCTCGGCGTCGGCGAGCCACTTCGTCGACCGTGGCGTGCGCGCGGCAAAGGCGGTCAGTTCGCGGTTCAAGATCTCGCGGGCGCGCTGGATTACCGCCTCGTCGACGTGCGGATGATTCGTTGTACTCATGGTGGGCCTCGTCCCTGGATGCGGATCTCGCCGGACCGATACGGATTGGTGGCCGACGGTACGACGACGTTGACTTAGTGTCTAGATTAGACGTATCGTCCAGATCATGGCTGCTGTTCGGCGCGACCGTTTAGGTCCTGTGTCCGCGGACGTGGCTGCTACGGCTGCGGCCGTCACGACACTGTTCCACCCGCACGTCGAGGTGGTGCTGCACGATGTCAACAAAGACCGCGTGGTGGCCATCTGGAACGCATTCTCGGCCAGGAAGCCCGGCGCGGAGTCGCTGCTCGACCCCGCGCTGCTCGCCGACGTCCCGCCGGGTCAGGTTCTCGGCCCGTACGAGCAGGTCGACCGTCACGGTCGACGGCTGTCGTCGGTGAGCGTGCGCGTCGATCAGGGTCGATTGCTGTTGTGCTTCAACTTCGACCGGTCGGCCCTGGACTCCGCGGCCCTCGTGCTCGCCGCCTTCGCTGCGCCGCGGGTGGAGAAGCCTGAGGCGCTCTTCCATCGCGATTGGAGGGCACACTTGAACGGCCTGATCGACGACTGGTGCCGGGAACGTGATGTGACACGGACGGCGCTCGATAGAGGCGATCGCCTAGCCCTCGTCGGGGACCTGGTCGATCGGGGCGTCTTCGACACCCGCAACGCCGCCGCGCACGTTGCCGTCGCCCTTGACGTGTCACGAGCGACCGTCTATGCCATGCGCAAGGAAAGTCAGGACTTGCGTGACTGAGAAGGGCAGTAGTAGCCCGATGCAGGTCGTCGACAGAGCCACCGTGGCGGCGAGTGTCTCGTGTAGCGACGCTCTCGATGCGGCACGACGCGCGTTCCACGCCGTGGCCGACGGGGAGGTCGACCAGCCGGACCAGTTCGAGATGCGACCGAGAGGCGGCGGCGAGGTGCACATCAAGGGCGCGCACTTAAGGGGTTCGACCGTCCTGTGCTTCAAGGTCGCGACCGGCGACTTCCCCGGTGCCGGCCCGACCGGGTTCACCGTCGTCCTGGACGCCGGGACCGGCGCCGCGCGCTGGCTGCTCGCCGACGACGGCTTGCTGACACAGATGCGCACGGCCGCAGCCGGAGCCCTCGCCACGATGACGCTGGCGCGACCGGACGCCAGACGACTCCTGATAGTCGGGTCCGGCGACCAGGCCCGTGCGCAGATCCACGCACACCGCGCGGCTCTCCCCCAACTGCGCGTCGCCGTATGGGGACGGGACCACGCCAAGACGGCTGCACTGGCTACTGACGTCGGCGCCGAACCGGTGGACAACCTCGCTGACGCAGTGGCCGCCACCGACATCGTCGTCACGGCGACCGGCAGCCGGACGCCGCTCATCCAGGCCAAATGGGTGCGGCCCGGCACGCACGTGACCGCGATCGGATCCGACACGGCAGGCAAGCAGGAACTCGCCGCCGACCTGCTAGCGCTCGCCGAGGTCGTCGTGTGCGACGACCTCTCGGTTGCCTCTTACGCCGGAGAACTGCAGCACGCCGACCGCAGCGTCCGCGCCCGAGCCGTCACGCTCGGCGAGGTGCTCACGGATCGGCGTCCGGGTCGGACCACGGACGAGCAGATCACCGTGGCCGACCTGTGCGGACTCGGGGCGCAGGACGCTGTCATCGCGGAAGTGGTGGTGGCTCGGCTGCACGTCGGAGTGCATGACCGATGAGACCGACTCTCGAGTTCACATTCCCGATGATCGAGTTGCTCAGCGCTGGGACGATTCCCACACGCAAGTGCGCCCGGAGGGACTCGAACCCCCAACCGACTGGGTAGAAACCAGTAGCTCTATCCATTGAGCTACGGGCGCATGCACTCTGGCCGAGACCAGGAGCGCGGGCCCATTCTTCCTCCTCCGAGCTGCTCGTGAGCAGGCAGGTGCAAGACTGGTGCCATGCCTGCTAGCCATGCCCCCTCCGTCCTCATCACCGGCATTCACACCGCCGTCGGAGAGGCTGTCGGCTATGAGTTCATCCGCAATGGCTGGTTCGTCATGGGTGCCGATGAGCTGGCCCACACTTCGCACTTCAGCCGCGCCCAGATTCGCGCAGAGATCGGCAACCTCGAGTCGTATCGCGCCATGGTCGAATCGGCCGCCGCTCGCGGAAATGGTCTCGACTGCGTCGTGAACTGCGACCGCGTACCCGTCTCCGAGTCTGTGGGGATCGACTTCGTGCGCGCGGCAACCGAGCCATTCCTCGGTGAGATGAACGGCGCGATAGTGAACCTGCTCGGCATCGAGGCAATTCGCGCGCACTCCTTGGCTGAGATCACTGAGGTGACTTCGGCTCTCGCGGCCGCGGAGCCACGCGTGCGCATCAATACGGTTGCGCCGTATCTGACCGTCGAGGGGCACGGTTCACGGCTGCCTTACGCGGGCACCGATGCCGATGCCTTTCTGGAGCACCTCAATGCCGAGGAGCGGGCCACTCGAGAGCCGTTGAGCATTTATGAAATCGCTGAGGCTGTGTACTACTTCGTCGCGAATCCCGAACAGGTGACCGGCGTGACGTTCAGCGCTGACGATTCACTGCCCATCTGGGCGTAGTTCAGACAGAGGCTGCGGCGCGAGCTGCCGTCGGCGCAGCAGCGCTGATGATCTCGAGCTCGCGGTCACCATGCGCAGCAGAGACGAACCACGCTTCGTAAGCCGATGGCGGTAGCCATACGCCGTTCTCGAGCATGGAATGGAAGAACGCTCCGAAGGCCTTGGTGTTCTGGGTCTTCGCCTCGTCGTAGGTATGCACCTGGTCTGCTGTGAAGAACCAGCTGAACAGATTGCCGGCACGCTGAGGTGAGTTCGGAATGCCGGCAGCGTTCAGTGCATCGGTGATGATGGACTGAACCTGCGTAGCCGTGTCGTTGAGGCGGACATAGACATCGTCGGTGCAGTACTGAAGTGTGACGAGGCCTGCCGTTGTCGCTGTTGGGTTACCGCTCAGCGTGCCCGCTTGGTAGACCGGGCCTGCGGGGGCGAGGAGATCCATGATCTCGGCGCTACCTGCAACAGCAGCCAAGGGCATACCGCCACCGATGACCTTGCCGAAGGTGAAGAGGTCGGGGGCCCAGCCCTCCGCCTTGCCCTCGATGCCCCACCAGCCGTCGCGGGAGACGCGGAAGCCGGTCATGACCTCATCGAGGATCATCACGGCGCCGTGCTTGGAGGTGAGATCGCGGATCGCCTTGTTGAACCCTGCGGGCGGCGGCACGACTCCCATATTGGCGGGGATCGCCTCGGTGATCACCGCGGCGATGCGATCGCCATGCTCAGCGAAGAGTGCCTCGAGCGCGGCGATGTTCCCGTAATCAAGGGTGAGGGTGTCCTTCGCGGTTCCCTCGGTCACGCCAGGGGAGTCAGGCAAGCCAAGGGTGGCAACACCGGAGCCGGCAGCAACGAGCATGGAGTCGGCGTGGCCGTGGTAGCAACCGGCGAACTTCACGATGACATCGCGACCGCTCTTCGCGCGTGCGAGACGCAAGGCAGTCATCACTGCTTCAGTGCCGGAGTTGGTGAAGCGCACGCGATCGACGGCGCCGACCCGGCGGACGATCTCCTCGGCAAGCTCGACCTCGGGCGGGCAGGGAGCGCCGAACGAGAAGGAATCGGCTATCGCACTTTGCGTCGCTGCAACGACTGCGGGGTGGGCGTGACCGAGGATGGCCGGGCCCCAGGCGCCGACGAGATCGACGTAATTCTTGCCCTCAACGTCCGTGATGATCGCGCCATGTGCACTGGCCACGTAGGGCGGTGTTCCACCGACTGAACGGAAGGCACGCACCGGTGAGCTCACGCCACCGGGGATCACCTGCTGAGCACGTGCGAACCAGGCTGCCGAGCTATCGGTCACGGTGCTTCCCTCTGTCGTTACTTGATGAGTCGGGCAACCTCAGTTGCCCAGTAGGTGCAGATCACGCTGGCGCCTGCGCGCTTCACGCTCATGTGAGCCTCGAGGATCGCGCGCTCACGATCGATCATGCCCGCGGCTGCTGCGGCTTCGATCATCGCGTATTCGCCCGAGACGATGTAGGCCGCAACGGGAACATCGACGGCGTCAGCGGTGCGGGCCAGGATGTCGAGGTAGGGGAGTGCTGGCTTAACCATCACGATGTCGGCGCCCTCGGCAATGTCGAGGCGAACCTCGCGAAGTGACTCAATACCGTTCGCGGGATCTTGCTGGTAGGTCTTGCGATCGCCCTGCAGTGCCGATTCGACTGCGTCGCGGAAGGGGCCGTAGAACGCGGAGGCGTACTTGGCGGCGTAAGCCAAGATCGCGGTGTCGAAATGGCCTGCGTCATCGAGTGCTTCGCGGACGGCGCCAACCTGGCCGTCCATCATCCCGCTCAGACCGAGGATGTCGCTGCCGGCTTCGGCGAGGGTGATGCCCATCTGCTGGTACACGGCGAGGGTGGCGTCATTGTCGACATTGCCCTGCGCGTCGAGTACTCCGCAGTGACCGTGGGAGGTGAACTCATCGAGGCAGAGGTCGGCGATGACGGGGAGCGAGTCTCCGGTGGCCTGCTTGGTCCAGCGCACGGCCTCGGCGAGAATGCTGTCGCTTGCGATAGCGACATCGCCGCACGCATCGCGTTCCTTCGGAACGCCGAAGATCATGATGCCGCCGACGCCTGCCTCAGCGGCTTCGGTTGCTGCACGCATGAGCGAATCTCGCGAGTGCTGCACGACTCCAGGCATCGAGCCGATGGCGATCGGCTCAGTGGCGCCTTCGCGCACGAACACCGGTAGCACGAGATCAGCGGCTGAGAGGCGGTTCTCCTGCACGAGCCGACGAATCGCGGCGGTGCGACGCAGGCGGCGGGGACGCTCGACGAGATCAAAGCGATCGACGGGGTTGCTCATGCGCGCAAGTCTAGGTGCCTGAGATGACGGGCCGCTCGGCTCTGGCATTAGGGCAGCAGGTCTCTGAGCAGAACGGCTTCCAGTACTCGGGCACGGAGCCATGCAGGGATTCCTCGACACGATCGACCAGGGACGCCACGAAACGAGGGTCGGTGCCCGGGGTGGAGACGCGTTCGAAGGCCAGGCCCAGCTCAGTCGCGGTCTCCAGGGCCTCGTGATCGAGATCCCAGATCACCTCGACGTGATCGCTGACGAACCCGATCGGCACGACGACCACGGCGGTGGTGCCCGTTGCGGCGGCGTCGCGAATCGCGTCATTGATATCGGGCTCAAGCCACGGCATCGTGGGCGGGCCACTGCGCGATTGGTAGACGAGAGCCCAATCCGGCACCAGACCCGATCGCATGGCCTGCACCTTCGCAATGACCTGCTCGATGGCGAGAACGTGCTGCTGCGGGTAGATGCCGAGGTTTTCGTCGCCCTCGCCGCGCAGCTCGATGGGGCCGGAGGTCTGGCTCATCGACATAGGAACAGAGTGAGTGGTGAAGAAGATCGCGGTGGAGGACGGATCGATGCCCTGCTCTGCGAGTCGATCAAGCGCAGCGGCGACGCCTTCGGCGAATGAGTCGATGAAGCCGGGCAGGTCGAAGTAGGAGCGGATCTTGCGCACGATGAGGTCGCTCAAGCCCGTGGCTTCGAGGGCCATGCCGATGTCCTCGCGATACTGGCGGCAGCCGGAGTACGACGAGTAAGCGCTGGTGGCCAGTGCGAGTACCTCGCGATGCCCGTCAGCATGCAGTTGCTGCAGCGCACCGTCGAAGAACGGCTCCGAGTTGCGATTGCCCCAGTAGACGGGCAGGTCGATGTTCCGGCGGGCCAACTCTGCCTCAAGCGCAGCGATCAGCTCTCGGTTCTGCGTGTTGATCGGGCTCACGCCACCGAGGGCGAGGTAATGATGCGAGACCTCTTCGAGGCGCTCGCGCGGAACTCCGCGGCCAGCGGTCACTCGCTCGAGGAAGGGCATGACCTCATCAGGCCCCTCCGGGCCACCGAAGGAGGAAAGGAGAAGGGCCGTGTAGGTCATCGCAGGATGTCTACTGCAGTCGCGGCATCGATGAGTCGACCCGTGTAGAACGGAATCTCCTCGCGCACATGACGACGAGCCTGTGAGCTGCGCAGTTGCCGCATCATGTCGACGATCTCGTGCAGTTCAGGTGACTCGAGTGCGAGTACCCATTCGTAATCGCCGAGTGCGAAGGCTGCAACAGTGTTCGACTTGATCATCGTGTAGTCGCGTCCCATCATCCCGTGCTCGACGAGCATCGCGCGACGCTCCTCTTCCGGAATCAGATACCAGTCGTAGGAACGTACGAACGGGTACATGCAGACCCATTCGCACGCCTCGACGCCGGCCATGAAGGCAGGCACGTGACCCTTGTTGAATTCGGCCGGGCGATGGATGCCCATGGTCGAGAACTCGAGCTCCATGCTGTCCGCGAGGCTGGTGCGGCGAATCTCGCGCACAGCGGCCTGCACCTGCTCGGCGGTCGGAGCGTGCAGCCAGATCATGAGATCGGCATCGGCACGCATGGCTGAGACGTCATAAAAACCGCGGACGATGACATCGTCCTTGGCCAGTTTTGCTACGACCGCTTCGAGTTCGGCTGTTGCGCCGGGAGGCGGCTCGATGCCCGTGCGGGCAAAGATCGCCCAGCACGTGTAGCGAATGGTCTCGTTGATCTCACGAGCGGACACCTTGGAGCGTTCATCTGTCGACACCACCCCAGTCTTTCACCTAGTCGGCGTTGACGCCCAACTGGTCACCGAGGGTGCGGGAGTAGGCGATCGAACCGGCAATGCCATTGCCGCCGATGCCTGCGCCGATGATGGCCAGGCCGTCTTGGGCCGCAACGGCCTCCTGCAAGGCCTGGACGTTCTGGCGGTGCCCGACACGCTGGTGCACGAGGGAATCGGCCCAGCGCGTGACCTTGACGTCGGTCACCTTGGGCAGCTTCACGCCGAGAATGCGCTCGGCATCGCGACGTGCCTGCTCGGGCAGTTCGTCGAGGGATTCCTCGATCACGCCATTGCGCCCATAAGACAGGCGAATGAGGTGGGTACCCGGGCCGAAGGTGTCCTTGATCCAGTCCCACTTGGCTGATGCATGAGTGAGAGCCTTCGCCCGTACGGCGGTCTGATCGGGGTCGACGAGCACGCCAGAGCCGACAGGTGCCTTATCAAGCTTGGCACTTTGTACGACGAGCGAAACGACGGCGACGTCACCGACGCTGAACTTCTCGAGTGCCGCGTTGATGCGATCTTGGCCACGAAGCACGCGACGTGCCGCGGGAGCGGAGAGGGCGAGCACGACATTGTCGGTACGCAGTGAGACATCGGCGGTTTCAACGATCCAGCCGGTCTTCGACTTGCGCACCGCGGTGACAGTGCGGTTCGACTTCACGTTGACGCCATCAAGACTGGCGACGAGCGCGTTGATCAGGGTGGTCATGCCGCCGCGAAGCCCGTTGATCGCAGACCCGGGTGCGCCCGAAGCCGAACGGAAGGAATCAGCGGCTCCGGCAAGACTTCCGGTCTCGCGACTGCGCGCAAGCAAACCGGGAATGATCGCTTCGGCCTCGACGAGATCAGGGTCGACGGCGTGCACGCCGGCGACGACGGGAGTCAGGATACGTCGGACAACAGCCTCACCCATGCGAAGTCTCACGAGTTCGCCCAGGGTGATCTGCGGATCGAGATCCGAGGGGAAGTCCTTGGCATCGAGCTTCTGGGCGGTCTCGATTTCCTTGGCGCTGAGGATCTTCGCCACGGCGGGATCGGAGAGGTCGCACGGGATGCCCATCAGGCTGCGCGGCAACTCGGCAATGCCTGACTCGCTCCACAAATGCGCGTCACTGCGAGCGGGCGCGATGATCTCATCGGTCAAACCGAGTTCGGCAATCAGTTCGAGTGCCTCGGGGCGAGTGATTGCGAAGGCTTCTGCACCGATGTCACTCGTAAATCCGCCCAGCTCTGCGCCGGCAATGGCACCGCCGAACGTGCGTGCGGATTCGAAAAGGGTGACCTGCATTCCGCGGCGAGCTAGCTCGCGGGCGGCGAGGAGACCCGAGAGTCCGCCTCCGATGACGATGGCATTCACGATGTGCTGTGCACCAATTCCACTATCCGGGTGAGGACATCCGGGTCGGTCTCGGGCGGGACTCCGTGTCCGAGATTGACGACGTGTCCCGGTGCGGCCTTACCGCGCTCGATGACGTCGAGAACATGCGCCGACAGGATCGACCAGGGTGCATCGAGCAAATCGGGATCAATATTTCCCTGCAGTGGCGTCATGCCACCCAGAAGTGTGTTGGCCAGATCGAGGGGCGTGTGCTGATCGACGCCCATCACGGTCGCGCCCGCATCGCGCATGGCGACGAGAAGATTCTGCGTGCGCGTGCCGAAGTGCACGCGCGGAACCGGCAGATCGCTGACCTGGTCGAGAACCGCAGCCGAGTACGGTCGCGCGTAGGCGACGTACTCATCTGGGGTAAGTGCACCGGCCCAGGAGTCGAAGAGCTGCACCGCACTCGCGCCCGCCATCACTTGGCCGCGCAGGAAGGTGCCGGTAGTGCGAGCAACCCAGGACAGCAGGTCGTTCCACAGGTCGGGATCCGCACGCATCATTGCCTTCGTGTAGGCGTACTCGCGTGATGGTCGTCCCTCGATCAGGTAGGACGCAAGAGTGAAGGGAGCGCCGCAGAATCCGATGAGAGGAGTCGCGCCCAGTTCATCGGTGACGATTCCGATGGCCTCAGCGATCGGAGCGAGGGAGGCCTCATCGAGTTCGGGAAGGGCAGCGAGTTCGGCGCGACTGCGGACTGGAGTTCCCATCACCGGGCCGACTCCGGCAGCGATCTCGACGTCGACCCCGGCGAGCTTGAGGGGAACCACGATGTCGCTGAAGAAGATGGCGGCATCGACCTTGTGGCGGCGCACCGGCTGCAGGGTGATCTCTGCTGCCATGTCGGGCCGCAGGCACGAATCCAGCATTGCGACGCCCTCACGCAGGGCGCGGTACTCGGGCAGGGAACGGCCTGCCTGGCGCATCATCCAGATCGGGCGAGTGGCAGGCCGCTCGCCTCGGTAGGCCCGAATGAGCGCGGAATCGGCCGTTCCGCGTGCGCTCAGCGGGTGCTGAGCGGGCAGGAGGGTGGCCTGGGTCATATAGACAACCTACCGAACATGTGGGTGTTCGTTCTCGGGCGTACGATTCCCCTCATGGTCCTGGTGCTCGTTGGTGCAAGCCATCACGACGCATCCCTGGAGGAGATCGAGCGCCTCAGCCACGCCGGCGATGCCCTTGCCCCCGCCCTGACCGCTCACGAAGGGGTCAATGGCGCCCTGGTGCTGTCGACCTGCAATCGCTTCGAGGTCTACCTCGATCTCGATCACTTCCATCAGGCCATCGATCTCACTACTCGTGAGATTGCCCGGCATGCAGGCGTTGAGCATGCCGAGGTCGTGGAGTCCATGCGCGTGTCCATGGGTACGTCAGTTGCACAGCACCTGTTCTCCGTTGCCTCGGGCCTGGAGTCGATGGTGGTCGGTGAGGATGAGGTCGCCGGCCAGGTGAAAGCAGCCCTCGCCGCCGCTCAGGTGGCTGCGACCACGAGCCCGACCCTCGAGCGCATGATGCAGCGCGCACTCGCGACATCGAAGGCCGTCACGAACATGACCGGCCTCGGAGCCGCAGGCCGCTCAATCGTGACCGTCGGACTCGATGTCGCAGAGGAGCGTCACGGTGTTCTCGCCGGTCGCTCGGCACTAGTTCTCGGTACCGGCTCCTATGCGCGTGTCGTGACTGCGGCGTTAGCTAAGCGTGGTGTTGAGGAGATCTACGTGTACTCCTCCTCCGGGCGGGCGACCAAGTTCGCGTCGTCTCACGACATCACGGCGATCACCGACGAACAGCTCGGTGAGGCGATCGCAAAAGTCGATCTGGTCGCGGCCTGCAGCGGGGCGCCCCATCACATCATCGATTCAGCCCTGATCGATGCGCGAGGTGCCGCTGACTCTGTCCTCCCTGTCATCGACCTAGCGCTCTCTCCTGACGTGGCCCCCGATGTGCGCCTCCGCGCTGACGTTGATGTCATCGACCTCGAGGTCATCCGCGTCTTCGCGCCTCGTGAACATTCGTCGGCGGTGCTGGAGGCCCAGGAAATCGTTCGCGGTGCGGTCGAGTGCTTCGAGCGCGCCGAGACCGGGCGTGCCGCTGACCCGGCGGTTGTCGCCATGCGTGCCTACGTCAGCAGCATCATCAACGAGGAGATCGAGCGCACGCGTGGCCGTCTGGGTGATGACACCGCCGACGAAGTCGCACGATCCCTCCACCGAGTATCGAATGCACTTCTGCATACCCCGTCAGTTCGTGCCCAAGAGCTCGCACGGACCGGCGACATCGATGACTATCGCCGCGCGATGCACACGTTGTTCGGCATCGACTTCGACACCACGGCCGCGAAGTAGCGCACCGATGCGCCTGGGCACTCGCGCGAGCTTGCTGGCGCGCACTCAGTCAGCAACGGTCGGAGATGCCTGGGCTAAGGCCACGGGCGGCGAGTGGCAGGAAATCCTTATCACCACGGCCGGTGACGACACCAGTGTTCCGCTGAGCCAGCCCGGTCAGCCTGGCGTCTTCGTCTCAGCCTTGCGCGCGGCGCTGCTGGCAGGCGAGGTCGATGTCATCGTCCACTCCTACAAGGATCTCCCAAGTGCACCGGCCATCGGTATTCATCTTGCTGCAGTTCCCGAACGCGAGGACGCGCGTGATGCCCTCGTGTCGAAGGGCAACCTGAAGCTCGACCAGCTTCCTGAGGGTGCCGTGCTCGGCACGAGTTCACCGCGACGGGCGCAGCGCATGCTCGCCCTGCGGCCTGATCTGCGTATCGAGCCCATTCGCGGCAACGTCGATACTCGAATTCGCAAGGTGCGCGAGGGTCAGTACGACGCGACCATCTTGGCCATTGCCGGAATGAAGCGCATCGGTCGTGAGAAGGAAGCTGCACAGATCCTCACCGTCGATCAACTGGTTCCCGCCCCGGCGCAAGGAGCCCTCGCGATCGAATGCCGCCAAGGGGATCGTGATCTCATGGACCAGCTCAAGGCACTCAACCACAAGCAATCGATGCTGCGGTCAGCGGCGGAGCGCGCTGTTCTCATCGGTGTCGAAGCTGAGTGCACGACGGCCGTGGGCGCCTACGCGGAGATCGACAAGAAGGGCGAACTGACCCTCGTCGCCGAGCTCGCCGATCACCGCGGTGTTGAGTACGAACGACTGAGCGTCAGTGGCATGGTCAAGGACAAAGCCGATGCGCACGCACTCGGTCTCGTTGCCGCAGCAGCCCTGATGGGGCGCTCTTCTGCCGACTTGAATGCCGAGCTGTCGTGACCTTCCCCGTTCTACTCATCCGCTCGGAGGGCAATGACACCGACGCAGAGAGCCTCACTGCTCTCGGCCTCGACTCCATCGATGATCCATACGTGCGCATTGTCCCGGTAGGCGACTCGACGATGGCCCACATGCTCATCGAGCAATTGCGTGAGCGTGCCGATGAGCAGACCTGGTTCATCACGACCTCGCCGATGACGATTCCGGCCTTGATCGAACTCGTGGGTGAGCAGGTACTGCGCGAAGCGATCTCTGCGGCAGTGTCGCGTGGCGTTCATGCCGCAGCGACAGGTGATCGCACCGCTCGAACCCTTCGCGAGCTCGGCTTCCCTCAGGTGATGGTGCCGATGGTCTCCTCGGCGAAGGCGCTCGTGGAAGAACTCGCTGATCTTCCGCCGGCCCGAGCCATGTTCCCGTGCGGCAACCTGGCCCTCGACACTCTGCCCGATGGACTTCGACAGCTCGGTTGGCATCTGGCCCAGGTCGTCGTCTATGAGACCTCCACGGTCACTCAAGAGCCGATGAGCGTGGAGCTTGTTCGACGCGGTGAGCTCTCGGCAATCGTCTTGCGTTCGCCAAGTGCAGCTCGCGCGCTGGTTCACTTCGTGGCCGTACCTGAGAGCATCCCAGTGATCTGTGCCGGAAGCACCACCGCGGATGCGGCACGCGAACTCGGAATCGTGGTGGCGGCTGTCGCCGCTTCGCCTGGGGCACCTGATGTCGCCGCAGCGGTCGCGAAGGTGCTTAACGCGTAGCTCGTACCCGATCAGCGATGATCTCTGCGAGGAGCGGCTCATCGTCCAACACTGAAGTGATCGCTACAGCCTTGCGCCGTTCCCCAGAGGCGTCGCGGGCGTTTCGCTTGGCACGCGGCCGTAGACGTGCGGCAAGGAGCAAGTCTCCAAGTGCGGTAGCACCTTGGTGCCGAAATGATCTGCTTCATCGAGGTGTGGGTAGCCGGAGAAGATGAATGCCCTGATTCCCATCTTCTGGTAGCCCTCGATCTTGGAAAGAACCTGGTCTACCGAACCGACGAGAGCAGCGCCGCAGCCCGGGCGGGCTCGCCCGATTCCCGTCCACATGTGGGGTTCGACATAGCCGAACTGGTCGGCAAGTTCGCGGGCTCTCGACTGGTGAGCGTTGCCCAGGCTGGCACCATCTTGGGTGCGTTGGCGGATCAGTCGGCCGTATTCGTCATCCAGCTTGCTGACCAGATGCTCAGCGTAATCCTTGGCCTCCGCCTCAGTGTCTCGCACGATCACGTGCACTCGCAGGCCGTAGTCGAGTGTGCGCCCATGAGCGTGGGCATGGGCGTTCACGTCCCGCATGCGTTGGGCAAGGATCTCTTCCGGCTCAGGCCACATCAGGTAGACGTCGCACTGCTTTCCGCAGAGCTCAAGTGCATCCGGTGAGTAGCCACCAAAGTAAAGCAGGGGGCCTCCGTTGGTCTGATACGGCTTGGCGGGTTCGGTGGAGAGCCCTGTGAAGTTGTATATCTCGCCTGTGAAGTCAATGGTGTCTCGCGTCCAGGCCTGGCGGAGGATTTCGACTACTTCGTGACTGCGCTTGTAGCGGAAGGAGGAGGGGGCCTCTTCGCCGGGGAAATCCGAGCTGATGACATTGAGGGTCAGGCGCCCCTTCAGCATGTGGTCGAGAGAGGCAATCGTGCGTGCAAGCATGATCGGATGCAGCTCGCCGCATCGCACGGCAGCAAGGAAGTTGATCCGCTCGGTGAGCGGTGCACAGGCCGCCACGAAGGTCAGGGTGTCTTGCCCCACGTCATAGGAGGAGGGGCACAGGATGTTGCGAAAACCGTATGACTCCGCGCGCTTGACGATCCTTGAGCCGTTCTCCCAGCTGGACCGAAGCTCGTCATCGGGCACCCCGAGGTACGCGTAGTCACAGGAGCAAATGGGCGCATACCAGGAGACTTCGGCGGCTTCCAGGCCAGACGATGTGATGGGAACGATGGTCATCTGTTGATCCTTCATCGGCAGAAGGGAGCGCGCATGAAATCTAACAGGTGCACGCGCCCTGTGGAAGCCTCCACGAGCCTCGTGGAGGCGTCCACAGGGGTCGTGCACTTGCTCACTTCGTGGTCGTACCGGCGAGCATCGCGGTGATCTGTGCCGGCAGCACCACTGCGGATGCTGCGGTGGTGGGGATTCTCAGCGCGTAGCGAGCACGCGATCGGCGATGATCTCTGCAAGGAGCGGCTCATCGCCCAGCACTGAACTAATCGCTCGATCGCCGGCTGTGGCCTTGATTCGATCGGGGAACACGCCGTCAAACAACAGGAATCGCGCGATCGCGGCCTTGAGTTCGCCGACTGACTCGACCTGCGTGATGGCAGTCGCAATATCGGGCTGGGCCTGAGAGGCGTAGGCCACGAGCACAGGGGTGCCTCGGCGCGCCGACCATGCAGCAGCGAGTGCGTCGAAGGCAGCCTGGGCTTCGAGATCGCTCGTGCCCGCGGTAGCGAGCACCACCGGCGCGTCCGGTGGCAGTTGCGCATCGAGAGGGCCGAGCAGGAGCGGGTCCGGGCCGATCGGGTCAGTAATCGTGATCTCACGATTGATAGCAACGCTTGCCTTCGCGACCTCTGCCGGTACGTCGACCTTCACGTGATACGCCCGACTTAAGAACACGGGAACGACAGTGATGTCGGCATGGGCGGCGACTGTCAGTGCGGCTTCCGTGAGCGTCGGCGCTGTGTTGTCGAGAAAGGCGAGGCGAATCTCATCATCGGGGAGCAGGTCAGCCACCCGACCGGCCAGCGCCGCAGCTCCGATACCTGCACGCGGATCGGGACTGCCGTGGCCCAGCAAGATAACGGCGCTCATGAAGGCACGGTAGTTCAGGCGTGGGTGGCGAGCACACTGGCGGTCAGCCAGGTGGGCACCGACACGACATCGCCCACCACGATGATCGCCGGATTCGCGATCTGCTCGGCTGCTGCGATCTCCACGATGGATTCAAGAGAGCTGACGGTCACGCGTTGATCAGGTGCATAGGCGCGCTCGATGATCGCGATTGGAGTGCTCGGCGACTTGCCACCGTCAACGAGACCGTCGACGAGTGCGGCCAGGCGACCGACTCCCATCAGGACAACAAGAGTGAGATCAGACTTCGCGGCAAGCTCGAGATCACCGATCTCGTGTCCGCTCATGACAATGAAGCCGGTTGTCACTCCGCGATGGGTGACCGGAATGCCCGCCGCAAGCGGTGCACTGATCGCACTCGTCACACCGGGGATTACTTCGACTGTGACACCGGCCTCGATGCAGGCGAGCATTTCCTCGGAGCCGCGGCCCAGCACGAACGGGTCGCCGCCCTTCAGGCGTGCGACTCGCTTGCCTGCACGCGCCCGATCGATGAGGAGTGCGTTGATCTCCTCCTGCTTGAGGATGTGATGAGTGGGCTGCTTGCCGGCATCGATCAACTCGACATCGTCATCGAGTGAGGCGAGCAGTTCGAGTGGCGCGAGTCGGTCGTAGATCACGACATCGGCCTTATTGAGCTCGCGTCGCCCGCGCACCGTGATGAGATCGGCGTCGCCCGGACCTCCACCGATGAGCACGACGTGACCATCGTGAGCGCGGCGGGCCTTCACGGGCAGATCACCGGAACGAAGCTGCGCCGCAATGCTGCTGCGAAGTGCGACTGAGCGCCTGGGGTCAGCAGAGGTAACCGCGATGGTGACGTCATCGACCGTTGTCGACGCGGGAGTCCAGGCATCGGAGGCTCCGTGGTCGTCGGCGCGAACGCACCACACGCGATTGGCCTGCGCTTCGGCAGCCACTGCGGCGTTGACCACCGGGTTGTCTGTTGCGGCATGCGCGAGCCAGGCATCCGCGAGATCGCCGTCGAGATACTCGCGCTCCACGAGGTGGACGGCATCGCCGAGTTCGCGCATCGCCTCACTGATCGCGGGCGAGATGACGGTGACGAGTGCCCCGGCCTCGACAAGACCGCGAGCCCGACGTGCGGCGACGGCGCCTGCGCCGACCACCACCACGGGCTTACCGGCAACGTCGAGAGAGAGCGGGTAGTTACTCACGTGTGCAGCCCGCACTCATTCTTGCCCTGCCCGGCCCAGCGGCCGGCGCGCGGGTCGTCACCGAAATCAACGCGCTTGGTGCAAGGTCCGCACCCGATCGACGGGTAACCGTCGTACATCAGTGGGTTCACCGGTACGTCGTTCTCCATCGTGTAACGCAGCAGCTGAGCCTCGCTCCAGTGAAGAATCGGGGCGATCTTCAGCACCCCACGCGACTCGTCGAACTGGACGACAGGAACAGCTGCTCGATGCGGCGCTGTTTCGTGGCGCATACCGGTGATCCAGGCTTCGTAGCCCTCGATGAGGTTCTCCATCGGCTCGACCTTGCGAAGCTTGCAGCACAAGTCAGGGTTGCGCTCCCAGAGATTGACACCGTATTCGGCATCCTGCTCGGCGACGGTCTGCCTCGGTGTCACGCTGATGATGTTCAGGTTCGTACGCGAGGCAAGCGCATCGCGAGTCTCGATGGTCTCGGGGAAGTGGTAGCCGGTGTCGAGGAAGACGACCGGGATCTCGGGCGCGACCTGGTTGATCAGATAGGCGAGGGCGGTATTCGCCATGGACTGGGTCAGCACCGCCTTGGTGCCGAAGGTGTTCCAAGTCCAGCGGATGATGTCAGCAGCCTGGGCGCCGGCAAGGTCGACCGCGGCGTAGCGCGCGAGGATGCGGAGTTCCTCGGGCGAGCGCCGGATCGCGGTGCCGTGCGTGGCGGTGCTCACTTCAGTGATCCCTCGTCTGCTCGCTGGGCCCACTCGCTGAACGACTCGTCGCCAACGCGCTCGGCAGTGAAATTCGAGGTCACGCGCACGACGTAGTCGGACAGGTCTTCGGCCGGCAGGCGCAGGCCCTTGACGGTTCGGCCGAAGTTCGCGGCCTGACCGATGCGTCCGCCCAGGTGGACCTGGAATCCCTCGACGTCATTGCCGTCGGCATCGAGTGCGCGAATTCCCTTGAGGCCGATGTCGGCCACCTGAATGCGAGCGCAGGAGTTCGGGCAGCCGTTCACGTGAATTGCGAGCGGCTCGGTGAACTCGGGGATGCGTGCCTCGAGCTCGCCGATGAGTACGCGGGCGCGGCCCTTGGTCTCGACCATCGCGAGCTTGCAATACTCCACGCCAGTGCAGGCCATCGTGCCGCGACGGAAGTTTGACGCATCGCCGACCCGAAGGTCGAGCGCAGCGAGGCCGGCGACGAGGGCATCGACCTTGTCGCCTGGCACATTCAGGACGACGAGCTTTTGATGAGCGGTCAGGTGCACGCGGTCAGCGCCTGCTGCTTCGGCGAGGTCAGCCACCGCGTTCAGTTTCGAGCCACTCATGCGGCCGACGATCGGGGCTGCACCCACGTAGAACAGGCCGTTGTTCTGCGGCCACACGCCGACATGATCGCGCTCGTCGACCGATGCAGGGCTGGGAGCCGGGCCGTCGAGGAGAGGACGACCGAGGTACTCGGTCTCGAGAACCTGACGGAACTTCTCGGCTCCCCAATCGGAGACGAGGAACTTGAGGCGTGCCTTGGTGCGCAAGCGTCGGTATCCGTAGTCACGGAAGATGCCGACCACGCCTGCCCACACGTCGGGGATTTCCTCGATCGGGACCCAGGCGCCCAGTCGCACCGCGAGGTGCGGATTCGTCGAGAGTCCGCCACCGACCCACACATCGAAACCGACGCCATGCTCGGGATGGACAACGCCGAGGAAGGAGATGTCGTTGATCTCGTGCGCGACGTCCATGCGCGGTGAGCCACTGACGGCCGACTTGAACTTGCGCGGCAGGTTCGAGAACGCCGGGTCGAGCAGGTACCTCTCAAGGATGGCCTCGATCGCAGGTGTTCCGTCAATGAGCTCGTCGGCGGCAACACCGGCCACGGGGGAGCCGAGGATCACTCGCGGAACGTCGCCGCAGGCCTCTGCCGAGGACAGTCCAACGGCCTCGAGCCGACGCCAGATCTCCGGAACGTCCTCGACAGCAATCCAGTGCAGCTGGATGTTCTGACGATCGGTGATGTCCGCGGTATCGCGGCCGAACTCAACCGAGATGTCGGCGATGGTGCGCAGCTGCTCCAGTGTGAGTCGACCGCCGTCAGAGCGCACGCGCAGCATGAAGTAGGAGTCCTCAAGCTCTTCCGGCTCCATCGTGGCTGTCTTGCCACCGTCGATACCTGGCTTGCGCTGGGTGTAGAGACCCCACCAGCGCATGCGACCGCGCAGGTCAGAGCCCGGAATGGAATCGAAGCCCTCCTTGGAGTAGATCTCCTCAACGCGGGCACGCACGGAAAGGCCGTCGGCCTCCTGCTTCATCTCCTCATTGGGATTCAGCGGGTCGGTGCCGTCGACTGCCCACTGGCCGTTGTTCTTGGCCGGGCGTGCGGTGGTCTCGGTCATGTCATCCCTTATGGCGCAACGTTGGTGGCGTGAACGCCGTCGATCTAGCAGTCCATCAAATCTAATGAGGAGATGCAAGGGGGTCCAGGGGCGGCTGCGTACCTGCACAGCGTTCGCAACAGGTATCCACAGGCGGCGCGCGCGTGCACTCCCATCCACAGATGTGACGGAGCGCTTTTGCCTGGATGCCGATGGCTGGAGTCTCGGGGAATCGAAGAATGGCTTCGACCTATCGAGGAGTGACGATGAATGACATCACCATGACCGTTGTCGGCAATGTTGTCCGCGACGTAGAGCTGCGCTTCACCACCGCCGGAGACCCGGTGGCGTCCTTCCGGGTTGCCACGAGCACCCGTCGTTTCGATCGAGCCACGGATAAGTGGGTTGATGGCGATACCCATTACTTCTCGGTGACCTGCTGGCGCGGGATGGCGCATAACGTCGTTCAATCAGTCGTGAAGGGCATGCCGGTCGTGGTCACCGGGCGCCTGCGTAGTCGTGAGGTGCCGCGGCCCTGCGGTGAACAGGGGCACATCGTCCGCTACCACGACATCGAGGCCATCGCGGTCGGCCCAGATCTCGCCCGCGGCATTGCCACCTTCACCCGAGTCAAGCGTGATGCGGTGGTCGAGAGTGAGGAGCGCCTGATCGCCGATGTGCTGACCTCGGCCGGAGAACTGGAGTCCGTCGATCTCGAGACCGGTGAGATCCTGGAGGGCCAGGCCGCCTGAGAGGCGGGCGGAGCCCGGCATTCCCCCATGGTGGGGAGTGCCGGCATCTTCGTGTGTCAGGGGTGAATTGCGAACTATGTGCGAGTGCGAGGAAGGGGAGAGTACGAGAAGGTGAGGTGCCCTACCCTGAGTGATTCCCGAGCAGTGTTGAGGAGAAGAACTGATGGCCGCACCCACCACCCGCAGCCCCTGGCATGGCCATGCGAGTGCGGATGAGATCGAGCGCTGGGCGAAGGTCGCTCATGAGGTGGGCGCCACGATCGCTGTCGGAGCGCTTGAGCGCGATCGCACCAGCGAGCGCCCCTTCGATGCCCTCGACGTGCTGCGTGAATCGGGGCTGAGCAATCTGCTCATCCCGATTGAGCTCGGCGGACACGGCGCGCATTGGGAGACGGCTTTCCTCGTCACGCGCATCCTGGCCCGCGCGGATGCCTCGATTGCGCAGATCCTCGGCTACCACTACGTCAATCTCGCCTGCGTCGTCTTCTACGGGCCCGACCCGGTCAAGCAGGCCGAGTGGCTGCGTCGCACTGCCGAGAACCGCTGGATGTGGAGTGACTCCTTCAACCCCGTGAGCCCTGATCTCGACATCATCGCCGATGGTGACGGCTACCGACTGAGCGGTCTCAAGCGCTTCGCGACGGGAGCTTCTGTCACCGACATTGTCATCGCAGGCGGCATCGCCACCGGCGGCGAGTTTGACGGAGAGCTTGTCATCTTCGCGGTGAACACCAAGGCCGAGGGCATCGAGCACCTCGATGATTGGGATCACCTCGGGCAGCGTGCATCTGCCAGTGGCTCGATTCGCTACACGAACGTGCTGCTCACGCGCGACGACATCTTCGGTGTCGACACGGAGGAGCCGTTCTCTTCCGTCGTCACGCCGGGCGTGCAGCTGCTCTTCGGCAATATCTATCTGGGCATCGCCGAGGGGGCTCTCGAGCAGGCGAAGGTGCTCACCCTTGCCCGTCCGAATGCCTGGTTCCTGGCCAATGTTGATCGCTACGCCGATGATCCGATCACTCATCGCGCTTTCGGCGAACTCGTTGCACGCACGGTCGCCGTAGAGGCGCTCGCTGATCGAGTCAATCGCTCCTACGACACCATTGTGAATCTCGCCGAGCGCACCACGGCCGAGGATCGTGCTCGCATCGAGATCGAGGTCGCCCAACTCAAGGTCATCTCGACTGAGGTCGGCCTTGACGTTGCCAACCGCGTATTCGAAATGACCGGCGCGAGCTCGACGAAGATGTCGAATGGTCTGGATATCTACTGGCGCAACATCCGCACGCACAGCCTTCATGATCCGGTCGACTACAAGAAGATCGAGGTTGGCGCCCACTACCTCACCGGCACTGTTCAGCCCATCTCGCTGTACACCTAGGAGTCGAAGTGACCTCGAACCCGCCGGCCTACGCAGACCTGGCCGCGAAGTACCGTCCGATCTTCGAGCGCATCGGAGACGGGCTGCTTGATCGCGAGCTGACACGCACGCTGCCCTATGAGCCCGTGCGGTGGCTCAAGGAGGCCGGCTTCACCGCCGTGCGCGTACCAACAGAATTCGGCGGAGACGGAGCGACGCTGCCGCAGCTTTTCGCGCTTCTCGTGGAACTGGCATCTGTTGACCCGCATGTGCCACAGGCCTTCCGCGGTCACATCGCCTTCGTCGAGGATCAGCTCTATCGGCCGTCAAGCTCAACCCGCGATGAGTGGCTCACGCGGTTTGCGAGCGGCGACATGGTCGGCAATGCCGTCACCGAGATCGGCAACGTCAAGCTCGGCGATACCAAGACCCGCCTCACGAAGACCGCTGATGGCTACACGATCACGGGCAGCAAGTTCTACACGACGGGCAGCATCTTTGCC
>JBIJBU010000127.1:0-5411 GCA_044345075.1 Candidatus Nanopelagicales bacterium | reverse complement strand
ATGTCATTACGTTCACTCAGCCCGGCTGGGGATCATGGGCACCAGGTGGCCAGTACCGCCTGCCCAATGGCACCAGCACCACGATGGCAGCTTCCACGCTGTCGGGCTCACCGGTCACCTTGACCGAGACCGGTCCGTGCTCAGTGAGTGGCCTCACCATCACCGTGCCGGTGTCCTCAGGCCAGTGCAATATTCAGGCCAGTTCACCGGGTGGTCGTGGTTACGCACCGGTGAGCTACGGCTACACCGTGCTGCCCACCTTGGGTAACCAGACTGCAACGCTGGCTGCCCCGCTGTCCGGGAAGCTGACGAAGGGACGCACCTACGTCATCGAGACTCCCGGTCAGGTCGATACGAATGCAGGCCAGAACATCTCCTGGAAGATCACTCAGGGCAAGAACTCGGTCTGCAAGCTGGGCTACCCGGCAGATGGGTCAGTCACGCTGAAGATGATCAAGAAGGGCGTGTGCAACATCCGGGGCACTGCACCTGGTGTTCCCAACCAGTGGAACCCGTACGTCGTGACCCGCAGCTACCGCGGCTAGTCACGCAGAACTGAACGAAGGGCCCTCGCTTCGGCGGGGGCCCTTCGCATGTCAGGGGTCGAGATCTGCGGAGCTCTTGAGACGGAAGATTTCGCGAATGGCCGCAGTCACGGGGCCGGCCATCAACTCTCGGTCGTCGACACGAGTTACGGGATGCACATCGCGAGTTGATGACGTCAGGAAGATCTCGTCAGCTACCTGCAGGACGCCAAGATCAAGATCGGCCTCTCGCGCATCACTCCATTCGAGAACTAGTTCTCGCGTGACGCCAGCCAGGCATCCACTGCCCAGTGCGGGCGTGAGCGCGACGCCGTCAACGACCACGAAGATGTTCGAACCCGTGCCCTCACACAGCTGACCCACCGTGTTGGCGAAGATCGCTTCAGACGCTCCACGTACATGCGCGTACTCAAGGGCAACCACGTTCTCTGCGTATGAGGTGGTTTTGGCCCCTGCGATTGCCGAGCGCTCATTGCGTACCCAAGGCACCGTGGCCACTGTCGTCGAATCAGGCCACGTCTTGGTTGCCATCACAGCTACGACGAGCGTGGGCGAGGCCTGGCCACGATCACTGCCCAGGGGTGAAATGCCAGCGGTCAGCGTGACTCGAAGCCGAGCCGAGCCCGAGAGTAACTGGGGATTCGCAAAAAGGACTTCAGCAATTGCATCGCGGATCACTTCATGTGAGGGCGCTACCAGGCCGAGCACGGAGGCTGAACGATCGAGCCGACGAAGGTGGCGGCTCAAGGCGAATACCCGGCGGTCAACAACCTTCATGGTCTCGAATACGCCATCGCCGACGGTGAAGCCATGATCCAGCACACTGACCAAAGCCTCGTCTCGCGGAACCAGACTGCCAACGTCTTCTTCGCCAATCCAGATCACGACTCTCCCTCGCTGGCCAAGGCAATCAATCTGCGTGCCTTGAGCTCGGTCTCATGCCATTCGGCTTCGGGATCCGAATCCCAGGTAACCCCCGCACCGGTGCCAAAGTTAAGCATGTTGTTGACTCGCCAGAAGGTTCTAATCGTGACGGCCAATTCCGCTCGCTGACCGCAGTCATCAACCCAGCCAAGAGCGCCGCAGTAGAATCTGCGCGACGCAGGCTCAAGCTCTTCAATGAGCCGCAGTGCTGAGGACTTCGGCGCACCTGTCACGGAGCCAGGTGGGAATGTGGAGTCGAAGATAGCTGCCCAGGACACTTCGGGCTCGAGAACTCCACTGACCTCGGAAACCAAGTGTACGAGCCCAGGATGCTCCTCGACCTCAAGCAGGCGCGGAACCTCGATGGAGCCAGCTGAGCAGACTCGAGACAGGTCATTGCGTACGAGATCGACGATCATGATGTTCTCCGCTGCATCCTTCGCGAGAAGGTCATCTGCAGTGCGGCCGGTGCCCTTGATCGGCCCCGAGACAATCGTGGCGGCATCACGTCGCAGGAAGAGCTCCGGACTAGCACTCACGATCTCGATTCCGTGTTCGGGGGCGTGAACGATCGATGCGTAAGGCGCCGGGTTACCCGCGGCGAGTAGATCGAAAAGTCCGAGAAGACTCGCCTCTGAATCATTCCGTGCCGAAAGCACTCGGCAGATATTCGCCTGATACACGTCACCACGGGCGATGGACTGGCGCGTCGCCTCGACCGCTGCGCGGTATCCGGACTCATCCAATGATGAAGTCCATGCCGACATTTCAGGGCCCTGCCAGGCGTCTTCAATAAACGCCGGACGACTGTCCGTCCACGCACTGAAGAGCAGGAACTGCGGCACACCCTCATAGGGAAGTACAGCAATCCATCGTCCAGGGGTCTCCAAGACTCGTGGGTCCGTAGAGATCTCTGCCAACTCAGTTGCCCATAGTCCACCAATGCACGCGAAGGGGGACAGGCTCACTCCCCCATCATTGCCGTTCATCGACCCAATCACCCCCAAAGCGGACCTCATTGGCGGTCAGGTGCGGTCGTCAGATATGGTTCTGACTCGACCGAGAGGTCACGCGGACGTAGCGCAGCTGGTAGCGCATCACCTTGCCAAGGTGAGGGTCGCGGGTTCGAATCCCGTCGTCCGCTCGAAGTACTCCTGGTCGGAGTACTCGCGGTGGAGTGACCGAGAGGCGAGGTAGCGGCCTGCAAAGCCGCGTACACGGGTTCAAATCCCGTCTCCACCTCCACAGCCAGCCCCCTTGGGGTCGGTGTTCTGGAATACGGCGCAAAGGTGCCAGACTGCGCTCATGGCTACAACACCCGCAGCAGACCCGAATGATCCCAAAGAGCGTTTCAAGGCAGCACTCGACGCCAAGAAGAGTAAGGGCGGACATCGCGGTACCGAACCGATGACCGGCTCCAGCAAGGCCAAGGAGTCCTCGAGCGCTGCCGGCGGCAAGAAGGAATTCCGACGCAAGAGCGGTGGCTGAGCGGCCTTAGCCCTGGCGTCGAGCACCCCGTCTCGGCTGATAGGCTCCCTATTCGTAATACGGACCGTTAGCTCAGTTGGCTAGAGCGTTCCCCTGACACGGGAGAGGTCACAAGTTCGAGTCTTGTACGGTCCACAAGATGCGAGGCCCCTGGCGCACGCCAGGGGCCTTTCGCATTCCCGAATGGGCTCATGGCTCCGATAGTCTCCGCAGGTGTCCACAACAGCCCTGACCCTGATCATCCTGGCCATCTGCCTGGCGGCCTTCGGCATCGCCTTCATCGCGCTCGGGATGTCCAATGAGCGCGCCTACTGGTCACAGCGTGACCCGCAAGGCGACCCTCGGCGCGATGCCACTCCCCTGGCCAAGGTCGTCAAGCGGGCGGGCCACTACGCCGCAGGCGAGTACCGCGCACCCCTGCGGGTTGCTGCCATCGGCGTAATCATGATCTGGATGGCAATTGCCAGCGCCGTCATCGGCGTGCTTGTCGAGCTCCTCTAATCAGCGTTCACTAGCTGAAGTCGACGATCAGAGGCGCGTGATCGCTCCACCGCTCGGCGTACGTTGCCGCCTTGCCCACAGACGCAGTGTGAGCACGTTTCGCTAGCGCCTTCGTGGCTAGTGCGTAATCGATGCGCCAGCCACCATCGGTGTCAAAGCCTCGCCCGCGCCACGACCACCAGGTGTACGGGCCAGGGCCGTCTCCGCCAAGAGTGCGCCCTAGATCAGTCCAGCCTGAGCCAAACCATGCATCGAGGTAGGCCCGCTCCTCGGGAAGGAAGCCGGCCTTGTCTCGGTTTCCCTTCCAGTTCTTGATGTCGACCTCGCGGTGCGCGATGTTGAGATCACCGCATACGACGACTTCAGGCTGCTCTGCAAGCTGGCGCATACGGAGATCGATCTCAGCAAGATGGGCCATCTTCTCGTCCTGCTTGACCGTTCCTGCTTCTCCGCTGTGGAAGTACGCACTGACGACGGTGATCTTCTTGCGACCGTGCGCGAGATCGGCCTCGATCCACCGACCCTGGCCGTCGAAGGGGTGAGTGCCGGTTCCGACTCGAACTTCCTTCATCGCAAGCTTGCTCAAGATGGCCACGCCCGCTCGGCCAAGAGTCTCGGCCGGGGCGTGCGCCACCGTGAAACTCTCAAGGGGTGACCCAGACAGCACCTCGGTCAACTGTTCGGTGGTCGCCCGAACTTCTTGAAGGCAAATGACGTCAGCCTCAGCGGCAGCGAGCCACTCGAGCCCTCCGCGTCGCTGAGCGGCGCGGATTCCATTCACGTTTGCGGTTACGACTTTGAGGGCTGCCATGCGTGCAGAATACCCAGAGCCGACCTCTGACCCACTCGTGTCACGCGAATACGTCGCTCGAGTCGGGGCGCGCTGCGAGCCAGGCCTTCTTATGCGTCAGCACGAGTAAGCAGGCCACTGCTCCCATGGCGAAGATGATGCCCTGCACTCCATAGACGAAGAACCGCGCCAAGTCAGGATCGGTCATCCAATCGGTCACGGCACGGCTCAGATTCTTGACCGACCAGATTGAGATCCCGATGACGGTGATGATGACCGCCGGCTTCCCGATTCGCAGGGTGAGGTGCTCAACGTGCGCGATCACGGCAATGGCGATCAGTACCGGGCCAACGACACCAAGAACTCCGTCGACCTGGTTGTTAGGCGAAGAGCTTTGCTCAATGAAGCTGATGCCGTAAATGAGCATTCCGACTCCGAGGCAGAGCAACTGGAAGAATGAGGCGTGGATCTCAGTAGCTGCCATTCTGCCTCGTTGCTCCAGTCGATTCTCCTTGCGCAGGAGAACCAGAAAGGTTCCGATTGCGCCGAGCGTCCAGGAAATACCCCAGGTGATGTAGGAGTACAGCGTTGCGCCCTCCGTGCCTCGATTATTCACATCGATGGCGAAAGGCAACCAGACCGCCGAGGCTGCAACGATCGCAAGATTAAAAGCAACGAGGGCCGCGAGTCCGAACCGCTGGCGATGCTGATCGAGGTGATACAGGATCGCCACGGCCAGGCATAACGTGCCCACGGTCAAGAGGATGTACTCGAAGCGTCCTCCGGTCGGCGCCCAGCAGAGCATCGACTCGCCAATGGCTAAGGCAAGGAATCCGACTGCGGCGAACCACACCGAGGTACGAGTGACGTGGATTGGCTCGGCTTCACGCTCCGCTCGGGACATCCGCAACGTCCATGCGACCAACTCGTCGACTTGATCAGCCATGACGTCACTCCTTAATCGAGGACCGTGCCGTGTGTGAGGACGCCAAACTAGCCTGAAAAAGAGAAGTCCCGGACCACCTTGGACAGGTGCCCCGGGACTTCACGTGGTCGGGCTGACAGTGCCGTGTTTCACGACTTAGTTAACCCCTGTCCCGGGACATCGTTAACCCTTGCGGGATGTCGAAGAACCGGGTCATCGTTGAGGCAGTGCTGGCAGG
>JBIJBU010000126.1:0-5427 GCA_044345075.1 Candidatus Nanopelagicales bacterium | reverse complement strand
ATTGACGAGGATCATGCTGTCGCCCGGCAGCCGGAATGCGGCGCTCAGCGGGTAAGGACTGAGATCCAGCACCATCGGAGCGAACCAGGCCTCGTTCATGTTCGCCAGATCCAGGCCTAGTGCGCCGGAGATACGTACGAGATCGCCGTCGTTGCCCTCGGAGGCCAGACCACCCAGGATCGGGCCACGCAGGTGCGACCGGATGAGATCGGGATCGCGGGTGAATCCTCCTGTGGCCATGACAACTCCGCCGCGGGCACGCACGAGCAGCATGCGCGAAGCACGGTCACCGGTCGACACACCGACAACGGAGCCGCCGTCGTCGATCACAACGCCGCGGACAGGACTCGAAGTGCGAACCTGGACGCTGAGCTCTACGGCAGTGGCGCGCATCGATTCGATGATGTCAGCGCCGGTGCCTTCGGATCCATCCACACGAGGGAAGTACAGGCCCCGGCCACGCGGTGTCGCGTTTTCCGGAAGATCAGCGAAGTAGTCAAGGGTCTGCTGAAGCGGTCGCAGCGGAAGGGCTCCGCATTGATCGAGTGCAGCCACTGCCTCCGTGCCACGGTCGTAGAAGGTCTCGAGTAACTCGAACTCGCGCTGGGGCAGCCCCAACGAAGGTGCGTCGGGGTTGTAACTCTCCGGTCGGGCGAGGCGGGCGAGATACCTCAGCGCATCCTCCTTCGGATCGTGTACTCCAATACTCGCGAGCCACGGATGATTGCAGATCCACAGCCACGTGCTCGCGATCTCGTCGGCGCCGCCACCGGCCTTCGCCGTGGTGCCGCCGAGCACACTCTCTTTCTCCAGGACCAGCACGCTCGCCCCACCCAGGGCAGCGCCGATAGCCGCCGCCCAGCCCGCTGCGCCGGAGCCCGCCACCACCACGTCGAGAGTGAGATCCCACGGCACATCCTCAGGGTCAGCGCGGAGTACGAGTTCACTCGTGGCTACATCACTCACGGAAGAACCGTGATCTCTCGCACGATGATGCGCTCGAAGCGTGACACGTGCGCGAGAGTGTCCTCACGCGTCTCGGCTGCGGTCGGGCGGCCGTATACCTCCTCGAAGGCCTCCTGGGAACTGAACCACTGCTCGGCGACTCCGTCCCACTCGCAATCATCAGCAGGCTTACCCGCCCACGTGTCGTCATCGGCTGCGCGGATGTTGACCGTGTAGCGCACCAGTTGAGGCTGCTGCCGGTCAGCAATCATGTGCAGATGGTCCTCCCACCAGGCGGTGAATTCCGCGAGAGACAGCCCTTCGGCTCGCTTCAGGAACCACAGCACCTTGATCATCCGAATTCTCCGCTCTCCGACAACTGCCATCGGACCACTCCCAAACAGCAGACCTAGATCATAAAATTTCTACGCTAGATTGGGAAGGTCTTCAAGGAGGTCACATGCGCCACGATGATGCGCTCACCAGAATCAACACCGTCGAGGTGCGAGAGCTGGAGCAGCTGACCGAGTTCAGAGCCGTCGATGCGCTCTACGAGTCCGTGTGGGGTGTCGGCGTACCGACCCTCGGAGTCGAATTCCTGCGATCCCTCTCCCACGAGGGAGGCTACGTGACCGGTGCCTTTCTTCGCGAGGAGCTTGTCGGAGCATCAGTCGGATTCCGCGGTATTCATCACAACAGCCTCTCCCTGCATTCACATGTCACTGGAGTCTCGCCGAAAGCACGCGGGGCTCACGTCGGCACCGCACTGAAGCTGCACCAGCGGGACTGGGCACTTGCGCACGGAATGGAGGTTGTGACCTGGACCTTCGACCCCCTGGTGCGTCGCAATGCGTGGTTCAACATTGGTCGACTCGGCGCGCGCCCGGTCGAGTACCTCGTCAACTTCTACGGCTTCATGCGTGATTCCATCAATGCCGGCGACGAATCGGACCGGCTACTCATGGCATGGGAGGTCGCGTTACCACTGCCGACCGCGGAGCAAGAGAAGGATGCTCATCGAGCAATCGCCACGCCCGCGGACATCGAGAGACTGCGCGGCACCGACCCGGCGGCGGCACGACAATGGCGGATGAGGCTACGCGAGGAGCTGAGCGAACCTGTCGCAAAAGGCCAGGTCGTGGGATTCACGCGCGAGGGCAACTATCTCATTCGCGAATAACTCGCTCATTCCTGCAGCTCGAGCTTCTCGCCCGTGCGCTGAACTATCTCGATGAGCGCGCGCACATCATCTGCTGACGTTCGGAAATTAGTGATGCACGGCCGCAGGACAGTCATCCCATCGACGACGGCACTAGTGATGTAGGCATCGCCTTCCTGCTGCATCCGCTTGGCAATGGCCGAGTTGTGCTCGTCCACGGACCCATGAGTCGGGATTCGCCGGAACGGAACGGTCGACAGTTGGGGTTCGACGATGAGCTCCAGTTGCGGGGTCTCACGCACGAGATCCGCCAACAGTTGCGCGAGCCTGAGGTTCTCCTCCAGGGCGTCACGGAAGGCATCTGCGCCGTGCGCCCGGAAGGCCGTCCAGAGCTTGAGCGAACGGAAGGGTCGCGAGTACTCGAGGGTGCGATCGACCGGATTCTCCTCCGCGTCGACCATGTACGACGTGGTATGGCCGAAGGTCTCGCGCAGTGCGACTGTGTCACGCATCAGCAAGATGCCGCATGCCTTGGGTACGAAGAGCCATTTGTGCGCATCGATCGTGGCCGAGTCGGCAAGACTGATCCCGTCGAACAGGTGCGCGGCCGTTCGCGTAGCAGCAGCGGGAAGCCCGTAAGCACCGTCGACATGGAACCACACGCCATGCTCGCTGCACACGCCGGCGATCTGCCGCAGAGGATCCACCGCACCGGTCAGTGTCGTTCCGGCTGTCGCCACGACGGCAATCGGCACACGACCATCTGCCTTGTCTCGCCGCAGACTCGCGTCTAGTGCGGTGACATCCATGCGCCGATGCCCATCGAGCGCAATCGCGCGAATGGAGTCTGAGCCCAGCCCCAGAAGTTCGGCGGATCGATCGACACTCGAATGCGCCTCGGCACTGACGTACAAGGTGCCGCGCCCGTCAAGCCCGGTTCGCCGACTCCCGGGCAGGGCCCGTTCGCGAGCGGCGGCCAAGGCGGTGAGGTTCGACAGCATGCCGCCGCTGGTCACCACGCCGCTTGTCGGTCCGAACCCGATGAACTCGCCCACCCATCGAATGGTCTGCTGCTCGACGAGGGTCGCCGCTGCCGCAACGGATGCCAGGTTCACGTCGTGCGATGCCGAGAGCGCCTCGGCCAGCACGCCCACCTCAAGCCCGGATGAGCCGACATATCCGAAGAATCGCGGTCGCGACTGAGCAAGGCTCTGATCGAGAAGCGACTCTGCCTCACGCAAGGCCGCGATGACGCCGATGCCGGTAGTCGGCAGCTCCTCTAAGAGCAGAGCAATCGTGCGATCACTCGGTTGCGGTTGACCTGGTCTGGCCGTGTCGAAGCCCTCCCACGCGTCGCGAAGGATCTCGAAGGCGGTATCCAGCGCCGTTATGCGCTCGGAACCCAGCGATAGCGGCGATGACGAGCTCATGCGGTACTCGTCGGCAGCAGGATCTTCCCCGGATTGAGAATGTTGCCCGGATCGAACGCCTGCTTGACCGCACGCATGACACCCATCGTGGCGTCGCCTATCTGCAGCGCCAACGAATCTCTCTTGCCCAGGCCGATACCGTGCTCGCCGGTGCAGGTACCGCCCATCTCAATGATGCGTCTGGTGAGCTCCTTTGACGCGGCCTTGGCCGCATCATGCGTGCGGTCATCGGCGGGATCGAAGAGCAGCAGGGCGTGGAAGTTTCCGTCAGCGACATGACCCAGCATCGACCAGGTGAATGGCTGCCCGGTGAAGATCTCCTCCGCGCAGGCCACCGCCTCCGGCAAGCGCGACAGGGGCACGGCGGCGTCGGTGGTCAGCGATCGTGCACCGGGCCGGGTGGCGATGCACGCCGGGTAGGCATTGTGCCGTGCCTGCCAGAGTTCACGGCGTTCGCGCTCATCGGCTGTCCAGGTGAAGTCCGAGGCGCCGAACTCGGCAACGATCTCGTGTGTCTCCTGCGCCTGCTCGTTCACGCCTGACTTCGTTCCGTGGAACTCGAAGAAGAGGGATGGGGCCTCAGCAAGTGTTGTTCCCTGGTACGCGTTCACCGCCTTGATGCTGGGAGCATCAAGGAATTCGCACCGAGCCACGGGGACTCCGGAGCGAACTACGGCCGTGGCTGCCGCGACTCCGGCGGCCAGGTTGTCGAAGGTGCAGTAGGCGGCCGACATGCGTTCCGGTATTCCGAATACTCGCAGCGTGAGTTCGGTGACAACGGCAAGGGTTCCCTCGGATCCGACCAGCAGGCGCGTGAGGTCGTAACCGGCCGAGTCTTTCCGGGTGGCCCTCCCCGTGTGAATCACGGTGCCGTCAGCAAGCACTGCCGTGAGCGCAAGAACGTTATCGCGCATCGATCCGTATCGAACGGTGGTTGTGCCCGAGGCGCCCGTGGCTGCCATTCCTCCCAGGGTCGCGTCGGCACCGGGGTCGACGGAGAAGAACAGGCCGTCCCGAGCGAGACGCTCATTCAACGGGATACGGCGCACGCCGGCTTGAACGACAACCAGCAGATCATCCGGTCGCACTTCGAGAATCGAATCCATCTCCGAGAGGTCAATCGTGATTCCTCCCTCGACCGGGAGCACGTGCCCCTCGAGCGATGAGCCGACACCGAACGGGATGACCGGCACCCCGGCAGCGGAGCACATCCTGAGAACAGCCTGAACATCCTCGGTTGACCGAGCCATGACGACGGCGTCAGGGAGCACGGCAGGATACGAGGACTCATCGCGGGAATGGCGATCGAGTTCAGTGGCGTTCTGAGTCACCTGCCCGGGAAGTGCACGGGCAAGATCGTCGATGAATGACTGGGGAACTGACCTACGCATGGACCGAGCTCCTTACTGGCCGTCCAGGTCGGGCCTCCGGCAGCAATTGACCTTCACTGACGACGGGTGTACCGGCCACAAACACGTGCCGGATTCCCTCGGATGTCAGCGTGGGTGAGTCGTAGGTCGCGCGATCGGTCACAGTCTGTGCATCGAAGACGACGAGGTCCGCGTCGGCGCCCACCTGGACGCGACCCTTGCGAGCCATCTGTGGCGCGATGTCTCGCAGGGTGTCAGCAGGAACAAGTGTGCACCGGCGAATTGCCTCGGCTAGATCGACGATCCGCAACTCGCGGACGTACCAGCGCAGTATGCGGCTGAACGTGCCAGCCGTACGCGGGTGGGTGAGCACATCAGAGGCAATAGGCCAGCTCGGGTTCGCGCGTCCATGTGTCTGCGGGACGACAAGCGGCATCGCGTCAGAGGCGACCGCTGTGTCGGGTGCGAGGAATGCGCGAGTCAGGAAGCCAAGGTCCGCCGGGTCTGTCTCATGAAGAAAATC
>JBIJBU010000125.1:0-5436 GCA_044345075.1 Candidatus Nanopelagicales bacterium | reverse complement strand
CAGCCTGATGAATACTCCCGAATCTCGCTCCTGCTTCACCGAGCCATTGATGAGCGCATAAGACCCCTCGTGCATGAGATGTGGTTCGAACCCAGCCCGGAATTCGAAGCCCCGCAGTCACACACCGGATTCCTGCGTAGGGCCTACCTGACGCCCATTCCGCTTATCTGGGCGATGTCGTTATACGCCGTTATCGAAACCGCTGGTGCTTACCTAGCCCTTGGTTTGCGCTTGGGGGTGCAAGCGGCACTCATCGAATCGGCAGCCTTCGCGCTGGTGATTGTGGGGGAGAGAATCCTCCGACCACGGCCGGGATTCCTCGCGAGAACTTTCACATTCCTGCTTTTGCTCGTACTGCCATTGACTGCAGCCTGGGTTGCCCTCCACGATCAGACGCAGGGCTTGGTTCCATGGTTCATCCTCGTGGGTTTCGTGCTGACTGCGCCGATTCTTGCCTTGGCCTGCTGCACGGCCCGAGCAGTGTTCGATAAGAGTGGCCCGAGCCTGCAAGAGCTTCAGCAACTACTCGAGCGCGATGAGTGGACAGAACAACTAGAAACGCTCGAGCGCCGGGCTGCGGAGAACTCGCTCGCGAGCGTTATCCATAACACGGTGCAGTCGCGGCTGCTGGCTGCAGCGCTGCAGCTGGAGACAGCTGCGATGACGAATGATCAAGGCAGGGCAGAAGGCGCACTTCTCGATGCGCGCATTGCACTTGATTCCGCTCAGTTGTCGGAGGCCGAGGTTGCGACGGCTGCCGAAAGTCGATTGCAGTCGATTGCCGATGCATGGCAGGGGATCATTGAAGTGGGAGTCGAACTCGATGATGGCGTGCTCAGCGGGCCCAACACCCGCATGGCCCTCGATGTGATTGAGGAGTGCGTCGCGAATGCCGCCCGACACTCGTCGGCGTCCGTGGTTGACGTATCCCTTCGGTCGACGGCGGGCGGCCTGGAAGTTCACGTGCGCGACAACGGAACGCCCTTCACCACTTCATCTGCACCTGGGATGGGTTCGGATTGGATGCTTCGCATCTCTGCCGGGCGGATGACCAAGAGCCGCTCTGCGGCCGGGTGGAACCAGGTCAGCCTCGTGCTCGGCGACGGCGACGTTCCATCCCACGCTTGACAGGCTCTCCCAAGAAGGCGTGACTCGTGAGGTTCCTGACCGATGGTGCACGACTCTCAGGCGATACCCCCGAAGTCCAGTTCCTGTGCAGCGGTGCGCCGATTCTGCGTATTCACCCCTATCTGGCAGGATTAGTCCTGCCTGCGAACCAACGAAGCCTCGTGACGTTCGCCAATCCCTGTAAGCCGAATTCACGAGGAGTTCTGCATGTCCGTGTTCAAGTCCGATGGCACCCCCGATTTCAAGGTTGCTGACCTTTCCCTGGCTGATTTCGGCCGCGACGAGATTCGTCTCGCCGAGCATGAGATGCCCGGCCTCATGGCCATGCGCGCCGAGTTCGGCGACAGCAAGCCGCTGAAGGGCGCTCGCATCACCGGTTCGCTGCATATGACCATCCAGACCGCCGTGCTGATCGAGACGCTGACCGATCTTGGCGCCGACGTGCGCTGGGCATCGTGCAACATCTTCTCGACCCAAGATCACGCAGCTGCTGCAGTCGTCGTCGGCCCGAATGGCACCGTCGACAAGCCCAGTGGTGTTCCGGTGTACGCCTGGAAGGGCGAGACCCTGCCCGAGTACTGGTGGTGCACCGAGCAGATCCTGATGTGGCCGGACGGCAAGGGCCCGAACATGATCCTCGACGACGGTGGCGACGCCACGATGCTCGTGCACAAGGGCACCGAGTTCGAGAAGGCCGGCGTCGTGCCGACCGCTGATGCCAGCACCTCTGAGGAGTACGCAGTCGTCCTCGAGACCCTGCGTCGCTCGCTGACCGAAGATGCCACTCGCTGGACAGAGATCGGCAAGGGCATCATGGGCGTCACCGAGGAGACCACCACTGGTGTTCACCGTCTCTACGAGATGATGCGCGAAGGCTCGCTCATGTTCCCGGCGATCAACGTCAATGATTCGGTCACTAAGAGCAAGTTCGACAACAAGTACGGCTGCCGCCATTCGCTGATCGACGGCATCAACCGTGCAACCGACACCATGATCGGCGGCAAGGTTGCCGTCGTCTGCGGCTTCGGTGATGTCGGCAAGGGTTCTGCTGACTCACTGCGCGGCCAGGGCGCTCGCGTGATCATCACCGAGATCGATCCGATCTGCGCGCTCCAGGCAGCTATGGACGGCTACCAGGTGGCCAAGCTCGAGGATGTCATCGGACTCGCCGACATCTTCATCACCGCAACCGGCTGCTACGACGTCATCACCGTCGACCACATGTCGAAGATGAAGCACCAGGCCATCGTCGGCAACATCGGTCACTTCGATAACGAGATCGATATGGCCGGCCTCATGGGAATGTCGGGCATTAAGCGCAAGACGATCAAGCCCCAGGTTGATGAGTTCGTCTTCGAAGACGGTCACTCGATCATCATGCTGAGCGAGGGTCGTCTGCTGAACCTCGGCAACGCCACCGGTCACCCCTCGTTCGTGATGAGCAACTCGTTCACGAACCAGGTGCTGGCGCAGATCGAGCTCTTCACCAAGCTCGATCAGTACCCCCTCGGCGTTTACACGCTGCCGAAGGAGCTCGACGAGAAGGTCGCCCGCCTGCACCTCGATGCACTGGGTGTTCGCCTCACTGAGCTCACCAAGCAGCAGGCTGAGTACCTCGGCGTTGACGTGGCCGGCCCCTACAAGCCTGAGCTGTACCGCTACTGAGCAACTTCTAGGTATTTCGACTGGGGCGTCCTCTTCGGAGGGCGCCCCAATGTCATGTATGGCTCGCCAAGAATCCTCAGCAACTCGTGAGGTAGGGGAATCCCTAGGTTCCGTGGGTGTAGCTGATAGCAGGGTTTGCTGTGTGGCCATCAGTCCCTAGTTTTCGCGTCATGAGAATTCTTCGCATATCAACCGTCGCCGCGTTGGGATTTGTAACAACGTTGGCTTTCGCGACTCCGGCTTCCGCTACACAGACGCTCGATCAGGAATATGATTCGGGTTTCAACGCGCTTACGACAATTTATGGAGCAAGGCAATCCGCGCAGGTCTTTACTGCTGGCGTGACTGGACCCTTGAACCGAATCGATCTTGCGGTGTCGAATTACGGAACATCTGCGGCAGAACTGACCATGACAATAAAGAATGTTGCTGCAGACGTTCCCACGGGTGCGGCGCTAGCCTCATCTTCGGTGCCACGCGCTTCGACAATCAACAACGGTAGCTGGGTAACTTTCTCCCTGTCGACCCCGATAAATCTCGTTGCTGGCGTCCAGTACGCCATCATTCTTTCTACAACTGAGCCGAACAACAACAATGGCTACGGTTGGGCTACGAACAATGCCAATCCCTACGCGGGTGGCCAAAAGAGTGACAGTACGAATAGTGGATCTTCTTGGTCGGTGGAAAACGGGTACTTCTTGGGTTTCAGGACCTATCTGTATGCGCCCGACGTCGATGAGACTCCGCCGCCGGTGCTGCAGCAGTTCGGCATGCCGTCGTCAGGTACGTGTGCGGCTTCAGCGCCCGTCGTTCTCAACTGGGGTGGCGCCGGTAGCGGTGACTGGGGCAACTCGTGGGCGCAGTGGGCCAACGGGGGCAAGGGCGGCCCGGTGTGCACACGCACGCTTGTCTACAGCAACTCATCAAGCCGGTGGATCGTCGGCTAGTCGAAGTACGAGGGGCGTCCTCTTCGGAGGGCGCCCCTTTGCTTTGCTTGCCGCCAAGGGGGTAGGGGTAACCCTAGGTTGGCTCGGCCCAACCAGGTAGTCGCTTTGCACGCGACTTCTGCGACGTCATTCTCGAGCTCATGAGAAACCTTCGGATTGCCGCAGTTGCAGTAACGGCCCTTGCAGTATTTGGCGCATCGAGTGGCGTCGCTCAGGCGGCGACGACCCTGGATCAGTCGTATCAGGCGGCGAACCTCTTGGGTGTAATCCCGACAGCCGGCTATGCCCAAGTCGTGACAGCGGGGATCACGGGTCCCTTGACTAGCGTGGAGGTTGGTCTAGAGAAGTCGGGCACGCCAACTGAAGGCGTCACCGTGAGCATCACTGCAGTCTCGAGCGGCCTGCCATCTGGCGCAGCTCTTGCGTCTGTCACGATTCCCGACGCCTCGATCCCGTTCGTAACAGGTTGGGTTCCGGCGACCTTCACGAGTCCAGCATCATTTACTGCCGGTGATCAATTCGCGATCGTCGTGAGCACGACGAACACAAATAGTGACTACATGTGGCTAGCCAACAGCGCAGGCAACTACGCCGGAGGTGGGACGGCTGCGAACATAAGCGGTTGGTTCGTTACTGCCGGAAAAGACTTCAACTTCCGAACCTACGTGAACACACCTGATTCAGGTCCGACCCCGCCGCCCGTGATGCAGCAGTTCGGCATGCCGTCGTCGGGTACCTGTGACGCTTCAGCGCCGATCATTCTCAACTGGGGTGGCGCTGGCAGTGGTGGCTGGGGCAACTCGTGGGCGCAGTGGGCCAATGGTGGCAAGGGTGGCGCTGTGTGCACGCGCACCCTGGTCTACAGCAACTCATCGAGTCGCTGGATCGTCGGCTAGTCGAAGTACGGATGCGTCTGTTTCGAAGGGCACCCCGTCGCTTCGCCTTGTCTCCCGCTAGGGGTGGGGATATCCCCAGGTCAGTTCGGTTCAACCAGGTCAATGCTCTGCACGCCGTATTGGCGTCGCTAAAGTCGATCGCATGAGAAACCTTCGGATATTCGCCGTGGCGATATCGGCCCTCTCCGTCTTCGGTGTATCAAGCGGAGTCGCTCAGGCTGCGACGACCCTCGATCAGTCTTATGACGCGGCGAATAGCGAACAGGCAGTGCCTCGAGGAAGCCTGGGGCAAGTAGTGACTCCGGGTCTAAGCGGACAGTTGACCAATGTCGAAGTCAACCTAGTCAAACTTAGTGTTACGCAGGGGGGCGTGACCGTGAGCATTAGAAACGTATCGGCAGGGCTTCCCACCGGATCTGATCTTGCTGCTGTGTTCATTCCCGATTCCTCGATTGGAACTTTGGCCTCGTGGATTTCGGTGAATTTTTCGACACCTGTGACGATTACCGCTGGTGCACCCTTCGCAATCGTCATCAGCGATGCCAGCAATGCAAACAATTACTTCTGGAGACTTCAATCGCCAGGCACCTACGCAGGAGGCGAAGGCTCCGCTACGACTCCGTCGTGGACCCTGTTTTCACCTTCCGACGATTTCAACTTCCGAACCTACGTGGACACATCTCGTTCGGACGCGACTCCGCCGCCCGTGCTGCAGCAGTTCGGCATGCCGTCGTCAGGTACCTGTGATGCATCAGCACCCGTAATGCTCAACTGGGGTGGTGCAGGAAGCGGTGGTTGGG
>JBIJBU010000124.1:0-5537 GCA_044345075.1 Candidatus Nanopelagicales bacterium | reverse complement strand
CTTGCGACGTGCTCCCACCAAGGTGCGCATCCACTCACGGGCCGGCTCCTCGACGAACTTCCACATCAGCCAGGCGATGAGAATCGCGCCGACCACGAGTGCCACGAATCCGACCGCGTAGAGAGCACCACCGTCGATGCCCACGGCCTTCATGCCTGCACGCCACAGGCCGAACCACACCAGGTGGGTCATGTAGAGCGAGTACGAGATGAAGCCACCGAGCACCAACGTGCGCGTACCAAGGGTGCGGGCGAGGCCACGGCGCGAGAGTGCGAGTGCACCGATCCAGATGATCAGCAGCGGCACGAGCAGCAGGTGGTAGTACGGCGGCAGCGGCTCGGCATCGATTCCGAGGTTCGTCTGCGGCGGCTGTGCAGCGGGCAGGTTACCGAGGATCACCGCACCGACGATCACGAGTATCGGCAACACTGCCGAGAGAGTGGTAGCGAGTTTCTCGACTCGAGGGCGAGGATCCAGCGATCCGTCGGGCACCAGGCGTCGGACGATCAGATAGGTGATCGCACCGGCGGTGAACTCGGTGAGAATTCGGTAGGTCGAGCCCCAGTTCGCCGTGTAGTACGCATCACCAGTGGTGAAGGCGTAGGCGACGAGCGGTGCCATCACGATGCACCAGATCACGATGATCCAGCCGGTGCTCAGGCGCTTGTAGAACAGCCAGATCAGCAGCACGAGCACGGGGAAGATCAGGTAGGCGAGCCACTCCATCGACAGTGACCACGCCACGAAGTTCCAGCCGCGCTGCGGATCAGAGCCCCACTCCTGCACGAGCAGCAGGTTCTTCGCGAAGTCGATGGGGTTGAGCCAGTCACGATCCAGGGCCTCACCGCTGACCTTGGCCTGCGCGAAGACAGCGATGCCGGCGATGACGAGCATCACCAGGTGAACGGGATAAACGCGGGCCAAACGCAGCCACCAGAAGTCGACCGTGGCTCGGCCCTTGAGCTTGGGCCCCAGGCGAGTGAGGTACGTGTGAGTCAGGATGAAGCCGGAGAGCGCGAAGAAGAGATCAACGCCGAGTCGGCCCACCCGCAGAACGTCGTCGAACACCGGGATACCCAGCAGGCCGAGATTATTGAGCGGGCCCTGCAGGTGGTAGAGCAACACCCACGCGGCGGCGACAAAGCGGATGCCGGTGAGCTGCCGGATGAAGACGTTGTTCACGCCTGCATCGTGTCACGTGGGTCACCTCAGCGTCCGCAACGGCGCGGGGATGCGCGAGCGGCAATAGGCTCCGCTCGTGACCGATCGCAATCTCCTCTCCACTCTTGTTCTTGCTCGCGGCACGCTCGATCGGGCCGCCCAGTTCCGATCCGATCAGGCATGGCAGCGCGCTCGATGCGCCGATCCCGCCTCCAAGGTGATGTGGGTGCGCGAGGGTGCGAGCCCCATGCTGGTCACCGAGACCTCCGCTGAGCTGATGTTGACTCCGGCTAACGAAGCCGACGCCGAGCTCACCTTCCTCGGCCTCGATGATGATGACGTCGCCTATTTCGCGGCCCATGTCGATGACCTTCAAGATGCCCGCGTTGATCCAAATGCACACTGGAAGAACCTACGAGCGACGGGTGCACAGCTCTCCGACCGCGATGCAGGGCTCATGGTCACTGCGGTGGCCATCGATAACTGGATGCGCACCCATCGTCGCTGTCCCAAGTGCGGTGGTGCGACTCACGTGAGCAATGCGGGCTGGAGCCGCAAATGCGTGTCTGACGGCTCGGAGCACTTCCCACGCACCGACCCAGCTGTCATCGTGCTCGTCACTGACAGCGAAGATCGCGCACTCCTTGGCCGCCAGGCGGTGTGGCAGGAGGGCTTCTTCTCCACTCTCGCTGGGTTCGTCGAATCGGGGGAGTCGGCCGAGGCTGCACTTCGCCGTGAAGTGTTCGAGGAGTCCGGCGTCACGATCAGCACCGACCCCGCTGACATCGTCTATCTCGGCAGTCAGCCCTGGCCGTTCCCGTGCTCGCTGATGCTGGGCTATCACGCCAAGGCCACTGATCCCACGATCAATGTCGATGGATCCGAGATCGTCGAGGCGATGTGGATCAGCCGAGCTGAACTACTAGCTGCCTGCGAGAAGGGCGAGGTGCGTTTGCCGCCATCGATCTCGATTGCGCGCAAGCTCATCGAGCGCTGGTATGGCGGCGTGCTGCCGGAGTCATTCTCTCGGGCCTAGACGTTGTCAGTCGGGTAGCGATACCCGCAGTACCTGCACACCCGTGCTTCTCGCGCGATCTTCTCTGCGCAGTCCGGGCACTTCTTGTAGGCCTCATTGCGACCGAACCATCGGCGCGGATCGAAGAATGACGTGATCGCCTCATGCGGTGCCTGCACGCTGGCGGCGCAGTAAGCCGATAGTTTCTGCGCGTCCTCGGCAACCTTGCCCTCGGCATGCAGCGCGATTTCTGCGGCCATCAGGCCCAGTGCTGCCATGGCCTCGCCATTGCGTTGAGTCGCGCTATCGCTGGCTAGTGACCAGCCCATGCTCACGGCACTCGCGTAATCACCGCGATCGATGGCGATGCGGATATTCGCCGGTGAGTCCTTGGCCATGCTCGAGTCGGGCTAAAGCCCGAGCTTCTCCTTGACCTGCTTGGCGGTCGGGTTAGTCATGGCAGTGCCATCAGCGAAGACCACGGTCGGCACGGTCTGGTTTCCACCATTGACCGATTCAACGAAGGCAGCAGCCTCGGGGTCATGCTCGATGTCGATCTCATTGAAGGTGATGCCCTCGCGGCCGAGCTGCGCCTTCAGACGCTGGCAGTAACCGCACCACACGGTGCTGTACATGATCGGCTTCTCGGCGGCGGCGATGTCACTCATAGGAAGTAGCGTAGCGGCGTGGAGAACACCGCAGCACGCATCCTGGCGGGCCTCGATGACGAGCAGCGGGCAGTAGCCGAGGCCGTCGAGGGCCCGGTCGTCGTGCTGGCCGGTGCGGGCACGGGCAAGACCCGGGCCATCACCCACCGCATTGCCTATGGGGTCGAGACCGGTGCCCATGATCCGCGGCGCAGTCTGGCCGTCACCTTCACCAATAGGGCAGCCGGCGAGATGCGCGGTCGACTTCGCACCCTCGGTGTCGAGGGCGTGCAGGTTCGCACCTTCCATGCGGCGGCATTGCGGCAGTTGCGTTACTTCTGGCCGCGACTGAGCGGCAATGCTTTTCCCGAGTTGATCGCCAGTAAGTCACGCCTGGTGGTTGAGGCCGCACGTACTGCCGGGCTGGCTACGAACTCCGCACTACTGCGCGATCTCGCCTCCGATATCGAGTGGGCGAAGGTCAGCCAGCTCGATGCCGAGGGCCTGCTCACCTCGCCCGTTGCCGCTAGCCGCAACTGGTCGGTCGATCTCGCCCAGTTCGCGAAGGTGTTCTCCGCGTATGACGAGATCAAGCACGATCGTGGGCTCCTCGACTTCGAGGATGTCCTGCTCGTCACGGTGGGGGCACTCACTACGCGTCCCGATATCGCCGATGAGATCCAGTCGGCCTATCGCTGGTTCACCGTTGACGAGTATCAGGACGTCAACCCGCTGCAGCACCGGTTGCTAACTCTCTGGCGCGGCGATCGCGATGATCTCTGCGTTGTCGGCGATGCGAGCCAGACCATCTACTCGTTCACCGGTGCGCGCTCGGAATACCTGCGCACCTTCCGCACTGAGTTCCCCGATGCCACCGAGGTGCGCCTGGTGCGCTGCTATCGCTGCACGCCGGAGATCGTCAGTGTCGCGAACTCGGTGATCTCGGCAAGCCCCGGTGCGCTGGCGCTGGTCTCGCAGCAGCCGGCCGGCCCCGAGCCGACCATTGAGTCGTGTGCCGATGACCCTGATGAGGCGATGACTGTCGCCAACCGCATTCGCGCTCGCATTGATTCGGGCATTGCCCCTCGCGATATCGCCGTGTTGTTCCGTGTCAACGCGCAGTCGGCCGAACTCGAAACTGCACTTGCCGATCGCGGCATTCCTGTCGTGCTGCGCGGCGTCGAGCGGTTCTTCGACCGCCCTGAGGTGCGCGAGGGCATCACCCGCCTCCGTGGTGCCGCGCGTGCAGGCGGCCTGACCGGCCCGCTCGCCGATGATGTCGCTGCGATCCTTACGTCTGCGGGCTGGACTCCCGAGGCGCCGCGCACCAGTGGCGCTGTGCGCGAACGCTGGGAGTCCCTTGCCGCCCTTGTCGCCCTTGCCTCAGAGATCGATGCGCAGGTCGGAGGCGATCTCACTGCCTTCATCGCTGAGCTCGATCATCGTGCCGAGGTGCAGCATGCGCCCACTGCTGATGGCGTCACCCTTGCCTCATTGCACTCGGCCAAGGGTCTCGAATGGGATTCGGTGTATCTCGTCGGTTGCAGCGAAGGCTTGCTCCCGCTCTCCTATGCCGAGAGCCCCGAGGCAATCGAGGAAGAACGCCGGTTGTGTTACGTCGGCATGACTCGCGCGAAGAATCTGCTTCACATGACCTGGTCGCGCTCGCGCACACCGGGTGGTCGTGCATCAAGATCGGTGAGCCGATTCATCGCTGCCCTCGACGACTCTTCGCCCGAGCGAAGCTCCACCGGCGTGATGTCGCGTGGCAAGAGTCGTGGCGAACGCTCGCGCAAGGGTCCGGCGAACTGCCGAATCTGCGGCAAGGGCTTGGTCACTGCGCCTGAGCGCACCATCGGTCGCTGCCGCACCTGCCCGTCCACGTATGACGAAGACGTACTCGACAACCTGCGTCGTTGGCGTCTGCATCTCTCGCGTGAGAAGAAGGTGCCGGCCTACGTGATCTTCACCGATGCCACGCTCGTCGCGCTGGCCGAGCAGATGCCGACCGATGAAGAGTCGTTGATGGAGATTCCGGGCATCGGCCCGTCGAAGATCGATCAGTACGGCGAGGCCGTGCTGTCAGTCCTGGAAGCCGGGTACCCAGTCGACGAGGGTTGATCGCACCGGCACGGTGGCCTCCAGCTGGCAGAGCACGCCAATGCTGCCGAGCCACACCCGGTGAATCAGTGCGTACGACGGCGGCAGGTTGAGTTTCATGCCGATCATCGCGTCAGGATTGCGAATATCGCTCAGGCGCGTGAACTGCCCGCGCAGCCATTCACGAGAGAACGTGAACTCGGCGTGGCGAGCCGGCTCGACGAAGGGGTCGAGGTACTCGAGCAACTTCTGCGGATCCAGCTCGATGTTGGGGCGGATGAATCCCTCGGCCCGCAGCCCTTCCATGACGGTCTCGGCATCGCCGACGCTGGCAATGCGCATGAGCGTGCCCATCGCCATCGGTAGGCCATCGGGAAGTTGAGCGACCGCGCCGAAATCCAGTACGCAGAACTTGCCCTCCGGCGTGATGCGGAAGTTGCCCGGGTGCGGATCAGCGTGCAGCAGGCCTGCGCGTGCCGGGCCCGAGAGCAAGAAGCGCTCGTACATCGTGCCGGCGGCATCGCGTTGTTCCTTCGTACCCTCGCGAATGATGACGGCCATCGAAACGCCGTCGACCCACTCGGTGACGAGCACATGCGGCGCTGCAGCGAGCA
>JBIJBU010000123.1:0-5543 GCA_044345075.1 Candidatus Nanopelagicales bacterium | reverse complement strand
CACTGACTCCGTAGAAGCCCCAACCGCCACCTACACCGAAGAGAGAGGCGATGAGGGAAACGATGCCGATCAGCCCGTAGCTGATGAGTGCGGCGAACATGACCTTCTTGAACTTGCTGCCGACCTTGATGATGCCGGTGCCATACAGGAAGAGCATCACGCCGAAAGCGGTCATCGTTCCGATGACTGCCTGGAGAACGAGGCCCTGGTAGTTCTGCGCGGCCGCGTACTGGTTGTACCAATTGCTGATGCCTCCGAGCATCACGCCCTGGACAACGGCATAAGCCAGCATCAGCGGGACGGAGATCTTCTTCTTGAAGGCGTTGACCAGGCCCAGCACCAGGCCAACGATCGCCGCACCGATCCACGTCATTGAGGGTGACCTTGGGCTCGCCGAGGCCCGCATTCGCGATGATCTCCTCGAAATTCTTGTCAGCGTCGACCTTCTCGTACTTGGAGAGGATCGGGTTATTGGACTGCTTGTAACGACCGGTGTCTGCCATGGGGCAAATGTACCCTTAATCGGGCCATTTCAAACCTGCCGGGTGGGGGATTTTCAGGGTGCCCTCGGTGGGATTTGAACCCACACTGTGCCGGGTTTAAGCCGGGTGTCTCTGCCAGTTGGACTACAAGGGCGTGCACGAGGGCCGACTGCTGCAGATCAGCAGCAGTCGCCGCGTAAGAAGGCCAGGCTGGTGGCCCAGGCGGCCGCGGCGTTGGCCGGCTGGAAGACCTCCGGGCGGTCATCGTTGAAGAAGGCGTGCACCGAGTCGGGGTACCGCTCCACGGTGGCCTTACCCTCGTGGGCGTTGATCACTGCCGAGTACGCGGCGATGGGCTCACCTGCCCAGGATTCATCCGACTCAGCCGCGTGAATCAGGGCGCACTTACCCGCATATCGCGACCAGTCGGGGGCGTAGTCGGGCCAGGGCATGGCTGGGTAGAAGGCCACAGCGCAGCGGATGTCATCGCTAACGGTCGGCGCGAGCAGCGCCAGGCCACCACCCATGCAGAAGCCAATGACCCCGACCTTCTCGCTGGTCACCTCAGGGCGCGCCAGCAGCCACGGAGCCGCCTGGGCCAGATCATCAGCAGCCTGGGAGATGTTCAACCCCATCATGAGCTTCTGCGCCTCGTCGGGCTCTGTGGTCTCGATACCGCGGTAGTGATCAATCGCCAGCGCGACGAAACCCTCGGTGGCCAGCCGGTCGGCAACGTGGGTGATGTGCGGCACGAGGCCCCACCACTCCTGGATCACGATCACGGCCGGCCCGGCGCCACTGGCCGGCAGGGCCAGGTAGCCGTCGACAGCCGAACCGTTGATCGGGATCGTCACGTTGCGCATGTCAGGAGTCTAGGAGAGAACGAGGGTCATGTCGGGCTCACATCACGGGTGAGGTCGAACCTCGGACGATCAACTGAGTCGGGAGCTGAATTGATTCCTGTTGCATCGGGGAACCGCCGGTGCGGATCTGTACGAGCAATGCCTCCGCGGCTACTCGACCAAGGTCGAATACTGGCTGCGCCACCGTCGTAAGGTCCATGAGTTCGGCAAGACTGTGGTTATCAACTCCGATGATGGAAATGTCCTTTCCAGGGACGAGTCCATGGGCGCGCACAGCGCGGATTGCCCCGAAGGCCATCTCATCCGACATCGCAAAGACAGCAGTCGGCCGATCACGATTGGTCAGTAACGCGGTCATCGCTTGCTCACCACCTTCGAGCGTGAAGTAGCCGAAGGCTTCCAGCAATGAATCGGGCTGAATGCCTGCGGCGAGCATCGTCTCTCGATACCCGCGGTAGCGCTCGAAAGTCGGAATGGATGGCGACTTCGCGGAATTTCCGCGAATGACTCCGATGCGAGAATGCCCGAGGTTGATCAGATGCTGTGTTGCGATGCACGCAGCATTGAAATCCTCGATCGAGACTCCAGCAACGCCCTTCTTGATGGTGCCGATGAGGCTCGTCGGCAGGCCAAGGTCCAGCACTTCATCGAGTTGGGGATCATCCGCCTGCAATGCAATCGCGAGGACGCCATCGACCCGCCGGCGCAGGCGCGGTGCGGGAGGCAGTCGATGCTGCGAGCTGGAGGTGCTGACGCTCATGAGCAGGAGATCCATTCCGGCGCTCTGAAGGACGGACTCGACGCCCGATATGACGGTGGAGAAGAACCAGCGGGAGATGTAGGGCGTGATCACCCCGATGCTGCCGGTACGACCGCTGGCAAGCCGAGAGGCACTCGGCGAGATCACGTAGTCGAGCTCAGCGGCGATGGCCTGAACTCGGGCGCGGGTGGCCTCATCGACATTGGGGAGCCCCCGCAGTGCGCGGGAGACTGTCGCGGTCGAGACGCCGGCTGCCTCAGCGACGTCGCGGATGGTGATGGCCACGGTTCCTCCTTGATCGGCCCCCGAGTCTAAGGAGGAGACGAGGGCACCGACAACCGTTTACATGAAAAGAACAGCCCCGCTTCAGCGGGTTGCCGCAGCCAGCCTGTAAGCGATGCCATCGAGAATGTCGCATTCCGAGACGGTCAGGGTGGGCAGGCCCACAGCCGCCACCACGGCGCCCAGCACGAGGGCACCACCGCCGATGATGTCGACCCGGCCGGGATGCATGTACGCCAGTGCCACCCGCTCGACCCGGCTCATCGCCACGAGGTCGGCGATGGCTCGCTCGAGAGGCTCGCGCTCGATGATCGCGCCGTGCAGGATCTCAGGGTCATAGGACTCCAGGCCGAGGGCGCGAGCGGCCACTGTGGTGACCGTGCCGGCTACGCCGACCAGGGTTCCGGCAGCACGCAGATCAACTGACTCCCCCGCCCGGTGCATTGCCTCAGCAAGATCAGCGCGCACCAGATCGATCTCGGCTTCGCTCGGCGGATCTGAATGCAGGTGACGCTCGGTCATGCGCACGCAGCCAATGTTCACGCTGACGGACTGCTCACCCAGGACGAACTCGGTCGAGCCGCCGCCGATGTCGACGACGAGGGCCGGCGCAATCACACCCGACAGCGATCGAGTGGCACCTTCATATGACAGTCCGGCCTCTTCGGTTCCCTCAATCACTTCCGGTGCAATACCCATGCGGGAGACGACGCCTTCGACGAACTGCGCGCGGTTCGACACATCGCGACTTGCTGACGTGGCTACGAATCGAGAACGCTCAACACCCTGTAAGGCAATGATCGATGCGTACTCGTCACAGACCGCGAACGTGCGCTCAAGAGCAGCGGTCGAGAACTCACCGGTGCTATCGACACCCTCACCAAGGCGAACGGTGCGCATCAGCCTGACAACATCAGTGAGCGTTCCGGCTGCATCGATGTCAGCGATCAGAAGCCGAAGAGCGTTGGTACCGCAATCGATTGCGGCGACGCGAGTCATGCGAGCTGCGAGCAGGGCGAGGTGCGCCACCACGGCTCGAGCGCCGCGAGCACTTCATCGCCAAGGGGGTTGACGCCTGGCCCTGCCGCCAGGGCATGTGCGGCAAGAACATGCAGGCACTTCACGCGATCAGGCATGCCGCCAGCACTGATACCGTGGATCTCCTCGATGTCGCCCATCGCGTAGCGGGTCTCGAGATAGGAGGCGTGCGCTGCGCGATAAGCAGCGGCGAGCTCCGCGTCACTTCCGAGTCGAGCTTCCATCTCGCGCATCATCCCGCTGCTCTCCAACGTTCCGATCGCTGATGTCAGTCGCGGGCAAGTCATGTAATACGTCGTGGGAAAAGGAGTGCCATCCGGCAAGCGCGGGAGGGTCTTCACGACAGTTGGCGACCCGCACTCGCACCGATGGGCGACATCAACTGAGCCGCGCGGAGTGCGACCGAGCTGCAGTTCAATACGCGCGGTGTCGTCGACGCTCAGGCCAGGCGACACCGAGGGATCATTCGGCACCGGTGAGCCGGTCAGCCTGCTGAAGTGCGCCATACAACGAGGAGTACCAACTCGGCGCAGGCGTGGTGCCGAGGCCACTGCCATCGAGGGGCTGCCCGTCTGCCCCGAGGGTCACGTAGCCGATCTCACCGGGCAGTACGAAGTGCAGACGGCGACGTGCTTCAGCAGCAACGAAAGCCGGGTCGGCCCAGCGCTCCTTCTGCAACTTCAGCGAGTCGACCTGCGCCTGGGCTGAGGCAACATCGGCTTCGAGGCCGGCGATCTGGGCCCGCTGGGCGAACCATGACTTGATCGGGACGGCCAAGGTGACGGCCAAGATGATGAGCACCACCGCCAGTACGAGCGCACGCCCAGTGATCGACCCCTTGCGGCGGGGGTCGAGCAGACCTGAGGAAGCGCTCATACTGACGATGGTGACATGAAAGAGGTGAAAGTTCAGCCGGCGAAACGCGGGAAGGCCTTGGCACCCGCGTAACGGCCTGCATCATCGAGTTCTTCCTCGATGCGCAGCAGCTGGTTGTACTTCGCGACGCGCTCCGAACGAGCCGGGGCACCGGTCTTGATCTGGCCGCAGTCGGTGGCGACAGCCAGATCGGCGATGGTGACATCCTCGGTCTCGCCTGAGCGGTGGCTCATCATGCAGCGGTAGCCATTGCGCTGGGCCAGAGAGACAGCGTCGAGGGTCTCGGTCAGGGAGCCGATCTGGTTCACCTTCACCAGGAGGGCGTTCGCGACGTCGGCATCGATACCGCGCTGCAGGCGCTCGGGGTTGGTGACGAAGAGGTCGTCGCCGACGAGCTGCACGCGATCACCGATCGCCTGGGTGATGTGGGCGTAACCGGCCCAGTCATCCTCGGCCAACGGGTCTTCGATCGACACCAACGGGAAGTCGTTGAGCAGGCCCTCGTAGTAGCCCGTCATCCACTCAGCCGAGCGAGCAGCGCCCTCGAACGCGTAGGCACCGTCCTTGTAGAACTCGGTCGACGCGACGTCGAGTGCCAGTGCGACGTCCTTGCCCAAGGTCAGGCCCGCGGACGCGACTGCGGTCGCGATGAGCTCAAGCGCTGCACGGTTATTCGGCAGGTCGGGGGCGAAGCCGCCTTCATCACCGAGGCCGGTCGCGTAGCCGTTCTTCTTCAATACGGCCTTGAGCGCGTGGTACACCTCAGTGCCCTGGCGCAGTGCCTCGCGGAAGGTGGGAGCGCCGATTGGGGCGATCATAAACTCCTGGATGTCGACGCCGGTATCGGCATGCGCACCACCATTGAGGATGTTCATCATCGGGACGGGCAATACGTGGGCGTTCGGGCCACCGATGTAGCGGAAGAGAGGCAGGCCGGCTGACTGGGCAGCGGCCTTGGCGACCGCGAGCGAGACACCGAGGATCGCGTTCGCGCCGAGGCGCGACTTGTTCGGGGTGCCGTCGAGATCGATCATCGCCTGGTCGACGAGGCGCTGGTCAGCAGCGTCGTAGCCGATGATCTCGGGGGCGATCTCCTCTTCAACGGCAGCGACGGCCAGCAGGACGCCCTTTCCGCCGTAACGCGCCTCGCCATCGCGGCGCTCGGCGGCCTCGAAGGCGCCGGTGGAGGCACCCGAGGGCACGGCAGCGCGTGCGACAGTGTCGTCGTCGAGAAGGATTTCC
>JBIJBU010000122.1:0-5565 GCA_044345075.1 Candidatus Nanopelagicales bacterium | reverse complement strand
CGTCAGATTCGCGAAGGTCAACGGCGGCGTGGTCAAAACGTTCAGCCACCAACGCGGATGGAGGGCCATGTCTGCCATGGTCGACAGCCGTAGCTGGGGCGGAATGGTCAACCCATTGCTTATCTCGCGGCGGCGAATTCCACCCACCACCGTGTCGACAGTGAGGATGAGGGTGTCGTATCCATTCGCATCAGCACGGCGCATGAAATCTTCTGCCTGAGCGCGATCACGCGACACATACAACTGAAACCACCGACGCGTACTCGGGCTTGCCTCCGCAAGCTCCTCGATGCTGGTAGTTCCGAACGTGGAGAGCGCGTATGGAATGCCCCGGTCTGCCGCGACTCTTGCCACTGCCGGCTCACCGACGTGGTTCATCATCCGCGTGAAACCAGTGGGGGCGAAAGCGAATGGGAGTCGACTCGACACACCCATCATCTCCACGGTGAGATCGACATTTGCCACATCACGCAGCACGCGAGGGGTGAACTCGACACTGCGGTATGCCTCGCGGCTGCGCCGCAAGCTCGACTCCGACAACGCCGCACCATCGGTGTACTCGAATACCGCGCGAGGAGTCTTGCGACGGGCCAGTTCTCGGATATCACCAATGCTCGCGCATCGCTCCAGACGTCGTTGAAGCAGTGATTTTGACCGATCTGGCTTGCCGATGAGAGGAAGGATGTCCTTCGGTCTCGGCAGACGTCGCTGACTCCATGTCGACATCACAGGGCCAGCCAACCACCATCGACGGGAACGTAAGCGCCTGACATGTACGAGGAGTCCTCCGAGGTGAGAAAGGCACAGACCGCCGCGACCTCCTGGGCCAACGCCGGACGACCGAGCGGGATGCGCTCGCGCAGCCAAGCGCCCCTTGCCGGATCATTAATTGACGCCTGGCTCATCGGCGTGGCAACCGGCCCTGGCCCGACCACATTGACACGCACGCCGAATTTCGACCAATCGACCGCGAGCGCGCGACCTAACTGCAGCACGGCTCCCTTGGACGCGGTGTACGCGGCATTGCCTCCGTATCCGACCGTCGACAGGATCGATCCGAGCAGGACTATCGAGCCGGATCCCTGCGGCACCATCACTCGGCCCGCCGCTCGGCCCACCAGGAAGGATCCGGTCACATTGACGCGCATGGTCTGCTCGAACACCGCGAGCGACATCTCTCGGGCATCGACGAAAGCCTCCTCAATACCTGCGCAATGCACGACGCTGTCCAATCGGCCGTATCGCTCGACTGCAGCGTCGACGAGCGCATCCGCGTCTGCCTCGCGAGTGACGTCTCCCGCCACGGGAACGCCACCCGTCAACGACACCACCTCCTCCAGTGCGGCCGCAGAGAGGTCAGCGCAGATGACTTGGTCACCCCGCTCCGCGAGGCGGAGTGCTGTGGCGCGACCGATGCCGGAGGCAGCACCGGTGACGAGCGCGACATGCGTGTCAGTCATGAGTTCCGTTCCTTTCGTCGACGTGAGCGAGAAAGTCCGTCACCAAGGAGAAGAAGGAGTGCGGTGTCTCCAGGTGCGCACAATGCGATGCATCAGGGAGCACGTGCCACTTCGAACCGGCGATCCCGGCTGCAAGCGTGCCCATGACCTCGGGGGTTGCCTCATCAAACTCACCCGAGATGCACAGGGTGGGGACCGCGATCTCGTGCAGGCGTGGGCGAACATCCCAGTGATGCAGGACAGCCATGCCCGCACCGTTGTCGAATTCCGACCCTCCCGCCATGACGCGGTAGACCTCGCCATCCGACTCGAGTGATCGCTCGCTTCTCTGGGCGCATTCGGGAAGCGGGTCGAGCCGACAGACGAAGCGTCGGTTGAACTCGTGCTCTGCCGCCTTGAACTCAGGCGAGTCGACAGCATCCGTACCACGCAACTCGGCGAGCACCGTGCGAACATCCTCGGGAAGCGTGGCGAGGAGCGCATCGGTGGCCGTCTTCCACTCCTCGATACTCGCCAGCGTGGAGTAGAGGATGAGCCCAGCTAGTCCGGGCGGCGAGGTGAGGGCGAAGTCCAGCGCAAGCATCCCGCCCCAGGACTGACCGAGGAGCACGTATTGATCGAGTCCAAGCTCACTGATCAGCAGTGCGAGTTCTTCGATGAATAAGCCGGGTTCGAACATGGCCGGATCGTGAGACACATGCTTGAGCGAGGACTCCCCACATCCGAGTTGGTCGTAGCGCACCACTGCCCTACCCGTGCGAGCAAGCACCTCCATCGGCTCCAACGAATAGGACGGATAGCCCGGCCCGCCGTGGAGCAGGATTACCGGAATACGTCCGGAATCGAGATCGCCTGTCACCCGGTACCACGTCTGAAAGCCCCGAACTTGCAGGCGTCCGTCACTTACCCGCGGCTCAGCCGCCCGGCCGCTCGGAAATGTCCACGAATCAACTGTCACTATTGATCCTCCTCACTTCATGCTCGACACGATGCGCTCGCCCACGACGACGACGGGCATAGCAGGGGTGGAGCGCGGAACCTCGGGGAAGATCGAGGCATCGGCCAGTGTCAGACCGACAACCCCGTGCACTCTGCCGTCAGCATCGCAGACCCCACCTCGATCGGCGGGGCCCATCGCTGCCGTGCCCGCAGGATGCCAGTAGTGGCTGTGCGTCCTGATCATCCAGGAATCGATGCCCTCATCTGGTTGCTGTGGGTTAAGGCGTGTACCCAGAAGTGGCGCTAACTGATCCCCGGCGCTCAGACGCTGAGCCGTGGCCAGGCCATCGGCCATCGCGGCCCGATCTGAAGGCGCCGCAAGGTACGCATGATCAGGAGTGACGCCGCCGTTAGGGCCTACTCGAAGGCGGCCGCGTGAAGCCGGGGTGAGAAGCGACACCGGGATGATCGCTGCCCAGCCGGTCAGGGAGTCAGGTCGCGGTTCGACCCACGGGTAGATGTGCAAGTCAAAGGGCCCCTGCGACGACGATGAAGACACTTTTGCCAGTGACTGCTCCTCGGGCAGCCAACCATGCTCGTAACGAAAGGCATCGAGTTGCGCCACCAGGCAAGCCGAGGCGTCGAACTCAAGGGTGATCGCCGGATGGTCATGCAGGTTGTCGCCCACGCCCGGTAGTTCTACCTGCATGTCAACACCGAGACTCGCAAGATCCTCACCTCGCCCGACCCCCGAGCGCATGAGAATCTCGGGAGTTCCATAGGCACCTGCGCAGAGCACGACGTTATCGCAGCTCACTGTGGTCACCGCGTTGTCTCTCAGCACCTCAACGCCAGTGACGCATCCGGCATTGACGATGACGCGCAGCACGGTGGTGTGCTGCCAGATCTCGAGGTGACCTCGCTCGCGTACCGGGTCGATGTAGGCGAATGAGGCATTCCAACGGACACCGTCGACGATGTTGACGGGGCTTACATCAACACCAATACCGCCATCAAGAGAGTCGAGATCCGCGGATCGCGGGATGCCTGCCGCTTCGCACGCTTCGACAAATGCCCGATGAAAGGGCTGCACCTCGGATTCCGCGAAGCGGTTCACGCGCATCCGCTCTGTCGCTGCGTCGAAGTGCGGCCGCAGGTCAGCGGCGGCCCAGCCGGCGAGTCCGTACGCCGCCCATCGGTCGTAATCCCCCGACCATCCCCAGGACTGCGTGCAGCCGTTGTGAGTGGAGCAGCCGCCCATGACCCGTGCGCGGTCGAAGGCGAGGGCACGCTCGCCGGCAGCCGGCCCGCGATAGCCCCAGTCGTGACTGGTGGGCAAGGTGCTCGCATCGAGAAGATCGGAGGGCCACCGCCCCGAGGTGCGACTGCCGTAGTCAGGCCCGGCCTCGATGAGCAGCACTCGTCGATCGGCTCGTTCGGCCAGGCGACCGGCCACGACACAGCCGGCCGTTCCACCGCCAATAACCACGACATCCGGGGATGTCGATGCACTCATTGTGCTTTCCCTCGCGCGGCTGCGTCGACACCAGCAATCCACCCGAAGGTCACCGCCAGCCCCAGGGTGGTTCCGCCAGCCCAGTACGCCTGCCCCGCGGGGGAAGCGATCGCGTTGCCGGCGCCGTAGAGGCCGGGCACGGCGGTGCCATCGTTGGCGAGAAGGCGTGCCGAACGGTCGATGCGCGGACCTCCCTTGGTATCAAGCGTGCCAGGGACGAGGACTACCGCGTAGTACGGTCCGGCTTCGGCGAAGGCATGCATAGTCGGATTCTGCATATCGGGAGTGCGCGGCGCACCCGAGCGTCGACGCTCAGTGCTCGTGCCGCCTCGCGCGAACTCCCGATCGATACCCATCTCCGACATGTGTGTCCAACGCTGGAGAGTCTCGCTCAGATTGTTGATGAACTCGGGCGCGAGACGCACACCTGGCAGCGCGCTCTCGTACTCGGCAAGCCGTGCGTCAATGGCAAGTGCGAGCTCGTCCCAAGTATCAGCGACGAGTTCGTGCCCCTCCCCGGGAATACGAGGCAGCGGGTTGCCGCCGCCCTCGGTCACAGGTGCGTCCTCCGGCATCGCTCGGCATCGATCGGAGACCGACGAGTCGTAGATCATGAACAACGGCAGATTCGGATAGTCGGCGTGAGCGGGATCCCAGGAGAAGAAGGCGCGCGTCATCTCGTTGTACGTCGTCTTCTCGTTGACGACACGGCGACCGTGTCGATTGACGAGGATCATGCTGTCGCCCGGCAGCCGGAATGCGGCGCTCAGCGGGTAAGGACTGAGATCCAGCACCATCGGAGCGAACCAGGCCTCGTTCATATTGGCCAGATCCAGGCCAAGTGCGCCCGAGATGCGCACGAGATCGCCGTCGTTGCCCTCGGATGCCAGACCACCGACGATCGGGCCACGCAGGTGCGAGCGGATGAGATCGCGATCGCGGGTGAATCCCCCTGTCGCCATGACAACTCCGCCGCGGGCGCGCACGAGCATCATGCGCGAAGCACGGTCACCGGTCGATACACCGACGACGGCGCCGTCGTCGTCCACCACTACGCCGCGGACAGGGCTGGAAGTGCGCACCTGGACACCGAGCTCTTCGGCAGTGGCGCGCATCGACTCGATGATGTCCGCGCCGGTGCCCTCGGATCCATCCGCACGGGGGAAGTACAGGCCTCGGCCACGCGGTGTCGCGTTCTCCGGAAGATCAGCGAAGTAGTCCAGGGTCAGCTCAAGTGGGCGCAGGGGAAGGGCTCCGCATTGATCGAGTGCAGCCACTGCTTCCGGGCCGCGGTCATAGAAGGTTTCGAGTAACTCGAACTCGCGCTGGGGCAGGCCCAACGAAGGTGCGTCGGGGTCGTAACTCTCCGGGCGGGCGAGGCGGGCGAGATACCGCAGCGCATCATCCTTTGGATCGTCTACTCCGATACTCGCGAGCCACGGATGATTGCAGATCCACAGCCACGTGCTCGCGATCTCGTCAGCGCCGCCGCCGGCCTTCGCCGTGGTGCCGCCGAGCGCATTCTCCTTTTCCAGAACCAGCACGCTCGCCCCACCCAGTGCAGCACCAATAGCCGCCGCCCAGCCCGCTGCGCCGGAGCCCGCCACCACCACGTCGAGAGTGAGATCCCACGGCACATCCTCAGGGTCA
>JBIJBU010000121.1:0-5632 GCA_044345075.1 Candidatus Nanopelagicales bacterium | reverse complement strand
CCACGCGCCTGTGACAGCGGGGAAGCCGAGGCCTGCGATGAAGGCGAATGCCAGGAGCAGTGGCACGGGTGCATGACCGATAGTGAGCACCAAGCCGAGTAAGCCGCCGGTGAGCAGACCTAGTCCTAGGGTGAACGAGGCTCGCGGGTTGTGGCTGCGATCAATAAGGGCGCCGGCAAGAGGCCCGGTGAGCGCCGCGGCCACCGTGAGTGCCGCGACGAGATACGAGCCAGTGGAGGCCTTGCCGAGAATCGCAATCGCGGTCAGGAGCACTGCGGGGCTGGCCGCCTCGGTTGCCGCGCGAGCCATCAGCCCGGTGGCTAGGTAAGGAGTGAAATGCGAACCTCGCCCGAAGAGGGCATCCCCGTGCTGGGTAGCTCCTGCCGACTGCTCGCTCACGGCGCCACGGTATCGGCCAGTCAGCGCAGTCGAGAAAGCCGATACCTGTGGGGGTATGGCCTAAACTGTGGCCATGAACCTGGATCCGGAGATCAACAAGGACGTCCTCACTCGGCTTAAGCGTGCGCGGGGCCAGCTCGACGGCGTGATCGCCATGATCGAGGACTCCCGATCATGCACCGATGTCGTGACCCAGCTCGCCGCTGTCTCCAAGGCCCTCGACCGTGCCGGCTTCAAGATCGTGGCCACCGGGCTCAAGCAGTGCCTCGTGGATGGCGACGCAGCGCCAATGACGACCGAGGAGCTCGAGAAGCTCTTCCTCTCCCTCGCCTGAGGAATAGGCAGGCGGGGGCCGGCGTTAACCGGCAGTGACGAAGGAGTGCTCGGTGACTGAGGTCGATCTCGATATCGGTGGCATGACCTGTACTTCCTGCGCCATGAGTATCGAGAAGAAGCTCAACAAGTTGCCTGGCGTGGTCGCCACGGTGAACTACGCGACGGAGAAGGCGCACGTCGTGCTGCCGCAGGGCATCAGCGTCGACCGAGCAATCGAGACAGTCGCCGAAACGGGCTACACGGCCTCGCTACCCATCTCAGATGTTGGCGGCACTGCAGCAGACGACGACCGCGAACTTCGCAGCTTGCGTCAGCGTGTGATCATCTCTGCGATCTTGACCATTCCTGTAGTGCTCATGGCGATGGTGCCCTCACTTCAGTTCGATTACTGGCAGTGGATCTCACTGGTTCTGGCGACTCCTGTCGTGACGTGGGGGGCATGGCCCTTCCATCGCGCGACCTGGGCGAACCTTCGCCATGGCTTGGTCACCATGGACACCTTGATCTCACTCGGCGTAATCGCCGCTTACGCGTGGTCGTTGTACGCGCTGTTCTTCGGCGGAGCCGGCATGGTCGGCATGACGATGGACTTCGCCTGGCTGCCTTCGGAGTCCGGAAAAGTCGAGATTTACTTCGAGGTCGCCTCGGCCGTCACGGTCTTCATTCTCCTCGGGCGTTACCTGGAAGTGCGCGCGAAGGCTCGCTCCGGCGCTGCGCTTAAGGCGTTGCTGACACTCGGTGCCAAGGACGTCGCCGTGCTGCGCAATGGAACCGAGACGCGGATCCTCGTCACCGAACTTGCAGTTGGCGATAACTTCATCGTGCGGCCGGGGGAGAAGATCGCCACCGACGGTGTCGTGGTCGAAGGTGAATCAGCAGTCGACAACTCCCTGCTCACCGGAGAGCCGGTACCGATTGATGTCGGTCCCGGCGATCTCGTGATCGGCGCGACGATCAATGCGGGCGGTCGTCTGATCGTGCGCGCCACTGAGGTCGGTGCCCAGACCCAGCTCGCTCGCATCGCCCGCATGGTTGAGCGGGCACAAACCGGCAAGGCGCCTGTGCAGCGTCTCGCTGATCGCGTAGCCACGATCTTTGTTCCGATTGTCATCGGCCTGTCACTGCTCACCCTCGCCGGCTGGCTCATAACCGGACACAGCGCGACCGCTGCGTTCACGGCCGCAGTCGCGGTGCTGATCATCGCCTGCCCGTGCGCACTCGGCCTGGCGACACCCACGGCATTGCTGGTCGGCACTGGTCGTGCCGCGCAACTCGGAATCGTGATCAAGGGGCCGCAGATTCTCGAGTCAACCCGACGCGTTGACACCTTCGTACTCGATAAGACCGGCACGATCACGACCGGCCGGATGTCACTTATCGATGTCATACCGCTAGGGATGCACGCACCCGATGAGGTGCTGCAACTCGTCGGTGCACTCGAGGCAGCGTCCGAACATCCGGTGGGCCGGGCGATCGCCTTGGGTGCAGGGGAGTCGCTGCCTTCGGTCGAAGGCTTTGCTTCGGTGAGAGGTCTCGGCGTCAGTGGAATCGTTGCCGGACATTCGGTGGCAGCCGGTCGTCCGGCATGGCTCGCAGATCATTGGTCGGCGCATTTCGATACGAAGGCTTTGACCGCCATGCATGTGCATGAGGATCTCGGCCGCACGGTCATCGGTATCGCCATTGATGGTGAGCCTGCGGGTTTCGCGATCGTCTCGGACACCGTGAAGCCGGAGAGCGCCCGCGCTATTGCTGGGCTCCGTGCGCTTGGCCTGCGGCCGGTGCTGCTCACCGGCGATAACCCTCGAGCCGCGGCATCGGTTGCCGCCGAGGTGGGAATCGAGGAGGTCATCGCTGAAGTGCTGCCCGAGCAGAAGGCCGAGACCATCGCCGGTCTGCAGCGCGTCGGCGACGTCGTCGCGATGGCAGGTGACGGTGTCAACGATGCGGCGGCTCTCGCCTTGGCCGATCTCGGCCTGGCCATGGGCACCGGTACCGACGCCGCCATCGAGGCCGCTGACATCACGCTCGTGCGCGGAGACCTCATGGGGGCGGTCGACGCGATTCGTCTCTCCCGGCAGACCCTGCGCATCATCAAGGGCAATCTCTTCTGGGCCTTCGCCTACAACATCGCGGCGATCCCGCTGGCCATGGCCGGCCTTCTCAACCCGATGGTGGCCGGGGCGGCGATGGCGTTCTCGTCGGTATTCGTGGTGACCAACAGCCTGCGCCTGCGCAGATTTCGTTCCGTGGCGCTCGCGTAAGCGCTTTGCGGCGACGTACGGTGGTCTCATGCGTCTTCCCCTCCTGATCGCGGTCGCGCTCATCGGCGCTGTTGCGATTGCGCCCGGAGTGCGAGCGGCCGATCAGTCTGAATCCCTCGACACGATCACGATCGGCGACTCAGTTCAACTCGGTGCCAAGTGGGTGCTGCTCAAGAAGGGTGTCGACATCGTCGACGCCAAGGTGAGTCGACAGGCGGTGACCGGCCCCGGTCTTCTGCGCAAGCGCGGTGACAAGCTGCCTACGAACGTGGTGATCCACCTCGGCACTAATGGCAGTTACTCGCTTGAGGACTGCAAGACGATGGTCAAGATCGCTGGCCCGGAGCGCCGCGTCTTCATGCTCACCCTTGCGGTGCCGCGACGCTGGGAGAAGGTCAACAACGACACCATTCGCAGGTGTGCCCGCGCCTTCCCGCCCGGGCGGGTACAGATCATTGATTGGAAGGCCGCGACGAAGGCCCATCCGACCTGGCTCTACTCCGACGGAATGCATTTACCGCCCGCCGGTGCAAAGGGTTACGCCCGACTCATTGAGAGGGCAGTTTCGGCTGCAGAGTGACCCACTTCACGATGGAAAACCTGGTGTTCACCACCAATGTGCCGTGGGCCACATTCCCCCATGTGCACTTGATCACACGGAAGCGTTTGCACGAGATTTCCAGACGACAGAAGGCGTGTCTAGGAGCATGCTTGGGCGATCAGCGTTCGCCGAACTGGCGAGCCGGAATCGCATCGGAGCGAGTCAATGGTCACTGGTCTGGAAAGCGCACCCACCAAGAACGCCAAGTTGCTGTCCTGGGTGGCCGAGATGGTCGAACTCGCACAGCCCGATCAGGTTGTCTGGTGCGATGGGTCGCAGGCCGAATGGGATCGCCTCACCCAGCAGATGGTCGACGCTGGCACGTTCATCCGCCTCAACCCGGAGATTCGCCCGAACTCCTTCCTCGCTCGCTCGAGCCCCAGTGATGTCGCTCGCGTCGAGGACCGCACCTACATCTGCTCGCAGAATCCTGAGGATGCCGGCCCGACCAACAACTGGGCTGATCCCGCAGACATGCGCGGCACGCTGAAGGGCCTGTTCGCCGGTTCCATGCGCGGTCGCACGATGTATGTCGTGCCGTTCTCGATGGGCCCGCTCGGCTCGCGCATCTCCCAGCTCGGTGTTGAGATCACCGACTCGCCCTACGTCGTGGTCAATATGCGCATCATGACCCGCATGGGCCAGGCAGCGCTCGACATCATCGGCGAGAACGGCGACTTTGTTCCCGCTGCGCACACGGTCGGCTACCCGCTGATCGACGAAGCCGGCAATCGTCGCGATGACGTTTCCTGGCCGTGCAATGACACCAAGTACATCGTGCACTTCCCCGAGACTCGCGAGATCTGGTCGTACGGATCCGGTTATGGCGGAAACGCACTCCTGGGCAAGAAGTGCTTCGCACTGCGCATCGCCTCGGCAATGGCACGTGATGAGGGCTGGCTCGCCGAGCACATGCTCATTCTCAAGCTCACCTCGCCGACCAACGATGTCCGCTACATCACCGCTGCCTTCCCATCAGCCTGTGGCAAGACCAACCTCGCAATGCTCGAGCCCACGGTTCCGGGCTGGAAGGTCGAGACCGTCGGCGACGACATTGCTTGGATGCGCTTCGGTGATGACGGCCGCCTCTACGCGATCAATCCCGAGGCTGGCTTCTTCGGCGTCGCACCGGGCACCGGCATGGAGACCAACGCCAACGCGGTCAAGACCCTGTACGCGAACTGCATCTTCACCAACGTCGCGCTCACTGATGATGGCGATGTCTGGTGGGAGGGCCTGACCCCCGAGAAGCCCGCTCACCTGATCGACTGGAAGGGCAACGACTGGACCCCGGCCTCCGCCGATCCGTCGAGCCACCCGAATGCGCGCTTCACCGCGCCCGCGGATCAGTGCCCGTCGATCGCCCCGAACTTCGAAGATCCCGCCGGTGTTCCGATCGACGCGATCCTCTTCGGCGGCCGCCGCGCCTCGAACGTTCCGCTCGTCACCGAGTCACTCGACTGGCAGCACGGCGTGTTCATGGGCTCTTCTGTCTCGTCTGAGACCACTGCAGCTGCCGTCGGCGCTGTCGGTGAACTGCGCCGCGATCCGTTCGCGATGCTGCCCTTCTGCGGCTACAACATGGCCGATTACTGGGGTCACTGGCTCAAGGTCGGCAAGCAGACCACGGCCGACAAGCTGCCCAAGATTTACGCCGTCAACTGGTTCCGCAAGGACGACTCGGGCAGTTTCCTGTGGCCGGGCTTCGGTGACAACTCGCGCGTGCTCGAGTGGATTATTCGTCGACTCGAGGGCGACGCTCAGGCAGTCGACAGCCCGATTGGTCGAATGCCGGTCACTTCCGATCTCAATCTCGATGGCCTGTCCATCAGTGCCGATCAGCTCGAGCAGCTCTTCGCTGTCAGCCCCGATTCGTGGCTGGCCGAGTGCGATCTCACCGCTGAGTACTACGCCAAGTTCGGTGAGCACCTGCCGGCCGAGCTCGGCACCGAGCTCGAGGCACTTCGCGGGCGACTCGCCAGCGCATAAGCGTCATCACAAGCAGAAGGGGCGGCCATTGGCCGCCCCTTCT